>CAZIVR010000020.1:0-41320 GCA_964542745.1 uncultured bacterium
CGCGGCCGGAGCGCCGGGCGCGGGGCTCACGCGCCGGCCCCGGGGGCCGGGGCCGCGCCGCGTCCCGTCATGAATAGGCCGAGCGTGCGCTCGTCGGTCGCGGCCGGCGTGGTTTCGTGGGCGATCCGTCCGGCGTACATCACGAGGATCCGGTCGGAGAGCGCGAGGATCTCGGTGAGTTCCGAGGACACCAGCAGGACCGCGCCGCCGCGGTCGCGCTCGGCGAGCAGGCGGGCGTGGATCGCGGCCACCGCGCCGAGGTCCACGCCGCGCGTCGGGTGCGCCGCCAGCAGCACCGGGGCGCCGCGCGACAGCTCGCGTGCGACCACCAGCTTCTGCTGGTTGCCGCCCGAGAGCTGGCGCCCGAGCAGGCGCGGGCCCGCCGGACGCACGTCGTAGCGTTCGAGCAGGTCGGCCGCGCGGGACTCGAGCGCCCCGGGGTCGAGCAGCGGGCCCCGGCCGAGCCCGGGTTCGCGGTGCCGGCCGAGGGCCAGGTTCTCGGCGAGCGTCATCTCCGCCACCAGCCCGCGGCGCAGCCGGTCGCCGGGCACGTGCGCGAGGCCGGCGGCGGTGTGCTCGCGCGGCGTGTGGGCGCCGAGGCGGCGGCCCGCCACGGTGATCTGCCCCCGCGCCGCGGGCGCGAGGCCCGCGAGCGCGTCGAGCAGCTCGTGCTGGCCGTTGCCCTCGACGCCGGCGATCCCCACGATCTCGCCCGCGCGCACGTCGAAGCTCACCCCGCGCACCGCCTCGAGCCCGCGCGCGTCGCGCACCGCCAGGTCGCTCACCTCGAGGAGCGGCGCTCCCGGAGGGCGCGCGGCGCGGGCGCGCAGCGGCGGCACCGGGCGCCCCACCATGAGCTCGGCGATCCGCTCGAGGCCCAGCTCCGCGGCCGGACCGCCGCCCACGTTGCGCCCGGCGCGCATCACGGTGATGCGGTCGGCGAGCGCCTTCACCTCGGCGAGCTTGTGCGTGATGAGCACCAGCGTCGTGCCGCGCGCGCGCAGCTCGCGCAGCACGGCGAACAGCTCGTCCACCTCCTGCGGGGTGAGCACGGCGGTGGGCTCGTCGAGCACCAGCACGCGCGCCCCGTGGTGCAGCGCCTTGAGGATCTCGACCCGCTGCTGCTCGCCGACCGAGAGCGTCCCGACCCGGGCCCCGGCCCGCACCGGAAGCCGCACCCGCTCCGCGAGTGATGCGACCTCGCGCTCGGCCTCGGCGCGGCGGAAGGCTCCGAAGGACGCGCGCGGCTCGCGCCCGAGCACCACGTTCTCGGCGACCGTCATGGTGTCCACCAGCAGGAAGTGCTGGTGCACCATGCCGAGCCCGGCGCGCATCGCGTCGGCGGGTCCGTGGAAGCGCACCCCCCGCCCGTCCAGCTCGATCGTGCCGGAATCGGGGGCCAGCAGTCCGCACAGCACCCGCATCAGGGTGGTCTTGCCCGCCCCGTTCTCGCCGACCAGCCCGTGGATCTCGCCCGGGTCGAGCGCGAGCGAGACGTCGTCGTTGGCGACCAGCGGGCCGAAGCGCCGGGTGATGTGGCGAAGGGCGATGGCCGGGGCCCGGTGGCCCGCGGCGTCCCCGGCACGGCGGGGGGCGGGGCCCTGGGGGGGCGGCAGGGGGTCGGGGGGCGCGGGCATGGCGGGCGCAGCCTAGCGGCAGGGCGGGCCGGAGGCTACCGGTGGAGGGGAGGCCGCCCGGAGGCCCGCGAGCGAGGCCGGGGCCGGGTTCGTCCGTCGCCCCCGCCAGATTTTCCGGGAAACCGTCCTCCGGCTCGCGCATACTCGGGGGGCGGGAAACCGCGCGAATTCGAACCCTACGCCCGGCCGCGGCGCGAACTCCGCCGGATCCTGGAGGTGCCCATGAGACTTCGATACCTCGGACCGCTCCTCGCCTCGCTCGCCGTGACCCCCGCCCACGCGGGCGGAATCAACCTGTCGTGGAACGACTGCGGGACGTTCGGGCAGTCGCTGGAGACCTTCGCCTGCAACGCGAACACCGGCGCGCACCGTCTCGTGGCGTCTTTCGTCGCGCCGTTTCCGCTCACCCAGCTGGTCGGCGCCGAAGTGACCGTGGATGCGATCTTCGACCAGGCCACGGTGCCTTCGTGGTGGTCGTTCCAGTCGCCCGGCGAGTGCCGGGCGGGCGCGCTGAGTTCCAACGCGTACTTCGTGGGAGGGCCCAACTCCTGCGCGGATCCCTGGAACGGCGCTGCCACCTCGGGGGCGTTCGGGCAGGCGGTCGCTCCGCCGGCGAACCGGATCCGGCTGCGCGCCGTCGCCGCCGTCCCGACGTCGAGTGCGGCGACGGTGGACGACGTGACCGAGCATTACGCGCTCGAGATCCTCATCACCCACCAGAAGACCGTGGGATCGGGCGCGTGCGCGGGGTGCGCCGTGGCGGGCTGCCTGATGCTCACCGACATCAAGCTGGTGCAGCCGCTCGGCGTCGGCGACTACACGCTCGCCCAGCCGCTCTCGAACACGGTGGTCGGCTGGCAGTGTCCCGCGTTCCCCGGCGCGCCGGGTCCGCAGTGCTTCGCGTGCCCCGTGCCGTCGAAGGACCGCTCGTGGGGGACGATCAAGGGGCTGTACCGGTAGTCCGAGGCGGCGCCCCCGCCGGCGGCGCGACCGCCGGCGGGGCGTCCCCGCCCGCGCTCACCACCACGTCCGGCGTCGCCCGCAGCGGGCCGAGCGCCACGCGCGTGGTGTCGAGCACGAAGAACGAGCACCAGCGACCGTCGGCGATCCGCGCGCTCACCAGCGCGAGGTTCCCGGCCACCTGAAGGCTCGCGGCCTCGGGCTCGGGACGCGGGTCGTCCCACACCACCACGACCGCCGCGCCGCGCCGCCGCATCTCGTCCATGTCGGTGACGTAGTGCTCGTGGCCCATGCGCCCGCGGGTCGCCGCGGTCACGGGCCGCCGCGCGATCTCCCGGTCGGTGAGGCCGTGGAGGTCGAGGATCGGGCGGTCGCAGTGGAAGGGAATGATGCCCGCCGCGGTCACCGCCATCCTCGCGTCGCGCGGCACGAGCCCGTCGAGCCTTCGCGCCACCGCGCGCCAGTTGAATTGCCGGTCGTCGCAGTAGCGCGCCAGCTCGCCGATCACTTCCTGCCCCTCCATCTTCACGGTGAGCGCCGGCACGAGGCGGGCCTGCATCAGGGCGGCGAGCCCGAGCGACGCGGCGACACCCGCGGCCGCGGGCGCCACCCGCGCCGCCGCGCCGCGAGTCCCCGCCAGCCGCCCGGCGAGGGTGGCGAACGCGAGCACGCACGCCGGCAGCAGGATCCCCATCACCGGCACGAGGAAGCGCCACTCCATGAAGTCGCCGCCCACGCGCAGCACGTACAGGAACACGAACGCGGTGACCAGCGTGGCGGCGGTGAGGAAGCGCCGCGTCACGGCGTCCCGCGCGAGCCACGCGGCGACCGGCACCAGCAGCGCGGGCAGGAGGATCGGGTAGACCGAGAAGAACGTGGCGAGGTAGGTCCAGCCGCGCTCCCACGCGGGCAGGTAGATGGCCTTGGCGTAGTAGGTGTTGGGGTAGATCGAGCCGTAGTACGCCACGCGCCACAGCGTGTAGGGCGCGTAGACCACCACGATCGGAAGCAGCCACGGCACGAGCGCCGGGCGCAGAGCGGCCACCGCGCCGGCCACCGCGCCCGGGCGCGGTGAAGCGGAGCCCGCCACCCGCGCGCCGCGCCCGCGCGCCAGCTCGAACCCGATGCCGGTCGCCGCGAGCGCCAGCCACACCGGGAGTGCGTCGGCGCGCGACAGCATCGCCAGCACGCCCGCGGCGCTGGCGGCAAGCGGCGCCCAGCGCTGCTCGCGGGGGTCGAGGGCGACCAGCACCGTGCCCGCAATGGCGAAGAACGCCACGAGCCCGGTCTCCATGCCCGAGACGAACCACAGGTTGAACGACCACGTGAAGAGCAGCGGCACGATCGCGAGCGGCGCCCACGCGTGGCCGCGCCGGGCGAGCAGCAGCCCGAGCCCGAGCAGCGCCGCGTAGGACGCGACGAGGAGCGCGAAGCCGAGCCGGTTCATCCACACGATCGGGTCCGCCTGCCCGAGCGCCATCGGGATCGCCGACAGCACGGTCCACAGGAAGTTGGTGTAGCCCTCGACCCGTTCGCCGGCGTTGTACACCAGCCCCTCGCCGCGCAGCAGGTTCCGCGCGTAGCGGAAGCTGATGTAGGCGTCGTCCTGAGCCCAGAACAGGTTCGGCAGCGAACCGAGCCGCCACGCCGCGAGCGCGGCCGCCACGGCGGCGGCGAGCCAGGCGATCGGGGGAAGGCGTCCGGGCGGGCCCGCCTGGCCCGGCGACGAAGCGCCCGGAGCCGGAATGCGGCCGGCTCCGGGCGTGGTGGCCGTCGTGGATCGCGCGCGCGGTCTGGCCATGCGCGACCCGATCTAGGGGAACAGCCCGCGCAGCCGCGTCGCCTCGGCCACGCGCCCCACCGCCACGATGTAGGCGGCGTCGCGCAGGCTGCACTTGTGCTGCTGCGCCGTCTCGGCGACCGCGCGGTAGGCGCGCACCATGGACTTCTCGAGGCGCTTGTCCACCTCGTCCTCCTCCCAGAAGAACGCCGAGAAGTCCTGCACCCATTCGAAGTAGGAGACCGTCACCCCGCCCGCGTTGGCGAGGATGTCGGGGATCACGGTGCGCCCGCGCCGGAACAGGTTCGCGTCGGCCATGGGCGTGGTCGGCCCGTTGGCCGCCTCGGCGACGATCTGGGCCTTCACCCGGCCCGCGTTCTCGCCGGTGATTTGGTTCTCGAGCGCGGAGGGACAGAGGATGTCCACCTTGAGCTCGAGCAGCTGCTTGTTGGTGACCGGCTTGCCGAGCTTGAGGTTCTTGAATCCGCCGCCCGCGTTCTTGTGGGCGTGAAGGACCTTCGGGTCGAGGCCCTTCGGATCGTGGATCCCCCCGGTCGAGTCGGACACCGCCACGATCTTCGCGCCGTCGGCGTGCAGCAGCGTGGCGAGGTTGCCGCCCGCGTTGCCGAACCCCTGGATCGCGACCGTCGCGCCCTTGAGCGGGAGCTTGCGGTCCTTGCACGCCTCGCGCAGCACGAACTGCACGCCGCGCGCGGTGGCGCGGTCGCGGCCCTTGGATCCGCCGAGGCTCACCGGCTTCCCGGTCACCACCCCGAGGGTCGTCGCGCCCTTGGTCATGCTGTAGGTGTCCATGATCCACGCCATGGTCTGGCTGTCGGTGTAGACGTCCGGCGCCGGGATGTCCTGCTCCGGGCCGATCACCGGCAGGATCTCGCTGGTGTAGCGCCGCGTCAGGCGCTCGAGCTCGCCCATCGAGAGCTTGCGCGGGTCCACCACCACGCCGCCCTTGCCGCCGCCGTAGGGAAGGTCGAGGCACGCGCACTTCCACGTCATCCACGAGGCCAGCGCGCGCACCTCGTCGCGGGTCACGTCGGGGTGGTAGCGGATCCCGCCCTTGGCGGGACCGCGCGCGATGTTGTGCTGCACGCGGTAGCCCTTGAAGACCTCGATGCGGCCGTCGTCCATCCGCACCGGCATGGTCACGCTCAGCTCGCGCTTCGGGTTCGACAGCACCTTGCGCGTGCCGGGGTCGAGCCCGAGCACCTCGGCGGCGCGCTCGAACTGGGACTGGGCGATCTTGAACGGGTTCAGGTTTTCGCGGGCCATGCATCCTCCCAGGCGAACTTCACGTTGTCGCGATGCAACGATTCGGTGGGGCAGACGTCACTGTGCTTCCCAACGTACTCCATCGCCGCGAGCCGCTCCTGCGCGGCCTCGAGCGAGAGCCCCGCCGCGCGGGCCTCCGCGACGCCGCGCTCGAGCGCGCGCAGGTACTCGAGGTCGGCGCGCAGCCGGGCCGCGACCTCCGCGCGGCCCACCGCGGGCGAGCCGTGCCCCGGGACCAGCGCTTCGAACGCCCCGCCCTCGGCCAGCGGACGGAGCGTTTCGAGCGTGCGACGATAGACCGAAGGCGCGGCGTTGAGAATGGGAATCTCGAGGTCGGAGAGCATGTCCGCGGCGATCAGCAGGCCGGGGTCGGGCAGGTGGACCGTGAGCTGGCTGTCGCAGTGCCCCGGCGCGTCGCGCAGCACCAGGCTCCACGGATCGAGCTTGAGGAAGCGCTGCCCGCTCACCGCGTCGTCCACGCGCGGGGGCGCGAAGGGACGCGGCCAGGACTCGCCGTGTTGCGCGGCCAGCGCTTCGGCCTCGCCCCGGATCTTCGCCTCGCCGGCGCGCATCTCGGCCGCGGCGCGATCGTGCGCGAGCAATCGCGCCCGGGGCCACCAGGGCTTCCCCAGCACGTGATCCCAGTGCCCGTGCGTGAAGAGGAGGGTGACCTGCTCGGGCTCGGCCTGGTTCACCAGCCGGGCGATGTCGTCGAGCTCGGACGGGAGCACTCCCGGATCCACGATCACGGTGTGCTCGGAATCGAGCAGCACCGTGCTGTTCATCCAGAAGGCGCGCGACTGGCGAACGTGGATGCCGTCGGCGAGCGCGGTCCATGCGGCGTGAGAGGACATGCGAGCCGGCACAGTAGCGGGTTTCATCGGCCCCCGCTCGGGGTCCCGCCCGGCGCCGCCGCCCCCGCACGGGTCGCTTCCGGCGATTTCGGTTGGGACGCGCGAACCCGGGTGCTAGGCTCCCGACGGCGCGTCCGCGCCCCCGGACCGGGCCCACCCAACGGCGGAGTCGCCACCTCCATGCGACAGGCCACGGCCCTCGTCCTCCTGATTCCGATCCTCGCGCTGACGCCCCGCGCCGACGCCCGCGCGGCTTCGCCGGCGTGGCCGGTGCGCGGGATTTCGGCGCGCGCCGCGGGACCCTCGCTCGCCTCCGAGCGCGTGGTCCTGCGCCTCGGCCCCGAGCCGTCACGGCGCGCGCGGCTCGAGTGGGAGCGGGACCGCGCGGCATCCGCTCGCGGACCCGGCCGCGTGCCGGCGCTCGACGCGCTGGCCCGTCGCATGGGGGTCACGCGGGTCGAGCCCGAGTTCCCGGGAGAGCCGGCCGGCGGCGACCCGGATCTCTCGGTGTTCTGGATCGCCCATCTCGATCCCGCCACGCCGCTGGCGGCGGCGCTGGCGGCGGCGGAAGTTTCGGCCGAGGTGGTCGAGGCCGCGCCGATCGGGATCGTTCCGGTCGAGCCGCTCGCCGGCGACGTCGCCGGCACGCCGGAGGAGTGGCGATTCCTCGCCGGGGAGCCGCTCGCGGTTCCGGCTCCCGACGACTCGATGTGGAGCCGCTGCTACTGGCTCTACCAGTCGAGCCGCCGCGACCTGCACGCGCTCGAGGCGTGGCAGGTGACCCGTGGCGACTCGGCCGGCGTGATCGCCGTGCTCGACACCGGCGTGCTGCGCTGGCATCCGGATCTCGGCGGACGCGTGGCGGGTGATCCCGGGCGCTTCTGGACCAACCGTGCCGAGGAGCGCGGCGTGCCGGGCGTCGACGACGACGGCAACGGCTACGTGGACGACACCTGGGGCTGGGATTTCGTGGCTCTCGACTCGGCGAGCCTGGCGCGGCCCGGCGAGGACTGGCGCGACGAAGACAACGATCCGGTGGACTTCGCGGTGCACGGCACGGCGGTCGCGGGCGTCGCGGTGGCCATCGCGAACAACGGGTCGGGCACCGCCGGGGTGGCGCCGGAGGCGAAGATCATGACGCTGCGCGTGGGCTACTCGGCCCCGCTCAGTCCGCCGGGCGAGATCGACCTGAGCTGGGTGGCGCGCGCCATCCTGTACGCGGTCCACAACGGCGCGACCGTGATCAACTGCTCGTTCTCGAGCTTCGAGCAGCCCGACCTCGCCGCCGCGGTGGCCACCGCGACCCGCGCCGGCGTGGTCGTGATGGCGGCCGCGGGCAACCGCGGGCCGGGGACGTACCTCGGCGAGCGGGACGACGTGATCTCGGTGACGGCGACCGACTCGCGCGACAAGGTCACGCTGTTCTCGACCCTCGGGGACTGGGTGGACTTCGCCGCTCCCGGGCAGTCCATCGCCACCACCACGCTGCGCCCGACCGGCACCGACAGCATCGGGCTGCGCACGCCCCACTACTCGCCGGGGGAGGCGGGCACCTCGTTCTCGGCGCCGATGGGCTCGGCGGCGGTGGCGCTGTTGCAGGGGGCGCGGCGCGCCCGCGGGCTCCGGCCGCTGACCCCCGAGTTCGTGCGGTTCCGCATCGCCGAGACCGCCGACGAGATCTCGGCCCTCAATCCGCTAGGGGGCTTCGGCGCCGGCCGGCTCAACCTCGAGCGCCTGCTCACGGACCCGCCGCGCTCGATCGGCCACCGCGCCGGCGCCGGCACGGTGGGCGCGGCGGTGCTGCGGCCGCGCCCGTCGGGCGGAGCGCTGCTCGCCTACGCCACCACCGACAGCATGCTGCTCGTGATGGACGCGGCCAGCGGGGACACGGTGCGGCTCGCGCCGCTCGGCGGCGCCCCGGCCGGCGGGCCGGCGGCGGTCGAGCGCGGCGACGGGCGCGAGCCCGCGCTGTTCGTCGCGCTTCGCGACGGGCGCATCGCCGGACTCGACTTCGCGGGCCGCCGGCTCCCGGGCTGGCCGGTCGCGACCGCGCCGAGCCGCAGCCCGTTCGACTCCTACCCGGCGCTCGCCGACGTCGACGGTGACGGCGGCTTCGACGTGGTGTGGGGCGGCGCCGACGGCAACGTCTGGGCCTGGAAGGCGGGCGGCACCCCGCTCCCCGGCTTCCCGCGCGCGGCCGGGAGGGCGGGCGACGACCTGCGGGTCACGCTGGCCGATCTCGACGGACGGCCGGGCGCCGAGATCGTGGTGGCGTCGAACAACGACTCGCTCTACGCGTTCCGCGGCGATGGCACGCCGCTGGCGGGCTGGCCGGTCCAGGTGGGCGCGGTCCCCACCTGGCCGCTGGTCACGAAGCTCGGCGCCCTGCGCCGGCCCGCCGTGGTGGTCGGCGCCGGCTCCGAGCTGCGCGGCTTCGACGCCGCGGGCCACCCGATCTTCCGCCGCAATCACTACCCGATCTTCTTCTCGTGGGAGCTGGCCGAGGGCGATCTGACCGGCGACGGCGTTCCGGAGCTGGTGGGCGTGTCGTCGGGGATCACGATGGTCGCGGCCTTCGATTCGAGCGGCGCTCCGGTGGCCCAGGGCCTCGTGGGATCGCGTCCGCTCGGACCCGCGATCCTCGGGCCGCTCGCTCGCGGCTCCACCGCGCAGGTGCTGGTGCCCGCGGTGGATCCGAAGGGCGGGGTGCGGCACGTGGCGTTCGACTCCGCGCTCGCCGTGCTGCCCGGCTGGCCCAAAGACGGGGCCTCGGGCGCGAGCCCGTCGCTCGGGGAGTTCGACGGCGACGGCGCCACCGAGATCGCCGCGGGCTCGGGCGGCAGGGGCACGCTCTACGTGTACGACGCGGGGGCGGCGAGCTGGCGGCCCGGCGCGGTCGAGTGGCCCACCGCGCGCGGCGGCTACGCACGCACCGGCGGCCGGCTGCCCGTGTCGCTCCCGCCCGCCGACGAAACGCCGCCCGCGGCGGTCGCCGACCTGCGGGTGGTGGCGGGGGCGAACCGCTCGCTCACCCTGGCGTGGACCGCGACCGGCGGCGACGGCGAGGCCGGCCGCGCCGACCGCTATCGGCTGTGCTGGGCCGAGGCGCCGCTGGACGACGCGGCGTTCGACGCCTCGCGGCAGGGTGTGGAGGTCGAGGCCACCGCCGGCGCCGGCGGCGTCGAACGCGCGACGCTTGCCGGGCTGCCCGAGGGCCGGCAGGTGTGGGTCCGCCTGCGCGCCTACGACGCCGCGGGCAACGGCTCGCCGCTCTCGAACAGCGCGGACGCGCGGGTCGGACGGCTGGCGGGAGCGGCGGGCGTGGCGCTGGTCCCCGCGCGCTCGCCCACGGCCGCGCCGGTCGAGATCGCGTGGCGCGGCGATCCCGCCGCGGGGGAATCGCCGCAGACGCTCACGCTCTTCGATCTCGCCGGGCGCGTGGTGCGGCGCTTCGTGCTCCCCTCCGGCGCCGAGGGCACGCTGCGCTGGGACGGCACCACGGCGGCGGGGCAGCGCGCCCCGGCCGGGCTCTACCTCGCGCGCCTGCGGAGCGGCGCGGGCGAGGCGCGGGCGAGGATCGTGCTGGTGAGGTAGCGGCTACTCGCTCGGCACCACGATGCGGCCCGCGACGATCTCGGCCTCGAGCGAATCCACCGTGGCCTTGACCGGGTCCGGGATCTGCGCGCGATTGCGCTCGTCGTAGACCCAGCCCACGCCCTTTTCGGCGAGACCGAAGACCTGCACGCCGCCCGCGAAGCGGCCCTCGGCGGTCGCGCGGATGCAGTCGTAGACCGCGGTGTCCACGCGCTTCACCATCGAGGTGAGCACCACGCCGGGGGCGGAGTCGTACTGGTCCGAGTCCACGCCGATCGCGAGCTTCTTGAGCTCGCGGGCGGCCTCGAACACGCCGAGGCCCGTGGAGCCCGAGGCGTGGTAGATCACGTCGGCGCCCTGGTGGTACTCGGAGAGCGCCAGTTCCTTGCCCTTGGTCGGGTCCTTGAAGGCGTTGCCGGTGGTGCCGGCGTACTTGGCGATCACCTTGGCCCCGGGCCGCACCGCGGCCACGCCGGCGCGGTAGCCGGCCTCGAACTTCTTGATGAGCGGGATCTCCATGCCGCCCACGAACCCGACCGTCCCGGTCTTCGACACCCGCGCCGCCAGCGCGCCGACCAGGAACGAGCCTTCCTCCTCCCGGAACTTGAGCGCCGCCAGGTTGGGCGGGAGCGACTCGCCGGGAGCCAGCGTGTAGTCCACGCAGGCGAACTTCACGTCCGGGAACTCCCGCGCCAGCGCCTTGATGTCGTCGGTGAACAGGAATCCGACGCCGAACACGAGCTGCGAGCCGTTCGCCGCGAGCTGCCGCATCTGCGCCTCGCGGTCCGAACCCTCGCCGGTCTCGAGCGTCTGGAACTCGATGCCGAGATCCTGCCGGGCCCGCTCGAGCCCCGCGTAGGCGGCGTCGTTGAACGACTTGTCGCCGCGGCCGCCGATGTCGAAGACCAGCCCGACCTTGAGCCCGCCCGACTTGGTGGAGCCGGCGGGCGTCTCGGCACGTTGTGCGCATCCCGCGGCGAGCAGCGCCGCGAGCAGCACGGCCGGAACGGCGGCGGCGAGGTCAGCGGCCGCGGCGGCGGCGCGGCGGAGCGGGCGGATCATGGGGTCCTCCGGAGTCGGGTTCGGGCGCCTGGACGCGGCCCCCCAGTTCGAAGCACCGGCGGCAGCGGGCCTCGTAGAGATCGGCGCCGCCCACCACCACGCGGCCGGCGCGCTTCTTCTTGCGATAGGTGCGGTTCGCGGGCGCGCCGCACACCACGCAGATCGCCAGCGTCTTGGTGATGTACTCGGCGATGGCCAGCAGCTGCGGCATCGGATCGAAGGGCACGCCGCGGTAGTCCTGGTCGAGCCCGGCCACGATCACGCGCTTGCCGCGCCGCGCGAGGCGCTCGCACACCCGGACCAGGCCGGGCCCGAGGAACTGGCCCTCGTCGATGCCGATCACCTGCGCCTCGTGGGCGAAGCGCAGCACCTCCTCGGCGGTCTTCACCGATCGCGAGGGGATGCGCAGCTCGCTGTGCGACACGATCGCGTCGCGCGCGTAACGGTCGTCGATGCGGGGCTTGAAGATCTCGACGCGCTGGCGGGCGATCTGGGCCCGGCGCAGGCGGCGGATCAGCTCCTCGGTCTTGCCGCTGTACATGCTGCCGACGATCACTTCGATCGAGCCGGCGCCGGGCACGCGGGGGTCGGGCTCCGTCATAGGGCGGCCGACGCTACGGGAGCGCGCGACGGAGTGTCAACGAATCGCGGGGGTCCCCGGGGCGAGCTGCTTCGCCCGCTCCACCGCGGCCCCGATGTTCGGGCAGATGTTCTCGTGGCCGATGTGGCGGTCGAACTCGGCCTTGCGCATCAGGAGCGCGGGCTGTCCGCGAGCGCCGCACAGCAAGAGGCTCCGGCCCGAGGCGCGCAGCCGGTCGGCGAGATCCTCGAGCGCCTGCAGCCCGGTCGCGTCCACCGCCGTCATGTTGCGAAGCCGGACCAGCACGATGGGGCGAAGCGCGTCGAGGTCGCCGGTGATCTCCTCGAGCTTGTCCGTGGAGCCGAACAGGAACGGCCCCTCGATGCGGAAAGCCGACACGGTGTCCGGGAGCTCGTGGTCCTCGATCACGTGCTCGCGGCCCGCCTCGATCTCCTCCTCGGTGATCTCCGAGACGGTGGTGGTGGCCGTGACCTTGCGGATGAAGAGCAGCGCCGCGAGCACCATGCCGCCCTCGACGGCGAGCGTCAGGTCGGCGAACACGGTGAGGGCGAAGGTGAGAGCCCACACGCTGATGTCCGAGCGCGAGAGCCGGAGGATCCCGGGGATCTCGCGCCACTCGCCCATGTTCCACGCCACCACGAACAGGATCGCCGCGAGGGCCGCGAGCGGCACGTGCCGGGCGAGCGGGGCGGCGAACAGCAGCACGCCGAGCAGCGTCACCGCGTGGATCATCCCCGCCACCGGCGTGCGCGCGCCGCTGCGGATGCTGGTGGCGGTGCGGGCGATGGCGCCGGTGGCAGGCAGCCCGCCCACCAGCGGGGCGGCGAGGTTGGCGACACCCTGCGCCACCAGTTCCACGTTCGGGTTGTGCTTCCCGCCCGCCATCCGGTCCGCCACCGTGGCCGAGAGCAGCGATTCGATGGCGCCCAGCATGCACACCGTGATCGCGGGCGAGAGCAGCGTGTGGATCAGGTCGGGCCGGAACCTGGGAAGCGCGAAGGGGGGAAGCCCGGTCGGCACGCCGCCGAAGCGCGAGCCGATGGTCTCGACGGGCAGGGCCAGCGCCACCGCCGCGAGCGTGGCCGCGGCCAGCGCCACGATCGCCCCCGGCACGCGCGGCAGCGCCCGCGGCAGCAACACCAGCACCGCCAGCGAGCCGGTGCCGACCAGCGCGGCCTCCACGGAGAGCGTGGGGAGCGCGCGGGCGCACTCGATGAGGCGCGGCAGGAACACGCTCGAGGGGTGCTCGACGCGGAGCCCGAGGAAGTCCCGGATCTGGGTGCTCGCGATCAGCACCGCGATGCCGTTGGTGAAGCCGATCACCACCGGGCGCGGGAAGTAGCGCACCGCGGTGCCGAGCCCGGTGACGCCGAGCAGCGCCAGGCCCACGCCCGCCATCATCGTGCACATGAACAGCCCGTCCACGCCGTGGCGGGCCACGATGTCGGCCACCACCACCACGAACGCGCCGGTCGGCCCGCCGATCTGGGTGCGCGACCCTCCGAGCGCCGAGATCAGGAAGCCGGCCACCACCGCGGTGTAGATCCCCGACTGGGGCGGGAGCCCCGAGGCGATGGCGAACGCCATCGCGAGCGGCAGGGCCACGAGGCCGACCGTGACGCCGGCGACGAGATCGGAGGAGAACGCGCGCGGGGTGTAGCCGCGCAGGCTGAGCACCGACTGCGGCATCCACGCGCGCAGGCGCCCGGCGGGAATCACGGGACGATCGCGGGGTCGCGCGGCGGGCGGCCGCTCCGCGGCGCCGCCGGGTCCGGGAGTCCTAGCGTGCCGCCACCCCCGGGGTGGCCTCGGCGCCCCGCTCGCGCAGCAGCTCGCGGATCTTCGACTTCATCAGGTCGATCGCCACCTTGTTGTGCCCGCCCTCGGGAATGATCACGTCGGCGTGGCGCTTGGAGGGTTCGACGAACTGCTGGTGCATCGGCCGCACGCTCTCCTCGTACTGGCGGATGATGCTGTCGGCCGAGCGGCCGCGCTCGATCAGGTCGCGGCGCAGCCGGCGGATGAAGCGCACGTCGGCATCGGCGTCGATGAAGAGCTTGATGTCCATGAGCGAGAGCAGTTCGGGATCGGTGAAGATCAGGATGCCCTCGAGCACGATCACGTCGTGCTCGCCCACGTGGCGGGTCTCGGGGAGGCGCCGGTGGGCGGTGTAGTCGTAGATCGGCTGGGCGATCGGGCGGCCGGCCAGCAGCTCGCGGACGTGCCGGCGCAGCAGCTCGTTGTCGAACGCGTCGGGATGGTCGAAGTTGCGCGTGTCGCGGTCGCGCAGGGGCACGTCTTCCAGGTTCTTGTAGTAGGAGTCCTGGTCCATGATGACCACGCGATCGGAGCCCAGCTCGCGGACGATGTTGCGGGCGACGAGCGTCTTGCCGGAGCCGGAGCCGCCGGCAATGCCGATCAGGATGCGCCGTCCGGTCATCACGACGGCGACGGTAGCATCCGCTCGAAGCGAGGGTCAACGCGCGCGGCGCGGGAGGAGCGAACCATGGCGAACGAACGAAGGAAGCTGGACGCGGCGGAGATCGAGGCGGCCCTGCGGAATCTTCCGGGATGGAGCGTCGCGGGGGGGAAGCTGCACCGCGAGTACGCCTTCGGCGACTTCGCGAGGGCCTGGGGCTTCCTGTCGGCCGCGGCGCTCGAGGTGCACCGCATGGATCACCATCCCGAGTGGTCGAACGTCTACGACCGCGTGACCGTGGACCTGGTGACCCACGACCTGGGCGGCATCGGCACCCGCGACGCCGAGCTGGCGGCGAAGCTCGAGGCGCTGGCCGCACCCCGGCTCGCGCGGGCCTGAGCCGGCGCGCGGCTCCGCGGGGCCGCGCGGTCACGCCCGGTCAGCGCGCCGGATGCAGGAGCAGCTTCACCTTCTTCGAGCGGTCGAGCAGGTAGCTGACCCAGTTGAAGAACTCGCGGATCCGCATCGGGGAGATCTGGCGCCGGTACTCGTTCCAGAACGGCTCGCCGCCCCACAGCTCGCGCACCGCCTGGTTCGAGGCCAGCGTGGCGAGGATCTTCGGGTCGCGGCGCGCGCGCGTCGCCACCTCGGGAGGCATCGGCGCGCCCAGCAGCCAGGCCACGCCGCGCAGCACGGCGTCGTAGGACTCGGGAGGGAAGACCATCGCGCCCATGCGGGAGACCACCTCGTTGAAGGCGTGGTCGAGCGCCGAGTCCGCGGCGCCGCCCGGACCCACGGGCGGGTAGAAGCGGGCGATCTCGGGCTCGTCGAAGAGCGAATACTGGAAGCGCGTGCCGAGCGGGCCGGGCACGTGCGCCCACTGCTTCTGGCTGAAGCCGCCGAGGAACAGCGTGGCGAGGTAGAAGGAGGGGTGGAGCGAGTCCTCGAGCGCGGGGGCGAGGATGCCGAGCACCCCGGCCGGCTGCGAGAGTCCCGGGCGCTTCAGGTCGAGCGAGCCGGCCCTGAGGGTTCGCGCCGGCGGGTCGGGCGGCCGCTCCCCGGAAGGCAGTCCGCCGAACTCGTTCTCCACCAGGGCGGCGAGGTTCATCTCGCCGACGTTCCCGGCGAGCGACAGCACGGTCCCGCCGGGGACGAAGCTGCGCCGGATCCGCGCTTCCACCTCGGGAGCCTTGAGCTTCGCCAGCGCCCGGAGGCCGGCTTCGGCCTCTCCAGGGTCGTAGCCCCCGAGCGCCACCTCGCGGGCCGCGAGGTAGAGTTCCGTGTTGCTGGTGGGATGGCGCTGGGCGCGCAGCGCCGACTGCAGGTTGGCGATCGCGCGCGCCAGCACGCTGTCGCTCACGGTGACGCCGCGCAGCCGCTGCGCCGTCTGGTGGAGCGCCCCCGGGAACTGGGCGCGGGTCACGATCTCGGTGACCTGGGTGACCCGCGGGCTCACGCCCGCGCCCCAGCCGGCGGGGCGGAGGCGATCCAGCTCCTCGCGGGACCGCTCGGGCGTGTCGCCGGCCTCGGCCGTCATCAGCACCTCGGCGAGCAGGGAAGCGTGACCGGTCTGGCCCTCCGGGTCGGAGTCGGTGCCGACCGGCCACGCCAGGGTGATGGCGACGTGCGAGGCCCTCGGCACGTGCCGCACCACGACGCGCATCCCGTTCGCGAGCCGCGAGATGTCGAGCACGGTGCTGTCGGGGAGCACGTGCGCGTCGGCCCCGGCGGGCGAGGCGGGAGCGGCGAGCGCGAGGGCGACGCCGAGGGCGAAGGCGGAAAGCGCGAGGCGGGCGAAACGGGTCACGAGGGCTCCGGAACCGGGGAACGGGTGGGCGCGATGCGGGCCATGACGCGCGATATTGTACGCAGGCACCGCGGGCCGCGCCATGCGGCGCCCCCCGCGGCCCGGCGTTCGCCGCGTTCCGCGCGGGGCTTTGGCGGCGCGGCGTGGTCCGGTTAGACTGCGCGGCCCATGGCGGCTCCCGACGAAGCCCAGGTCCGAAAGCTGGTGCGCGAATCGCTCGAACGCGCGCTGGGGCCGGAGCGCGCCGAGTCCGCCGCGTCCGCCGCCCGGCCCGATCCCGCGGCCGCGCGCCGGGTCGCGATCGGTTCCGACCACGGCGGCTACCCGCTCAAGGAAATCCTGCGGCGCGCCATCGCCGAAGACCTCGGCTGGCAGGTGCACGACTGCGGCACCCACTCGACCGACGCGGTGGACTACCCCGACTTCGCGGCCGCGGTGGCGCGCGAGGTGGCCTCCGGCCGCTGCGCGCTCGGCATCGTGGTGGACGCCGCGGGCATCGGCTCGACGATGGCCGCCAACAAGGTGCCCGGCGTGCGCTGCGCGCTGTGCCACGACGACGTCACCGTGGTGAACGCCCGCGAGCACAACGACGCCAACGTGCTCGCGCTCGGGGCGCGCGTCGTGAACCGCGGCCTGGCCACCCGGCTCGCCCGGCTCTTCCTCTCCACGCCCTTCGCCGGCGGCCGCCACGAGCGGCGCGTGCAGAAGATCATGGCGCTGGAGCGCGGCCGTTGAGCCGCGCCCGCGCCGTCCCGCCCGCTTCGGAGGCCGCGTGCGCCTGACCCGGCGAGTGCTCCACCGGCTGCCCAAGACCGACATCCACTGCCACCTCGACGGCTGCCTGCGGCCCGCCACCCTGCTCGAGCTCGCCGAGGCCCAGGGCGTGCGGCTCCCGACCACCGACCTGCGCAAGCTCACCCGCCTGCTGCAGGCCGGCAAGCGCACCCGCAATCTCGGCGACTACCTGCGCATCTTCGACATCACGCTCAGCGTCATGCAGGAGCGCGACGCCCTCTACCGCGTGGCCTACGAGCTGGCCGAGGACGCGGCCTCCGAGAACATCAAGCACCTCGAGGTGCGCTACTCGCCGATCCTGCACCGCAAGAAGCGGCTCGCGTTCGAGGACATCGTGGACCCGGTGATCGCGGGACTGGCCGACGCGGGGCGCGTGCACGGCATGAGCACGGGCGTCATCATCTGCGGGATCCGCTCGATGAGCCCCAAGACCTCGATGGCCCTCGCCGAGCTGGCGGTGGCCTACAAGGGGCGGGGCGTGCTCGCCTTCGACCTCGCCGGGCAGGAGAAGGACTACCCGGCCAAGGCGCACCGCGACGCGTTCCAGCTGATCCTCAAGCACAACATCAATTCCACGGTGCACGCCGGCGAGGCCTTCGGCCCGGCCAGCATCGGGCAGGCGCTCCACTACTGCGGCGCCCACCGCATCGGGCACGGCACCCGGCTGCGCGAGGACGCCGACCTGATGCGCTACGTGAACGACCACCGCATCCCGCTCGAGGTGTGCCTGTCGTCGAACGTGCAGACCCGCGCGGTGCGCAGCGCGCGCGAGCACCCCTTCCACTTCTATTTCAAGCAGGGGCTGCGCGTGACCCTCAACACCGACAGCCGACTGATCTCGGCCACCAGCGTGACCGACGAGCTGCTGGTCGCGGTGCGGGCGTTCCGGCTCAGCCCCTACGAAGTGAAGAAGATCATCATCAACGGCTTCAAGAGCGGATTCCTTCCGTACGCCGAGAAGGCGCGCATGCTGCGGTGGGTGATCCTCGAGATGGACCGGGTGTTCATGGAGGAGTTCCCGGCCGAGTACGACCGAGGCGCGGCGGGGTTGTAGCGGGGCTGCGGGTTGGTGGGCTTTTCGGCCTGCGCTAGAATGCCGGCCGAGTCGAGTGAAGACTCGCGAAGCGGCAGGGATGCTCGCCGAATCGCCGAGGGCCGCGTCATGATCCTGACTCCGATCCCGCCGCGCTCCGTGAAGCTTCCGGGGCTGTCGCTGTGCCCGTTGTTCCTCGCGCTGCTCGCCGCTCCCCTCCACGCGCGCGCGACGTTCCAGCCGAGCCACGAGCCGGAGGGAGTCTGTTTCCCGGTGGATGGCGTGGCGTTCGTCGGCAGCGGCGTCCACCGGGTCGCGGTCGGCAACCTGACTCCCGTCTGGGCCGGGGATTCGGTGTTCGTGAAGTCGGGCAGGATCACCGTGGTGGACCTGAGGTCGAAGAAGCGGCTCACCGGCGGGGCCGGTGAGGTCCTCACGCTTCCGGCGCGGGAGAAACGGACCAAGAGCTCGTGGGAGCGGGCCCAGGAACTGCTCGTGCGACGGCTCACCGAGCCGGAGCGGCGGCGCGGCGGCTCCACTCGGGCCTCCGGGACCGGCCCGGTCGCGGCCCTCTGGCCGTCGGGCGTCCGCTTCGGCGCCGGCGTGCGCGTGGTCTTTCAGTGGGACGGCGTGCGCCCCGATCCCGCGACGATGAGAATCGCGGGTCCTTCCGGTGAGTCCGAAGTCGCGCTCGGCGCGAGAGCGGGATCGGGAAGCCTGCTCTGGCCCGGCGCCGAGACCGCCGCGCCGGGGACCTTCCGCTGGAAGCTGCTGGGCGCGGATGGAACCGTCCTGGGAGAGTCGCAATTCGAGGTCCTGTCGCCGGAGGAGACGGCGCGAGAACGCGAGCGCTACCTCAAGGCGGCGAACGTCTCGGCGAAGCTCGACGCGGCCATGCAGGCCGCGCTCCTGGCGGCCGTGGACGACAAGTACCTGTGGTGAACCCACCGAAGCGTGTGGCCGGCCGCTCGTCGCGCTGGCCGCCGCGGAAGTTCCTCGGGCTCTCGCTGAAGAAGTTTCGAGCCCTGGAACGGCTGGTCCTGACGGCGCTGGTCATCGCGGCGTCGGTTCAGGTGCTGCGGCATCAGCACGCGTTCGACGCCATCGAAGTCCGGTGGCTCGATTTCCTGGCCTACCTCAGCCGTCCTTCGTTCGAGGCGCCGGTCGTGGTGGTGGCGGTCACGGACGAGGCCTACCACGACCCCGGACTCTTCGGGGGCATGTCGCCCCTCGACCCCGCCGCGCTCAGGCGTCTCGTGGTTTCCGTCGCGCGGCACCGGCCCCTGGGCGCCGTGCTCGACGTGCAGATTCATCCCGCCCCTCACGAATCTCCCGATCGCGCGGCCGCGCGTTTGGGGCTCTACGCGACGCTCGACAGCCTCGCGCTCTCCGGGGGCCCCCGCTGGATCCTGATCCGCGACGCCCGGGCCGAGGCCGTCGCGGGCGCCGGCGCGGGGACGGATTCGCTTCGGCGAGCCTGGGAGGCGTTGACCTCGAACAGCCGGATCCTGTGGGCCGACGCCACGCTGAGCAACCGGCGCGACGGGATGGTTCGCGGGGTCCCGCGGTTCTACTCGGAGGGGACGTCGCAGGCGGTCTCCCCGACGATCCTCGGCGCGGCGGCCGAACTCCTCGAGAGCCGAACGGGATCGAGCCCGTCACACGGGGGAGATCACGAGGGTCCCGAGAGCCCCTGGCACATCCGGTACACGGGGAGGTTTCTCGAGGACTCGGGCCCGATCACGTCCCACCTCGTGGATGCGCGCCTCGTGGTTTCGGGAGCGGGCGTTGGCAATCCGTCGCTGTTGAGCGACAAGCTCCTCCTGATCGGCGGCACGCACCAGGAGGGCCGCGATGCGCACCTGACGCCGGTCGGGGAAATGGCGGGTGTCTTCGTCTGGGCCGAGGCGATCGCCTCGTGGATTCGCCGCGACGCGCTCCACGAGCCGCCCGAGTGGCTCATGCTCCTCGCGGAAGTCGTCCTCGGTGTGCTGTCGGGTTTGATCCTGCTCCGCTTCGGTCCCGGTCCGGGTCTCGGCCTCAACCTGCTCCTGATCGTCCCGCTGGCGCTGGTCACCTCCGCGCTCACGTACGGGGACGGCGTCCTGTTCCTGAACTTTCTCCCCTCCGCGATCGCGGTCTACCTGCACTACCAGATCGAACTCCATCACGAGCTCGGGCACCTGCGCCGCGAGGTCGAGAAGGGCAAGAGGCGGAGGCAGAGGAACCGGCGCCGAGTCTCGAATCCGGACGTGGCCCGGGACCCCGCGGGGCCCACGCCGACGTGAGCGGAAGCGCCCGCCGGGACCGCGGCGGGCGCAACTCGATGCGGGGCAGGGGGCCGCGGGCGATCCGGCCCCGGACGTGGCCCGCGGACCTTGCCGGCGGCGGATGCCGCGATCGAATGGCGGCAATCCATCGTTGACTCGGCCTCGCGGGCTCACTACCGTTTCCCCCGCCGTTCTCCGACTCTTGGTTGTTCCGGCGGGGAATCCACGGCGCCCCGCCGGCGATTGGCCGCCGTTGGATATGGAGCCGCGCCATGTCCGCGTTTCGCTTTCGCGCCGCACTGTTCGTCGCGCTCGTCGCCTTCTCGACCAGCTCGGTCCTGGGACCGCTCCGGTTCGTCGCCTCCGCCCACGCTCAGGAGGCCGAAGCGACCGCGCCCAGCCGCACGTCCGACTCCCTCTGCAGCGAGGCCGAAGGGGACGCGAAGCGGCACCACGACGTCACCGGCTACTTCATCGGCGGATTCTTCTGCGGCGTGATCGGATTCGCGGTCGCCGTGTCGAGCACGCCCTCCGTGCCCGCTGACCGTCTCGTGGGCAAGTCGCCCGAACAGGCCGGGGTCTACAGCCGCTGCTACCAGGACGCCGCGAAGCGCAAGGTGACGGGCGCGGCCTGCAGCGGGTGGGCCATCGGAGCGAGTGTCGCGCTCAGCCTCGTGGCGTTGTCCGCCGCGGGCTCCTCGAGCCCCTAGGGGACGGCGGGAAGACGTGAATTCCGGCCGCGGATGGAGTCTGGTCCTGGCCGGGCTCCTGTGGGCTTCGGCGGCGGCCCCGGCGCCCACGACGCTTCGCATCCTGGTGGCCGACTTCGAGACCGAGACCGGCGCCTCGACCGGCAGCTCCGGCTCCCTGACCTACGAGGCGGGAGGACGGTGGCGGGTTCGGTACCGCTCGCCGATGCTCCAGGACTTCGTGGTCTCGGAGACCCTGGCGACGGTCTTCTACCCCGCCCATCGAAAGGTCATTCGTTTTCGGGACGGTCGGCTCCAGCCGCCGAAAATGCTCGAGTACCTGGTGTTGTCGCTGGCTTCCAATCGCGACCTTGCCGCCACGGGACTCAAGCCCGAGGAATTCGAGACTCGCGGGGACACGACGATCACGGTCTGGAAACCGGCGGTGGGAGCGGCGCGGGAGACCTCGAGCCTCAGGGTTCGAAAGGTCGGCGCGCGATGCGTCCAATTGGAGTCCTTGTTTGGAGGTGCCGTTCGGACCGAGTTCCGGATCCTCGCATTCGTGAAGTCGGAATCGGCCGAGCTTCCTTCGATGGCGCGGCTGCTCGAGCACGAGCCGGAAGGATCGGTTCTCACGGACATCCGTTACTCGGCATTTCGCTTCGATTCACTCGATCCCGCGCGCGCGTTCGACCAGCGGGTTCCCGAAGGTTGGGCGGTCGAGGATGCGCGTTGAGGCCGTGGCGTCGACGGCGGCGCTGCTGGGGGCGCTGAATGCCGCGGCCCCGCGTGACGCCCTGGCCCAGTCGCCCGAACCGGCTCCCGAATCCCCGGCGCAGGGCGCGGCGATCGCCGAAGCCGAGATGCCGCGCGCGGCTCACCGGGCGCTCGGGCCCCGCTTCGTGGTGGCGGGCCTCGGTCTCTATCGCTGGGTGCTCTCCTCCCAGGACGGGTTCGACTGCCCCTTCGCCCCCAGCTGCTCGCGTTTCGCCGAACAGGCGGTCACCCGGGCCGGCGTGATTCGGGGGGGGCTGCTGGCCTCCGACCGGCTGCAGCGATGCCATCCGTTCACGAGCGGGCTCTATTCCGCGACCGGGGCCGGCGGAAAGCTCGACGATCCTCTCGAAGCCCACTGGGAGATTCGCGCCGGAGCGAGAGACTCCGGGGCGGCCGGCGGAAGGAGCGCCATGCTTGCCGGGGCACTCTCCTCGGCGCTCCCCGGAGCGGGAAAGCTCTACGTGGGACGGACCTCCGATGCGATCTCCTCGTTCCTCACGACCGGGCTTCCCGCCGCCCACGCGAGCCGGCACTTTCAGCGGGACGGGGCCGCATCGTTCGGGGGTTGGTTCCACGCGACGCTGGCGGCCGGCTTCTACGCCGGCAACATCTGGGGCTCGGTGCGTGCGGCGAACGAGGCGGCGCGTCCCCGGACGGTTCTTCCCAGGGCGCCGACCATCGGCCTCCGCGGGAGGGAGGGAGGCCCGACGAGCGAACGGGCCAGCGGCCCGAGCGATCTGCGCGCCGCCCTCGAGGACTACCAATCCGGGAGGTACCTCGAGTCACTGGCGGGATGCCTGGACGTCCTGGAACGAAGCCCAGGCCCCGAGACCGAGTGGAACGCGCTCGGGCTGCGGGCCCTCTGTCACGCGCAGCTCGGGGAGTGGCAGCAGTTTCGCCGGGTGTTTCGAACCCGGCTGGAACGGATCCCTGCCGGCGCGGACTCGGCCGGGTCCGCGGAATTGCTGGCCACGATCGAGGGCCGAACCCCGCCGCGCTCCGTTTCCCCCAGCGCGGCCCGTCTCTGCTCCGCCGCGATTCCGGGCGCCGGTCAGGCTCTGAGCGGGAGCTATTCCAGGGCCATGCTCTCCGCGGGCGTGAATCTGGGGCTCGGCTACTACTGTTATCGCACCGCGAAGGCGGAGTCGTATCTCGAACTCGCGTCGTTCGCGCTTCCGCTCCTCGTTCGTTACTACCGGGGAAACATCCGGAGCGCCGGCCGCAGTGCCGAGGCGAGGATCCGCGCCCTGAACCGGCGCGAGGCGGAGCGCGCGGAGGGGTTGCTCAGGCCGGAGCCGGGTTCCGTCGCGGGAGCGGCGCCGTGACCGGCGGCGCGAACGGGGCGGGCGTTCGGGCCGCAGGGATTCACGTCGGGATCCTGCTCGCGGGGCTCTGCGGGATCCTCGTCTCCGATTCCCCCGCCGCGACCCTGTTCCTCGAACCCGAGGTCGGAGTGCGTTCGGTGCGAAAGTCGCATTCGGGCGCGTTCCTGGATGGCCCCAGCGTGGGGGGGAATCTCGGAGTCCGAGTGAACGAGATCGTCGGATTCGCGATTCACGGGAATGTCGGGTCCCACGACGCGTCGGACCGGCTCCTGGCTCCCGGCGTTCCCGCTTCCAACGTGCTCGAGGGTGCGGTGAGTATGGGAGGCGACCTCGGGGTGCGTTTCGTCCCGCTCGCGGCACGCGACGGCCCGATTCAGCCCTTTGCCACGGCGGGGATGGCGCTGAGCGTCATGATCTGGAGCTATTCGTCGCTCGCGTTCAGTCCGCAGGGTGACGAGATCGACGGGGACACCGCGACGGGACCCTTCCTCGAGGCCGGCAGCGGGCTTCGCCTCGGACCCGGGCCCCTGGCGCTTTCGCTCTCGGGGCGCTACCAGGTCAACACCTGGAGCGACCGGACGCTCAACGGCGTGGGCACGAACCAGATTCAGGGCGACCACCTTCTCTGGTCGCTGCGACTCTCCATCCATGGATTCAACCAGCTTCGGGTTCGGGATCGGGACCAGGACGGAGTCCCCGACCGCCTCGACCGGCAGCCCGATACTCCCAAGGGGGCGATCGTGGACAGGTCCGGCCGGTATCTCGACAGCGACGCGGACGGCGTCCCGGACGGGATCGACGTGGAACCGAACACGGTCGCGATGGGATGGGTGAATTCGGTCGGACGGTCCGTTGACCTCGACCACGACGGAGTCAACGACGCCGTGGATTCATGCAAGTCCACGCCCCCCGGCGTGAAGGTGGATCGGATGGGATGTTCGCTCGACACGGACGGCGACGGGATCTTCGACGGACCGGACCGATGTCCGGAGACGGCCGCCGGTTGCCGGGTCGGCCCCGAGGGATGCTCCCTCGATGGGGACGGCGACGGTGTTTGCGACGGGCTGGACGCCTGTCCGGACACACCGTCGGCGCTCGCGGTCAACTCCGTGGGGTGCCAGATCGAGATCACGAAGGAGGAGGAGGAGCTGATCGACACCGGCCTGATCACGACGACCCGGCTGCACTTCGAGACGGGTCGGGCCGATCTGCTGCCCTCGTCCCACGCCGCGCTGGATACACTCGGGCGGCTGCTGACCCAGTATCCGGAACTTCGACTCGAGGTCGGCGGCCATGCCGACGTTCGGGGGGACGAGCAGGCCAACCAGACGCTCAGCGAACAACGCGCCGCGTCGGTCGTGGCCTACCTCACGGCGCGCTTCCCCACGCTCGCGCCCGAACAATTCACGGTCCGGGGTTACGGCGTGTCGCGGGCCTCGGAAGTCTCCGACCTCGCGTTCCAGCGAAGGGTGCAGTTCGAAGTCCTGAACCGCGACCTCCTGCGCCGCCTGGTCCAGCGCAAGGGCTACCTGCGGCGGGACGAGGCCGCCCCGGCGGACTCCACCCGCTGATCCGGCCCTACTCGAACGCGCCCGAGGCGATGAACGCGCCCCAGTAGAACGGAAAGGGCTGGATCTTTTGCATCCGGCAGCTCTTCAGCAGCTGGAGCGAAGCCTCGCGGACCGACTCCGCGGTGGAGGCCCTTTTCCTGAGGCGCGTGTCGTAGAGACTTTCCATCCAGGCCCGTGCCACGTCGTCGCGAACCGACCACAGGGTCATGATGATCGTTCGTGCGCCCGCGAGCTGAAAGGCTCGGCGCAGTCCGAAGACCCCTTCTCCCACGCGCAGCTCTCCCAGCCCGGTCTCGCAGGCGGAAAGGACCGCCCAGTCCACGCCGTCGAGGTCGAGGGAGCTGATTTCCTCGGCCGTGAGAATGCCGTCCTCCCGTCCCCGCTCCCAGGATCTTCGATTCGCACCGGCCAGCGCGAGACCCGAAAGCAGCAGCGGATTGGTCCCGGGGCCGCGGTCGGCGCCGCCTTCGGACCAGTCGTCGGGGACGGCGGCGACCGGCGTCGCGCCGCAATCCTCGCCGAGGAAGAATCCGTGGGTGGCCAGATGAAGGATTCGGGAACCGGGCGCGCCGGCCTTGAACGCCTCCTCCGTCGCGTCGCCGCCGGTCAGCGCGCGCGCCGGGCTGCGCTCGACCGGCTTGGACCCGGGCAGACGTTCCTGGAACCGGTTCCACAGTTCCACGATGCGGCGCTGTTCGGACATCGTTCCCGGCAGGGGGCGGAACTCGAGGGATCCGAACGCCTCGCAGGGTGATCGCGAGGGTTCGGTTTCTCCGGCGTTCCCGGAACGGGCCGTGGCCGCGTCGTAGTCCGGGCTCGCGGCGACGAGCAGCCCCTCGGCGGTACTCGCGCCGGAACTCGGGGCCCACAGGTCCCGCTCCGCGGAGACTTGCTGGAGCAGCGGACCGGTCTCGATCAGGAACTTCCCGGGCGCCGATGCGAGCGCCGCCAGATTGAGCAGGTGCAGGGATCCATCGGGAATCACGAAGACCCGCTCGGCGCCCTCGACCCGGACTCCGGCGGAATCCCAGATCGCCGCGCGCAGGGCCTCGGACAGGCGAAGGTAGGAGGCCCAGGCCGTCTCCGGGTCGCGCAGTCGCAGCGGATCCTGCGAGGACTCGGACTGCCACTTCGAGACCAGGGAATCGATCGCGTCGGCGGGGCCGAGATCCAGCATCCATGCGTGGGTGCCCCGCGCGCGCACCCCCAGGGCGGCGTAGGAGGGCACGCCCTCCCGTTCGCTCGCGCGAGACGCGCCGGCCTCCCGCCGCCGTTCCAACCGCCGGTACCGAACGAACGCCACCACGGCCGATTTCTCGGGAAGCAGCGCGGGCAGGCTCCTCACGCTCCCGGCGCGACCCGATCCGCGCAGCCGGTACTCCCCGCTTTTCTCCGCCAGGGCCCGCTCGGCCTGGTCCTTGCGCAGTCGGGCGCTCTCGAGCGCCCGGCGGTAGTCGCCCGAAACGTCCGAGGGGCCGAGGACGGTGAGCGTGGACAGCTCCCGGCTGGTCCTGGCCAGCGCCTCGACGTACGGGGCGAGGGCCCGGTCGCCGGCCTGGCGCATCGCCCGCCGTCGCGACGCCATCTCGTCCAGCACCAGCCCACGGGAGCGGGCCTGAACGTCCCAGGCCTTCCAGATCCGATCCGGGTCCCCCAGCGACAGCGCACAGGTCAGCGCGACATCCAGTCCCGACGGCCGGGCCGCGGCGTAGGCGAGCGCCTCGTCCTCCGTCAGGGTGGCCGCCACCAGCTCGAACTGCCGTCGCGTCATGTCCTCGAGCACCAGCGCGGTGTCGAAGGCGGCGGCGAGCCGGCCGGTCTCCAGCAGCACGACGGCCAGGTTGTGGAGCGGCGGTCCGAGCGAGGGATGCTCGGGACCCATGACCGACGATTGAATGTCGATGGCGCCGCGGTACCAGGCCGCGGCGCCCGCGAAGTCCCGCGAGACCTTGGCGGCGTTGCCCATTCCCAGCATGCAGGCGGCCACGTCCGGGTGGAGGTTCCCGCGGACCCGTTTCGAGATCGCGAGGGCCCGCTCGAAGCGGGACCGCGCACCCACCGGGTCGCCTCGCTGGAGCGCGAGATTCCCGAGATTGCGCAGCGCCGGCAGCGTCTCCGGGTGTTCCTCCCCGGCAACCCGATTCCAGATGCCGAGCGCCCGCGAATAGAGGCTGTCGGCCGCCTCGAGGCGTCCGGCGCGTCGCTGCACGGTGCCCATGCTGTTGAGGATCGCGGCCACCTCGGATCGCTCGCCCCCGAGCCTCGCCACCAGGATGGAGCGTGCCCGGCCGAGCGTGTCCAGGGCTTCGTCCAGCCGGCCGAGGTCCTTGAGCAGCAGTCCGAAGTGGCCGAGGGCCTCGGCGTATCGCAGGCTCTCGCCGGCGCCTTCCCCCGCGAGCAGCGCCAGGGATCGCTCGATGAGCGCGCGCGAACGCGCGACATCCCCGGTGGCCCGGACGCTGTTCGCCAGTCCGATCAGCGCGTCCGCGAGTCGCGAGTCGTTCGGGCGGGATCGCCGCTCGAGCACCGAGACCGCGCGCTCACCGAACGCCAGCGCCGAGTCGAGGTCGGCGCGGCCGCGGGCGAGATCCGCGAGCCCCAGGAGCGATCGCACGGTCTCCGGATGTTCGTCGCCGAGCAGGCGCCGCCGGATCGCGAGGGAGGCTCGCATCAGGGAATCGGCCGCCCGATGCCGGCCGAGCCTCGATTCCGCTACGGCCGCGGGCTGGAGCGCGGAGGCGGCGTCCGCGGAATCGCGCGTCGTCCGGGCCGAGGCCAGGTCGCCGGCCCGAGCGTAGTGCGGGAGCGACTCCTCGTACCTTCCGAGACGCGCCAGCGATTCGCCCCGCAGGAGCTCCGACTCCCGGGATCCGGGCCCTGCCGAGCGGCCGGAGAGCGACTCCGCTTCGTCGAGCCGTTCCTGGGCCCTTCCCGGCTCACCGAGCAGAAGGTGGAGACGCGCCCGGTCGCGAAGGGTGGCGGGCAGATCGGGCGAGACCGGCCGCAACGAGCGCCGAAGGGAGAGGGCGCGGTCGAGCAGCGTCTCGGCCTCGGACAGGTTTCCCCGCAGCATTTCCCAGGAGCCCGAGGCGTGCAGCGCGACCGCGAGCCGGACGGGATTCGACGGAACACCCCAGGCGTCGATGGCGTCCCGGAAACCGGAGCGAACGCCCGTCGTGTCTTCCAGCGCCGCACGCGCCTGCGCCAGGTGAAAGCGGACCTGCACTTCCAGGGGGTTCATGCCGGCGCCCGAGCCGCCCAGACGGCGCAGGGCGACGACGAGGAGACTTTCGGCGGCCGCCGGCCGGCCCGTGGCGATCAGCACCGGTGCCAGCTGCGCCATGCATCGGACCACGTCGGGGGCGTTCGGTTCGGGGGCACGAGTGCGGATACGAAGGGCGCCGGCGAGATGCTGTTCGGCGGCGCCGAGCCGGTTCCGCTCGCGCTCCAGGAGGCCGAGATACTCGAGGCTCGTCGCCAGATCCGGATGCGAAGCGTCCAGCAGTTTCTCCCGGAGCGAGACCAGCGATTCCGCCATCGGGAGCACCGTGGAATCCGAAGTGCGCCCGCTCGCGAAACGGGCCTCCAGGACGAGTCCCAGCAGGTCCGAGTGGTGGAGCGAGTCTTCGTGGGAGGCCCATGCGGACGTCGCGATCCGGGCCACCGCCGACGACTCCGCGCGCGCGACCTCGCCGCGGTCCAACAACGCGTAGAGGCCGCGAAGAAACTCGACGTTGGAAGCCGCCGGGGCCGGCTCCTCGGCGCGGGCTTCCGGCCGGTGCTGGAGCGGCCACGACGGCCACGCGAGAAGCAGGACCAGCCAGGATATCGCGGCCACGGCACGGGCCCGCCCGCCGCCGGTTCGCCTCCCCATCGAGGCCGTCATCGCCTTCCTCCGCTGGCCTTCGACCCGTTCCGGATCCGGGGGGAAAATAGTACGTTCCTCGCGAGTGACGAAGGGGCGCCCGCGAGCGTCGCCGCAGATCCGGCCACGCGGGAAGTCGAACGACGGAGGCAACGAAATGTCCGGGCATTCCTGGGCCGAGGTGGACGGCTACCTGCACGGCCTGCTGGCGCCGCACGACGACGCGCTGCGCGCGGCGCTCGCGGCGAGCGACGCGGCCGGGCTCCCCGCGATCGCGGTGAGCCCCGGCGAGGGCAAGCTGCTCCACCTGCTCGCGCTCGCGGTCGGGGCGCGCCGCATCCTCGAGATCGGCACCCTCGGCGGGTACAGCGCGATCTGGATGGCGCGGGCGCTGCCCGCGGACGGGCGCCTCGTGACGCTCGAATTCGAGCCGCGCCACGCCGAGGTGGCGCGCGCGAACCTGGCCCGGGCGGGGCTCGCGGACCGCTGCGAGGTCCGGCTCGGCCGCGCGCTCGACCTCCTGCCCCGGCTCGAGGCGGAAGGCGCGGGACCGTTCGACCTGGCCTTCATCGACGCCGACAAGCCGTCCAACCCCGAGTACTTCGCCTGGGCGCTGCGGCTCGCGCGGCCGGGCGGGCTGATCGTGGTGGACAACGTGGTCCGCGAGGGCGCCGTGCTCGACGCCGGGAGCGGCGACGCCACGGTCGAGGGCGTGCGCCGGGTGCTCGGTCTCATGAGCCGCGAGCCCCGGGTGACCGCGACCGCGATCCAGACCGTCGGGGCCAAGGGCTGGGACGGTTTCGCGATCGCCCGGGTGGCGGGAGGTGCCTGAACCCCGCCGGAGTCCGGCGGCCGGACGGCGTTCACGATTTCCTTGACCCGCCCCGCGCGACTGCTTACGGTGCCCATTCCCTTCGCCACCCTTCGACTTCCCATCATCATGCCCGACCTGCCTCGCGTTCCATTCTTGGCCGCCCTGCTCCTCGCCCTCGCCGTCCTTCCCGCGGGCGCGCAGGAGCGTGGCAGCATCTCGGGCAAGGTGTCGGACAAGAAGACCGGGCACGCGCTTCCCTTCGCCACGATCACGGTCGTCGGCGCCCAGCGCGGCGGGCTTACCGACTCGGAGGGCCAGTTCCTCGTGACCGGCATCCCGGCCGGCACCTACGAGGTCCGGGTCCAGTTCCTCGGCTACAAGCCGGAGGCGCGCCCCGCGGTCGAAGTGGCGGCCGGCAAGACCGTCACCCTCAACTTCACGCTGGAGGACGTGATCGTCCGCCAGGAAAAGGCGATCGAGGTCACGGCCGAGCGGCGGCTGGTCGAGGTGCGGCAGGGGACGACGATCCGCAGCGTCGGCGCGGGCGAGATCCGCAACCTGCCGGTGACCACGGTGAGCGAAGTGCTCCAGCATCAGGCCGGCATCAGCACCGAGGCCGACCAGATCCACGTGCGCGGCGGCCGCTCCGACGAGACCGTGTTCGTGGTGAACGGCGTGACCAACCGCGACCTCGTGACGGGCGCGCCCACCGCGGGGGCGCTCAACGCGCGCTCGGTGGCCGAGGTCAACGTCGCGACCGGCGCCTACGACGTGCGCTACGGCAACGCGCTCTCGGGGGTGGTGGAGATCAAGCTCAAGGAGGGCGCCGACCGCTTCTCGGGCGGCGTCACCACCACCGGCGGCAGCTACGGCGGCCGCGCGGCGCAGGTGGTGGTGGGCGGGCCGGACCCGGTGTTCCGTCCGATCCTGCGCGCGCTGGGCGCCCGGCCGGGCTCCATGAACTCGATCCTCGACGTGTCCTCGACCATGTTCGAGACGCGCTTCCGCGACCTGGTGGGCCCCGACGACGGCTTCTTCACCCGGGTGTTCCGCGGCTCGGTGGCCCCGCGCGAGGGCCGCCACCTGGTCTCCAGCTACAAGGACCGGATCTTCGGCCACAAGTTCCGCTACGGCGACATGTTCTCGCCGGCGCAGGACAACCAGTGGGGATTCCGCTACGGGCTCACCTGGCGGCCGAACTCGGTGGACAAGTGGTCCTTCAACATGTCGAAGCGCCTCAGCATCGACCAGGGCTTCAGCCGGACCTTCATCAACGCCACCGGCGACGCGGGCGACCCGGCCTTCCCGTGGCTGTGGGCCCACCGCCTCGACCACGCGCGCACCATCTTCGAGGACAACGTCCAGCACTCGGCCGAGTGGCGGCGCACGCTCAGCACCACCTCGTACACCTCGCTGCAGCTGGCCCGGAACTATTCGGCCCAGCGCATCGACGTGATGGGCAAGCACTGGGCCGACTACGTGAAGCCGGACGAGAGCGTCTTCCCGGTCGGCGACCCGCGGCGCAACGACTACTTCCGCGACACCGGCGACGACAACCTCTGGCAGGACCGCCGCAGCAACAGCGTCGCGATCAACTGGCAGCTGGTGCAGCGCATGAAGCGCCACGAGGTGGAGGTGGGCTGGGACCACGAGTTCCAGTCGGTCCAGTTCGTCACGATCGAGAACCCGTGGGAGGAGGATCCGAGCGGGCTCGGCAGCCGGCACGACCTCTGGAAGGTCAATCCCTGGGTGGGGGCCGTGTACCTGCGCGACCGGCTCGAGTACGAGGGCTTCACCGCCAACGTCGGCCTGCGGGCGGACTACTGGTTCCTGGGGCGCGAAGCCGAGCGGGCGATGTCCGACACCACCAACCCCAATTTCAACGCCGGCAACCGCGACGACTTCTACAACAACACCAGCTCGTTCTTCGGCCGCCGCTACAAGCTGCGCCTCTCGCCCCGCATCATCGTGGCGCACCCGATCACCGAGCACAGCAGCTTCTTCTTCAACTACGGCCGCTTCACCCAGAACCCCCAGTACCGCCTGGTCTACGCCAAGCTGTCGTCGGTCTCGGGCGAGGAGTTCCGCCTGCAGGGGAATCCCGATCTCGACCCTCAGGTCTCGGTGAACTACGAGCTGGGCGCCAAGACCCAGTTCCACGCGCGCGCCGCGATCAACGTGAGCGTGTTCGTGAAGGACGTCTACGACCAGCCGCGCGCGGTGCAGCTGGCGCGCGCCGAGGGCGCCACCCCCCTGATCTACTCGCAGTACGTGAGCGGTTCGTACGCGCGCTCCAAGGGGTTCGAGGTCGAGCTCGAGAAGCGCCGCAGCCAGAACTGGTCCGGCAAGATGACGTACACGTACCAGCAGACCAAGGGCAAGGACAGCGATCCGAGCGCGATCCGGGCGATCCAGCTCTCCAACAGCAGCGCCGCGGACGTGCCGATCTCCGAGCAGTTCGTGCGCTGGAGCCGCCCCCACAAGGTCACGGCCAACGTGGACGTGCGCTTCACCGACGAAGCGCCGCTCGCGTGGCTCAAGCACTGGGGCATCAACTGCTTCGTGCAGGGGCTCTCGGGCCGGGCCTACACGCCGGCGACGCTGACCTCCGACGTGGCGGGCGAGGAGAACTCGAAGAACGGGCCGTTCCAGGTCACGACCGACATGCGCATCAACCGGCAGTTCCGCTTCGGCACCCGCCGCTTCGACGTGAGCCTCGCCGGCACCAACGTGTTCAACAACCGCGTCGTCAACCGCGTGGACCGCGTGACGGGCAAGGCCCGCCAGCGCGGGGTGGGCGAGTACGATCCCTCGCGGCCCGGGGCGCTGCTCATCAACGATCGCAACACGCTCGTCAGCCTGATCGACGACCCCTCGAACCTCGGACCGGGGGCCCAGTACCGGCTCTCGCTCGACTATGACTTCTAGACGGCCGGCGTTCGCCGCCCTGCTCGCGCTCGCGATCCTCGCGCTGCCCTCCGCGGCCCGCGCGCAGTTCGCGCTCGGCGAGCAGCGGGCCGGCACCACCTCGGGCCAGTTCCTGAAGATCGGCGTCGGCGCCCGCGCGGTGGGGCTCGGCGAGTCGTTCGTGGCGGTCGCCAACGAGCCCTCCGCGATCTACTGGAACCCGGCCGGGCTCGCGTCGCTGCAGCGGCAGGAGGTGGCCCTCTCGCACGTCGGCTGGCCCGGCGACGTGAACTACGAGCACGTCACCTGGGTGATTCCCTCGCGGCGTTTCGGCGGCTCGTTCGCCTTCCAGTTCGGGGTGCTCTCGACCGAGATGGAGGAGACCACCGAGCTGCGGCCCTTCGGCACCGGGCGGAACTTCCTCTTCACCGACATGGTCGCGGGCGCGGCCTACGCTCGCCGCTGGACCGACAAGCTGCTGGTCGGAGCGGGCGCGAAGTACGTGCGCGAGGATCTCGGATCCGAGGTCGGCGGCCCCACCACCGGCGCCATGCTGTTCGACCTGGGTTCGATCTTCTACCTCGGCTACGGCAGCGTGCGCATCGCCACCTCGCTCTCGAACTTCGGCTCCGAGCTCCGGCCCTCGGGCGACTACGTGTCGCCCTACGATGGCCAGAAGCTCGCCTACGACGGCTTCGATCCGCCGATCATGTTCCGCTACGGGCTGGCCTTCGAGCCGGTGGAGAACGAGCAGCAGCGCGTGACCACGTCGCTCGAGTTCAACCAGCCGGCCGACAACTCGCTGCGTTCGAAGGCCGGCCTCGAGTGGCAATGGATGCGCGTGTTTTCCCTGCGCGGCGGGTACAACTTCAACGCCGACGCGCTCAAGCTTTCGGCGGGCGCGGGCGTGATCGCCCGGGTCGGCCAGACGCAGGCGACCGTGGACTACGCCTACACCGACGGCGCGTCGCTGGGCGCGATCAGCCGCCTGTCGCTCGGGTTCCGCTTCTGATGCGACGCGTCCTCCCGCTCCTCGCGCTCGCCGCGACCTGCCTCGCGCTCTCGAACTGCGGCACCGGGTTCGAGCTGCCCGCCGAGGTCCGGCGGCAGGTCGTGATCGGCAACGGCACCTACGAGCGCATCGCCACGTGGACGGGGTTCCCGCGCGTGCAGGACCTGCTGCTCACCAAGGCCGCCAACCCGGCCAACGCCCAGCTCTACGTGCTGTTCCGCAGCGAGCCCGGCTTCCCGGGGCAGGTGCTGTCCTACCAGCTCTCGACGCCGACCGCCTTCGGCTTCCGCTACAACGGCCTCGCCAACCCGATCGCCCTGTGCGGCGACGCGACGCGGCTGTTCGTGCTCGACCAGGGCGACACCTGCGCCGCGCGCACCAACCCCGCCACCGGCCGTTGCGACACCACCGGCAACTACCTGCTGCCGAACAACCAGAAGTGGACCAACAAGGTCGCCTACCTCGACCGCTACTGGCGGGTGCGCGAGTTCTTCCCCGACGGCGGCGACACGATCAGCACGTTCACCGACACCACGCTCGCCTGGGTGCAGGGCATCGCGGTGGACAACCTGCAGCGCGTGTACGTGTCCGGCCTGTACATCCTCGTGATCCCGAACCCGACGAACCCGTTCCTGTACGAGCGCCGGTTCGCGTGGCGCATCCACCGTTACGTGCGCGGCACGGGCGATCCCAACATGCCCGGGTGCCACTGGCGGCGCGACACGGGCTATCTCGTGGAGGAGGGTTCCGGGCTCGGCACCGCGCTGGATCCCCGCGGCATCGACTGGACTCCCGCGGAGGGCGGAGGGCTCTACATCGCCGACACGGGGAACAACCGCGTCCAGCGGCGCTCCGACCCGCGCTCCAACCAGGACTTCCTCATCCTCGACGGCGAGACCGGCGGGCTCAACTCGCCGCTCGACGTGAGCGCCGACCTCGCCGGGTTCTCCTACGTGGTGGACGGCGGCAGCGAGGGCGTGTACCGGTACCGCCGCGAGGAGATCCTCGGGGCGTCGGTGGGCACGTTCGTCCAGCGCGTGGACGTGGAGCCGAGCGCGGCGGGCATGCGCCTGCAGCGGCCGGTCGCGGTGGCCGCGGAAAACGACGTCGTGTACGTGGCGGACGGACAGGCCGGCGAGATCGCGTTGTTCCGGAGGCGCAGGTGATCGAAGCGAACATCGGGAAGGCGGCCCGGCTGGGCCGAAGGGCGGCGGCCGCGGCGGCCGCGGCGCTGCTGCTCGCGGCGGGGGCCGGCGCGTCGGCGGCGCAGTCGCTGCGGGACCAGCGTTACGCCGAGCCGTTCGCGGCGAGCGCCGTGGACTCGGTGCTGTTCCGCTCGCTGGTGACCACCAACAACCTGTGCGCGGTCACCCTCACCAACTACGGCTTCATCGGCAACAACTTCATCTCGCGGGCGCCCTCGTTCGAATATCCGGCCGGCTCCGGCTTCGAGCACCTGGTGCGCGCGGGACTGTGGGTGGGCGCCCATTCCACGCGCGGCGCCGAGTTCAACGGCGTCGTGACCGGCACCACCGACGGCGCGGTCAACAACGCCAGCCAGGGCGCCACCGAGTTCACCCCGGCCGGCAACGAGTTCCAGCGGCGATCGATCCTCATCACCGATCCCTTCTACTCGACGAGCGCCGTGAGCGAGCAGGACATCATCTCGAGCTACAGCGACTTTCCGGCGAAGCGCGCGGCCAGCAACTTCGAAGACCACACTCCGATGGGCCTGCTGGTGACCCAGGAGAACTACTCGTGGTCGTTCAGCGACTTCGCCAACATCCTGTTCTTCCGCTTCCACATCAAGAACACCGGCCCGCTGCTCACCAACGTGTGGGTGGGCTTCTACAGCGAGTTCGCCAGCGGCAACAAGAACGCGTACACGAACTGGGCGCCGAGCAGCGCCGATCCGAGCGGGACGGGCAGCTGGTTCAACAAGAAGCAGATCGCCTACGACCCGGCCCTGCAGCTGTTCCGGGAGCACTACTGCCTCCGCCTGCCGATTCCGGACGGCTGCCAGTACGAGAAGACGCCCTACTGGGTGGGGGTGAAGCTGCTGGGGGCGCGCGGGCTCACCGAGGATTTGACGACCAAGAAGATCACGCTCGAAGCCTGGAGCTGGTCGCCGAGCAGCCCGTTCCGCGCGTTCGACTCGCAGCGCTACGCCATCATGTCCTCGGGCACGATCCATCCGCTCACCGGCGACAGCCTGCAGCCCCAGACCGGCGACCCGGCCGGCGTCTTCGCGGTGGGACCGTTCCCGCGCATCTACACCGACAGTACGATCACCGTGGACTTCGCGATGCTGGGCGGGCCCCAGATCTCCGACATCCAGCAGACCTCGCGGGTGGCGCAGCGCGCCTACGACCTCGAATACATCGTGCCCATCCCGCCGCCCTCCCCGCGGCTCAAGATCGTCTCGCGCGACGAGGCCCTCGACCTCTACTGGGACGACTCGCCCGAGTCGGCCGAGGATCCCACCAGCCCGACGCCGATCGACTTCGAGGGGTACCGGGTCTACCTCGGTGAGAGCCGCGACCGGCTGCGCAAGGTCGGGGAGTTCGACTCCAACGTGTTCCCCGGCGACACGACCGGATTCAACACCGGGTTCGCGGCGGTCCGGCTGGCCACGCCGGCGGTCTTCGACGGGCGTTCCTACGCCTACAAATTCACCGCCCGCGGGCTGCGGAACGGCTTCAAGTACTTCGCCTCGGTCTCCGCGTTCGACCGCGGCAACTCGATCATCGAGTCGCTGGAGAGCGGGCAGACCCAGAACCTTTCGCTCGCGGTCCCCGGCCCCAACGAGAACGAACGCCCGGGTGTCGGCCCCACCGTGTTCCCGAATCCCTACCGGGTCGAGGCGCGCTGGGACCAGGGGCGCAAGGTGCGCGACCACTACCTGTGGTTCACCAAGCTGCCGCGACGCTGCACGCTCCGGATCTTCACCCTCTCGGGCGACCTGATCCTCGAGCGGGCCTTCGACGGCTCGACCTATCGCGGCGACGGCGCGCGCGGCCTCTACAACCCGGTCCAGGACACCCCGCTCGCGCCCCCCACGCTCTCGGGCACGTCGTTCGCCTGGAACCTGATCACCCGCGAGGGTCAGGCCGCCGCGACCGGCCTGTACCTGTTCTCGGTCGAGGACAGCGACACCGGCGAACGCACGGTGGGCAAGTTCCTGATCGTGAAGTCGGACCGGGAGTGACGACGTGAGCGCGACCCGGGACCCCCATCGCCGTTTCGCCCGATCCTTCGCGGCCGTCTTCGCGGGTTTCGCGGCGGCGCTTGCCGCGCTCTCCGGCTGCAGCCCGGCCAAGAAGGTGCTGGTCGGCAACCTTCCGCCCGAGACCCTGATCAGTGTCCAGTCGGTGGCCCCGGACACCCTCCGCCTCGCCAACCACCGCGTGCGCCTCAGCTGGTACGGCAGCGACGCCGACGGCGACATCGTCGCCTTCGAGCTGCGCATGGTGAACGACGCGCGGCTCGCCGACTCGGCGTGGGTGCGTCTCAATTGCGCCGGCGGCCGGTGCTACGACTCGCTGTTCACGGTCTACGCGCCCAACGGTTTCACGCGCGCGCGGCTCGAGGTGCGGGCCGTGGACAACCAGGGCGCGGTGGACCCCACCCCCGCGATCCAGACGTTCTCGTTCCTGAACGTGGCGCCCGTCTGCAACATCCTCACCGGCCCCGGGGTGCGCGACAGCTCGTACGCGTCGGTGTCCATCACCTGGAACGTGGACGACCGGGGCGGAGACCTCTCCAAGCTCTCGTTCCGCGTCTACCTCGACGGCAACGAGTCCAACTACGACAGCGTCTACACCGGCACCTCCTTCGGCTCCTTCACGGTGCCGAGCCGCCGGTTCATCCAGGGGCCGCCTCCCGGCGAGTGGCGTTCGGGCCCGCGCACCGTCAACGTTCGCGCGGTGGACGACGGGGGACGGCTCGGCCCCCCCGCGAGCCTGACGTGGTACGTGCGCTCGCCCGGGCTCGTCACCATTCCGGCGGATTCGCTGGGCACCGCGCTGCTGGTGGACAACTCGTTCCGGACCGCTCCCAACGACCTGACGGTGGACACCCTCTACTACCGCACCCTGGCGCGAAACCTGCCGGCCGGGACCTTCAGCGCGCTCCACCTCGACGTGAACAACCCGTTCCGCAACGCGCGGGACCTGGCCCAGACGTTCCGCCAGTTCAAGGCCGTGATCTGGTACCGCGGCTTCGACACGTTCGCGGCGACCACGCTGACCGAGTACCAGGACAGCGTCTACGCGTACATCCGGGCCGGGGGGCGCTTCTACCTCGAGGGCCTCAACATGATCGAGGGCCCGGGGCTCGTCACCATCGTGACCCCGCCGATGCTGCGCGAGGGCTTCGTCACGGAGTTCCTGAACAGCGCGGGCCAGCGCAAGTTCTTCAACCAGGGGACGGGGGATTCCAGCGTCGCCTGGGGCACGCGCAACGCCAACGACCCGCTACCGCCCCTGTTCCGCTCCTCGATCCTCGCCGACAGCATGCGCATGTCCTCGCTGGTGTCCCCCGGCATGCGGGTGTTCATCCCCTACGACACCAGCCAGGTGGCCTTCTGGGCCAAGCCCAACGCGCTCGAGCCGGCGGTGCCCGAGAACCTGGCGGTGGCGATGAGCGTCCGCCAGCCGTCCGGCGGGAGGGTGGTGGTGGTACCGCTGCCGATCCGGCAGGCGCTCCCGACCTACGCCAGCCCCTCGCGGCTGCTGGCCAAGCTCCTCTTCCACGCCCAGAGCGGGCTCTTCGCTCCCTAGCCGCGCCCTCCGGGCCCGGGATGGCCTGCCGGGGCGGAGCCGGGGCGCTGGGCGGGATTGGGGCCCCCCGGTGCTTGCCCACGTGGAGGCCGCCCGCCCGTTTTTCAGCGCCATCCCATTATTTCGTTGGCGTTTAGGTGGTCGCCTGATAGACTTCCGTCCGGCATTCGTCAACTCGTCGCCCCACCCCGGTTCGGCCCGGCAGTGCCCTGCCCGGGACTTCGGTCCACCGGAACGCATGGAGGCCTCACCCCGCCATAGTCGCAAGTTCCCTTTTCCCCGTTGACCCGACGACCTGCGAACCGAGGGATCCAACCATGAAGAGACTCGTCACTCCGTTTCTCGGGGTCGCGCTGCTGATGACCCTCTGCGCGACCTTCGCCGCCGCGGCGAACAAGTACCCGCCCGGCCCGTCCTACCGTTCCTGTCCCGACACGCTCTTGATCCCCCAGACCCAGAACGCGGACACCACGATCAACCCCTGCTACCCGGTGGTGGGCGACACCGTGCTCGGCGTTCGCGGCATCGTGAACGGCCTCGACACGCGCGCCAGCGCCTTCGCCTTCTACTTCGCGGCCGCGGGCGGCGGCCAGTTCTCGGGCCTGCAGGCCTTCACCGGCGCCACCAACTACGCGGCCTCAGTGCCCGCGAGCCCGAGCGGCGGCAACCTGGTGCTGGGCGACGAGGTCGTCGTCTACGGCACGATGCAGGAGTTCCCGGCCACCAACGGCACCACCGAGATCGAAGGTCCGGACGTGTCGCAGAGCACCAACGACATCGTGGTCCGCCGCATCAGCACCGGAAACGCCGTGCCGATGGACATCGTGACCACCAGCCAGCTCCACTGGCTCCCGGCCTTCTCGCAGGGCGAGAAGTACGAGGGCGGCCTGGTGCGGATCCGCGGACCCCTGAAGGTCGGCCGCATCTCCGGCACCGGCGTGCAGAGCTCGAACTACCTGCTGACGACGGTCGCGCCCTCGACCGACAGCGTCCTGATCGACAACTTCACGCTGTCGCCGTCCCTGGGCGGCGCGGCGCCGCCGGTCGGCACGATCGTGGACTCGGTGCAGGGCATCGTGAACCAGGCGACCTCGTCGTCCGGCACCGGCTCGATCAACTCGTACCGGATCCAGCTCCGGAGCGGCAACGACGTGTTCCTCGCCGTCCCGCCGAACCTGAGCGACGCCTATCCGATCGAGGACAACCAGATCCGGCTGGTGTTCGACCGCAACGTGGACCAGACGACGGCCGAGACCGAGTCCAACTACTCGCTGGGCTCCGCGATCGACGGCTCGACCGTGGACCTCGCGGTCATGGAATCGGTTCCCGGCAACGTCGTGATCCTGACGATCACCAGCGTGCGCACGGACGGCGACATCGAGACCATCAGCGTGCTCGGCGTCGGCTCCGCGAGCTGCCCGGCCTGCACGATTTCGCCGGCCCAGCAGCGCACGTTCGTGAACGGCGTGCTGACCTGCGCCGACCTCCAGGCGCCGGACCCGTCCAACCTGTCGGTGTTCGACGACCGGTCGCGCTTCGCGGGCGCCGGCGCGCTCCCCGGCACCAAGCTGACCTACCGGGGCATCGCGGTGCACCAGTTCGGCTCGCTCTACTACATGGTGGACGAGAACGGCCAGATCCGCGGCGGCGTCTCGGTGTTCGGTCCGACCGCTCCGCTGGTCGCCGGGCAGCGCTACCGAGTGACCGGCCAGGTGCAGGAGTTCAACGGTGAGACCGAGATCGTCAGCACCGCGCTGATCACCAACGAGGGCGCGGGCACGATTCCGGCCGCGGCGATCGAGACGGTGGCGGCGCTGCGCGACACCACGACCGACATGGCCGGCTCTCCGGCCGACCCGGACGGCGCGACGCTGACCGGCGAGGACTACGAGTGCATGCTGGTCAAGCTCTACTACGTCACCGTGACCGAGACCCGCACCGTGGGGCAGAGCTTCTTCGTGGCCGGCCAGAAGCCGAGCTACCCGGACACGATCCTCGTGTCGAACCTGAGCGGCGCGCTGAACGGTTACACGCCGCCCGATTCGGCGATGACGGTCAGCGTGACCGGCCTCCTGCACTTCGCCAACGGCACGTTCCGCGTCTGTCCGCGCGGGCCGAGCGACATCGTGCAGCACGGGCTCAACGTGGGCGTGGATGACCTCGCCCGCCAGGACGTCTCGTTCAGCGTGGCGCCGAACCCGGCGCGCGTGAGCAAGGTGCTGTTCTCGCTCCCGCGCGGCTCGCGCGTCGAGCTGGGCGTGTTCGACCTGCAGGGCCGGCAGGTGGCCGAGCTGGCCCGCGGCGACTTCGATCCGGGCACCTACGTGCGCGAGTGGCGCGGCCTCGACGGCTCGGGCAACCGGGCCAACCCGGGCGTCTACTTCTACCGCCTCAAGGTGGGTTCGGAAGTCCGGACGCTGCGCGGCGTGCTGCTCCAGTAACGCGTTCGTCTCCTGCGGCGGCCGGGGGTCTTCGGACTCCCGGCCGTCGCGCTTTCGGGGCGGGCCCCGCGGTTGCCGCGGGCGGGGGCGGCGCGGGTTTGGCGGGCCGCCCGAGCGGCTCCTATAATGCCGGGCGCATTCCAGACAGGAGCCACCCGCCCAACGTGACCGACGACACCCGCCGGGGCCGGACCGCCCGGGACTCGGCTTCCGAGATGACCCAGCTGGTGCTGCCCCAGCACGCCAACGTGCACGGCAGCGTGCTGGGCGGCACCGTGATGCACTGGATCGACCTGGCCGCGGCGGTGGTCGCGAACCGCCACAGCCGGCGCCCGGTCGTGACGGCCTCGTTCGACGAGATGTCCTTCCTGGCGCCGATCCTGGTGGGACAGCTGGCGCTGATCCGGGCGCGGCTGACCTTCACCGACCGGAGCAGCATGGAGATTCGCGTGGACGTGGAATCCGAGGACCTGATCTCGGGCGAGCGCCGGAACACCGGCACCGCGTTCGTGACCTTCGTGGCCCTCGACCCCACGACCCGGCGCCCGACCCCGGTGCCGCCGCTGGTGCTGGAGTCGGACGAGGAGCGCGCCGAGCACGAGCGGGCGCTCGAGCGGCGGCGCGCGCGGGTGGAGCGCCGGCGGAAGACGCCGGGGACGCGCGGCGCCTGAAGACGAACCCTCACGCCCGGGGCGGCCGCCCCGCGGCGAACGCATAAGGAGCGAAGGATGCCCATCTCGATCGTGGTGCCGCAGCTCGGCGAGAGCGTCGCCGAGGGGACCGTTTCCAAGTGGCTCAAGGCGGTCGGCGACCGCGTGCGCAAGGAAGAGCCGCTCGTGGAGATCCAGACCGACAAGATCAACGTCGAGATTCCCTCGCCCGCCGACGGCACGCTGCAGGGCATCGTGGTCGAGGAAGGGACGACCGTGCTGGTCGGCACCGAGATCGGCGTGCTGGCCGCGGCGGGCGAGGCGGCCGGCGCTCCGGCGCCGGCGGCGGCGCCCGCGAAGCAGGCGGCCGCGGCCGCCGCAGGCGCCAC
>CAZIVR010000021.1:0-41153 GCA_964542745.1 uncultured bacterium
CGCCGGCCCGGTCGCCTCCCGCGAGGCGGGCGCGCACCACCAGCGCGCGCGCGCAGGCCTCGCGCTCCCGGTCGCGGGCGCGCGCGAAGTGGAGCGCGGCGGCCTGCAGCAGCACGGCCGCGGCGAGCGGCTGGCGGTCGTGCCACCAGAGCGTGGCGAGACCCACCAGCGATTCCCCCATCCACACCGCGTTGCCCTCCTCGTGGAACTCCTCGAGCGATCGCTCGAGCCGGCGGGCGGCGTCGGCGCGGCGGCCGAGGCGGAACGAGGCGAGCGCGGCGAAGGTGCCGGCCTTGGCGCGCTCGTAGCGCAGCTCCAGCGTGCCGCACGCGGCGATCGCCTCGCGCGCCTCGTCGAGGGCCTCGGCGTGGGCCCCGAGCCGGAGCAGGATCTCCGCGCGGTCGAGGCGCGAGAGGGCCGCGATCGAGGGGTAGCCGTGCTCCCGGGCGCGCTCGCCGAGCCGGGAAAGCGCCTCGAGCGCCGGCTCGTAGCGATGCTCCAGGAAGTCGAGGTAGGCGAGGTTGTAGGCGGCGCGCAGCGCGTCGAGCGGTCGGCCCTTCGCCTCGGCCGCGCGTTCGGCCTCGCGGTAGTGGTCCCGCGCCTCGCCGCAGCGCCCGAGCAGCGAGAGGCAGTTGCCGACGTTGACGCCCATCTGGGCCCACTCGTAGGAGTCGCCGAGGCGCCGCAGCGCCGCGCGCGCCTCGCGATAGCGCCGGAGCGCGCGCTCGGGGAGATCGAGGCGATGGAGGAGGTTGGCCTCGTTGTTGAGGAGCCTCCCCAGCGAGACGCGGTCGCCGGCCGCCGCGAGGCGCCGCCGCCCGAGCCGCGCCACCCGCATCGCCTCGCCGTAGCGGCCGAGGTAGAGGAGCGCGTCGGTCCATCCGATGGCGCAGCGGCCCTGCTCGCGCGGGTCGCGCGCGCGGGCGTAGCAGCGCTCGGCGCGCCGGTAGGCGGCCGAGGCGTCGCGCGCGCGGCGCAGGCTGCGGAGCACGTGGCCGCGCACGCGCCAGAGTTCCCCGCGCTCGCGGTCGCCGGCCGCCCGCGAGGCGCGCGCGAACCCGCGGGCCAGCTCCTCGAGGGCGCGCTCCGGCTTCGCGCGCCGGACGCGCTCCACCCGCTCGATCAGCAGGCGGGCGGGGGTCGGTTCGGGCGCGGGTGCGGGCATCGGGCGTGGCCTCGGGGCGCGGGCGTCAGGTCTCGAACGCGGGCGTCTCGAAGCGGCCCGCGGGCCCGCTCACCGCGAGTCGGCACGCTCCGCGCGGCAGGCCCTCGAAGGCGAACGCGCCCTCCGCGTCGGCCCAGCGGTGGAAACGCTCGGCGCCCGCCACCACCTCCACGCGGTGCAGCTCGGGATCGGCCACGGCGAGGCGGCCGCGCAGCGCGCACTGATCCGCCGACTCGGGCTCGTGCTCGACCTCGAGGGCGGTGCCCGCCAGCTCGAAGCGCAGGCGACGCGCCTCGCCCACGGCCCGGCGCACGGCGGCCGGAAGGGGAGTGGCGAACGAGTCGAACGCCAGCGCGAGCGTCCGCCACGCGGCGGCCGCGGCGCCGGGTTCCGCCGCCGGCGGCGCGAACGCCTCGATCGCGGCGCGCCTCAGGGGCTCGGGAACCTCTTCCATGCGGCCGGCGCGCATCCGGCCGGTGAGGCTCGCGAGCGACAGGAGGCGCTCCCGGCAGGCGGCGCACGGCAGCCCGAGGTGCGCCTCGGCCGCGCGCCGGCGCGCCGGGTCGAGCCGGTCCTCGATCAGGTCGAGCAGGGTCGCCGACGGGAGGTGGCCCCGGCGCCGGTCAGGAAACATGCGGAACGTCCTCGCGGGAAGCGGCGGGCCGCGGCGCGCCCGGCACGATCGAGTGCCGGAGGGCGCCGCCGCCCTTCTCGGGGAAAGAGGTGGGCGGCTCGGGGGCGCTGATACGTTCCGGCTCCGATTCGAGCGCCCGCAGCGCGCGTTCGAGCTTCTCGAGGCAGCGCGCCCGGGTCGGCCCGATGGAGCCGATCGGGATGCCCAGCTCCGAGGCGAGGTCGCGATAGGCGGGGCTCGGGTCGCGGTAGTAGAGGGCCTCCAGCAGGTTGCGGCACGCGGGCGCGAGGGCCCCGAGCGCGAGCCTCACCCGCATCGCGGACTCGAGGGCCTCGAGATCCTGCCCCACCGGGGACGCGTCGTCCGGCAGGGCTTCGAAACCGGTGGCGGGCGCGCCCTCGCGGGCCCGCTCGCGACGCCGGCGCAGCGCCGTGGCCAGCGCGATCCGGTCGGTGGTGCTCGCGAGCCAGCGGCACAGCGTGCGGCCGTCGCGAAGCCGCGGAAGGCCCCGCACCAGCGCCGCGAAGACCTCCTGGAACACGTCGGCCACGTCCTCGTCGGCGAGCCGGTAGCCGCGGGCCACGGCGTAGACCAGGCGCTCGTAGCGCCGGACCAGCGCCGCCCACGCGGCCGCGTCGCCCTCGCGGCAACGCGCCACCAGCCGCGCGTCGAGCGCCGGGTCCAGGGAGCCGCGGGGGAGGGAGGGCATGGTCGGGGTCCAGTCTAGCCATCCGGCCGCCACCGGCGCACGGGCTTTCGCGGGGCGTGTATCAGGGGGACGGCCCGGCCCACCTCTCTGCGCAGGGGCGGAGTTCCCGCCCGGTCCGGCCGAGATGGGGCTTCCATGCGCATCCTGCTCCTCAACAGCGATCCCGACTCCCCCGCGGAGCCTTCGAGCCGGCGTGCCGTCCGGCTGCGGGGCCTCGCCGCCGGCCTGCTGCGGGCCGGTCACCGGGTGGAGGCCGCGCTGGCCGCGCGGCCCGATCACGTGGAGCTCGCGCCGCTCGAGTCGCGCGGGCTCGCCCTCCACCCGCTGCCGCGCCGGCCCGCCCGCGACGTCCTGGACCGGCTGATGGCCGCCTCGCGCCCCGACGTGGTGCTCGAGCAGATCGCGCCGCTCGCCCCGCACGCCGCCGAAGCCTCGGCGCACGCCGGCATCGTGCACCTCTACGAGATCCAGTCGCCGGTGCTGGAGGCGCCGCGCACGGGCCCGCGCCGCGACGGCGACGAGTTCGAGTCGTGCCTGAGGCGCGGCTTCGCGGCGAGCCGCGGCGCCGTGGTGCCCTCGGTCGAGGTGGGGGACTGGGCACGCCGGCTCGCCCCGCGCGAGTTCGAGATCGCGCTGCTGCCGGCCTGGGACGGCGCGGCCGGCGCCGGCGCGCCCGACGCCCGCCTCGCCGCGTGGGCGCGCGACATGATGGGCGCCCGGCCCGGGGAGTTCGTCGCCGGCTTCTGCGGTTCGCTCAAGCCGTGGCACGACCTCGAGCTTCTGGTGCGCGCGATGGGCCGGCTCCGCGCCCGGGTTCCCGCGCGACTCGTGCTGTCGGGGGACGGCCCCGCGCGCAACGCCCTGGTGGCCGCGACCCATCGCGAGGGCGTGCCGGCCGTGTTCTGCGGGGCGGTGGCCCGCGCCGAGGCGCGCGCGCTCATGGCCGGCTGCGACGCGATCGTGATCCCGTACGCGGGATCCGGCTCCGACTTCTCCCCGCTCAAGCTCGTCGAAGCGATCACCGCGGGCCGCCCGCTGGTGGCGACCGACACCACGGCGACGCGCCGCGTGCTCGGCGAGGGATCGTTCGGCCTGCTGGTGCCGGCCGGGGACGAGGCCGCGCTCGCCGCGGCGCTCGAGCGCCTCGCCACGCAGCCCGAACTGCGCGAGCGGCTCGCGGCGGCCGCGCGCAAGCGCGCGGTCGAGCACGTCGAGTGGGACGCGTCCGCGGAGCGGCTGCTGGCCTTCGCGGCCGCCTGCCGCTCGCGCGCCGAGCACTGCGCCTGAAGGCCTGAACCGCGCGATCCGCCGCCCCGGGCCGCGGACTCGCGCGGCGCGCTCCCCCCGCGAATTCACAGGCGCCCTTCGTTTTCCCCTTGGCGCGGCGCCGATTTTCGGATACTAACTCTCAGTCGCGCCCGCGACTGGGTGCGCACGACAAGCCCCATACCCCCGGCCGCCGCGCTCCGCGGTGCCGGCGCAGGCTCAACAGTTCCAGGGAGGAGCCTCATGCACCAGCCGGCAAGGCGCTTCAGGACGACCCTCGCGTCGGTGGTCCTGCTCGCGCACCTCGCGAACTACCTCGTACCGGCCGCGGCGCTCGCGCAGGGGGGCTCGGCCTCCAACGTGCAGCGCGGGCAGGAGTACTACGAGCAGTCGCGCTTCGACGAAGCGATCGGGCTCCTCAAGGACCTCGTGGATCGCGGCGCGCTCACCGGCGCCGACCTCCAGCATGCCCGCGAGCTTCTGGCGCGCTCCTACGTGAAGAAGGGCTACCCGGTCCAGGGCAAGGAGATGTTCAAGGGCATCCTGCGCGGCAACCCGCAGTGGCGCCCCGATCCGATCCGCGTGCCGCCCGACGAGACCGCGGTGTTCGAGCAGGCGCTCAAGGAGTACACGGCCGAAGCGGCCGGCGGCACGCCGCCGGCGCCGGGGGACGCCGCGCCCGCGCCGGGCGCGCCTCCCTCGACCGCTCCCACGACTCCCGCGCCGGTCACGCCCCCTCCGGCGACGCCGCCGCCCGCGCGGCCGACGCCGACTCCGGCCTCGTCCATGGTGCCGAGCGCGTCCAAGCCCGAAAGCGGCAAGAAGTCGAACAAGACGATCTGGTACATCGTCGGCGGCGCGGTCGTCCTCGGCGGCGTCGCCGCGGCGGCGGCCGGCGGCGGGGGCGGCGGGGACGGTCCGCCGCCGCGTCCGGCGCTGGCCGCGTTCCCCGGACCTCCCACTCCTTGAACGACCTGCGGGCCGGCGGGAACGCCGGTTCCGATCCGACCGAAGTGTCCCCTCAAAACCGAGAGGTTCCAGTGCGAAAGTTCGTGAAAGTGGCGATGGCCGGCCTGGCGTCCCTGATGCTCGTTTCGGGAGTGGCTCTGGCGCACGTTCCGGGGATTCCCTACCAGGGACGGCTGACCGACGCGGCCGGCGCGGTGATCAACGGCGCGCAGGACATCCAGGTGAGTCTCTACAACGGCACCACCAACGCGCTCCTCTACCGTGAAAACCACACGGCCGTCACCGTTACCAACGGTCTCTTCTCGATCGAGATCGGAACCGGGACGCCGGTGACCGGCACGTTCGCGGGGGTCAATTTCGGGGCGTTCGACCTCACGCTCGGGATCAAGGTGGGTGCGGATGCGGAGATGACTCCGCTCGTGCATCTCGGGTTCGCGCCGTTCGCGAAGGCCTCGCAGCGGTCGGCGGATGCCGTGGGCATCGCGTCCGTGAAGCAGGGAAGTTCGGTCAACTTCAACGCATCGGCCTCGGTCGCCCTGGCCACGGCGAGCATCACCACGCCCGGGCCCGGATTCATCCTGGTCATCGCCGGAGGACAGATCTTCGCTCCGGCGTCGTTCTCGGCGGACATGTGGATCAGCGAGACGGCGGGTGGCTCGACCGACTTCGGGAACTACGGAATCGTCAGCAATCCGACCGCCTCCGGCATGTTCCTCCAGTACGAGCGGCAGCGCGTCTACCAGAAGAACGCGGCGGGCACGTTCACCTTCCGGCTGAATGGCGGTCCCGGGAATGCCTCCGGGTACCTCTGGCAGGGCACCGTCACGCTGCTCTTCATCCCGACCAGCATGGGCACCGTCACGCTCGCTCCGCCCGCCGGGATGGAGCCTGTCCGCCAGCCGGCCCAGCCGCAGTAGCGCCGTGACCGCACGCTCGCTCTCCAGACTTCCGACATGGACCTTTGAGCTCCAACGGGGGCCCGAATGAAGATTCGAAAGGCAATTCCTCTCGCGCTGTCCTGCCTGATGTCCGTGGGTTGGGCCGGCGGGAGCGAAGCCCAGCTCTCGAGCACCGGATTCAAGCTCGATGGAGTCACGGGCTCCGGCGCCACCATGAGTTCCACCGGCTTCCGGACGACCGCCGAAGTCACTCCGCCGGCCTCCCAGCGCACCACGTCCGCCGGCTTCAATGTCTTCCCGACGTTCCTCGGGCTCTCCTTCTCGCCGCTCGCCACGCTTCGGTACAGCACGGCCGCCAAGACCTATTCGCTGGTGGCGTTCCCGCTGTCCCGCGCGAACTCGAATCCGGTCTCGGTGCTCGACGAACTGGGTGGCTATGACGTCCGCAACTGGCGGTTCGGCCGGTTCAACACCACCACCGGCGGCTACCAGGAGCCGGGTTCGGGGCTCACCACCATCGGGCCCGCGCTCGGGTACTGGCTCATCACCGACGTCGCCAAGACGAACATCCAGGACACCGGGGTGCCGCAGTCCGTCGTCCCGATCCTCGGCGTGAGCGGGGAGTTTCCGCTGGCCAACGGCCCGTCCTCGGCGCCGGGGTGGAACCAGATGGGGAACCCGTATCCCTATCCCATCGACATCGCCAATATCGGCGTCACCGACAACTCCACCTACTTCGGCGCCATCACCGGTGGAGGCAACACGCTCACCGAACAGTTCGTGAAGATCTGGAATCCCACGACCTCGGCGTACGAGAACGCCACCATCGTGAACGGCCGGCAGGGTTTCTGGGTCAAGAAACTCTCGACCGCGGCGGTCAACATGATCTTCTCGCGTCCGGCCAGCCCGACCGGGACGCCCGCACCGCAGGACGCGCTGTTCGATCCCTGGGCGGAAGGCGCCGGCCTCGCGCGGGGCCGTGACGTGCGCCCGCTGTCGGCGCGGTGGACCGTGTCCGTCACCGCGTCGCAGGGGGAGCGCCGCTCCGAGCCCGCGACCGTGGGCGCCGGGCCGGTGGCCGAAGGCGAGTGGAATGCCCTGTGCGCTTCGATCGCTCCCGCGCCCCCCGGGCTCGAACTCCTCTCGCTCCGGATCCCGAGACCCGACTGGGGCCGGCTGTCCGGCGATTACAGCCGGGTGGTGAGTCCCGCGGCGGACGTGATGGCGTGGGACCTCGTGCTCGGCGGCGCCGAGTCACCCGGCGAGGTGACGCTCTCGGTGGACGCGGCGGGACTGCCGGCGAACGCACGCCTGCTGCTCACCGACCGGGTCACCGGCGTGGCGCGCGCGCTCGAGCCCGGCGGCCGGCTGACGCTGCCCGCCTACTCGGGGGACCGCGCCTATCGCCTCGAAGCCAGCGTGGCCGGGGCCTCGTCGAGCGTGGCGAGCGCGATCGAGACCGGCCTGCGCCAGGCCTATCCGAACCCCTTCCGGACCGGCACCGGGCTCGCGTTCTCGCTCGCGCGCGGGGGCGATCTCGAGGTCCAGATCTTCGACCTGCAGGGCCGCCTGATGCGCTCGCTCTCGCGCCTCGGCGCGGGGCCCGGCGAACACGTGCTGGTGTGGAACGGCCGGGACGAATCCGGACGCGACGTGGGCAGCGGCGTCTTCCTCGCCCGCTGGCGGGCGGCCGGGGTCCAGGGAACCGGCCGGATCGTCCGCGTCGAATAGTCGCGGCTCCGCCCGCTTCCGCCCTCGTGAGTCCGCGGCCACCCCTCCCGGGGTGGCCGCGGTGTTTTCGGGCCGGATCGCGGCACTCCGCGCCCCGTCTTGCCCCTCGCGCGCGCCTCCCCCTATCCTGACCCGTCCCTCCGAAGTGCCCCGGGCCCGTTCCTTCGCCCCGGGGATTCCCCGCGCACCCCGGAGCCCCACGACGCGTGGACAAGGATTTCGGCCCCTACGAGCTTCGTGACCGCATCGGCAAAGGCGGCATGGCGTGGGTGTACCTCGCCAACCAGAAGAACCTGGACCGCCTGGTCGCGCTCAAGATCCTCTTCCCGCACCTCGCCGAGGACGAAAAGCTCGTCGCCCGCTTCCAGCTCGAGGCGCGGTCCGCCGCCCAGATGCGGCACGAGAACGTCTGCCAGGTCTACGACTTCGGGCGCCACGGCGAGCAGTTCTACATCGCCATGGAGTACGTGGAGGGGCTGAACCTCCGCGATTGGATCGACCGCAAGGGCACGCCGCCGCTCGAGATCTCGCTGCTGATGCTGCGCGACATCTGCCGGGGGCTCGAGCACGCGCACAGCCGCAGCATCATCCACCGCGACATCAAGCCCTCGAACGTGATGTTCACGCCCGAGGGCGTGATCAAGCTCATGGACTTCGGCCTCGCCCGGCGCGCCGAGGAGAACACCGGCATCACCATGGTGGGCTCGATGCTCGGGACCCCGGCCTACATGTCCCCCGAGCAGGCGCGCGGCGAGAAGCTCGACCGGGCCACCACCGACATCTTCTCGTTCGGGATCGTCTGCTACGAGCTGCTGAGCGGCACGCGGCCGTTCCAGGGCGACACCTCGTCCATCGCGCGCGCCATCCTCTACGCCGAGCCGCGCCCGCTCGACGCGCTCGATCCGCTGGTGCCGCCCGGCGTCGAGGGCATGATCCGCCGCATGCTCGAGAAGGACGCCGCGACGCGCGTCCAGTCGGTCACCGAGGTGCGCAAGGCCTTCGACGCGGCCGTCGCGGAGCTGGGCATCGCGGCACACGACCGGGGCCTGCTCGCCGACTACGCCGAGAACCCGGAGAAGGTGGGAGGGGCGCTGCGGGCCAAGCGGCTCGCGCGCCACCTCGAGAACGCCCGCGAGGCGGAGGCGCGAGGCGACGAGGCGGCGCTGCTGCGCGAGAACCGCTGCGTGGCGTACCTCGATCCGACCAACCGGGCCGCCTCCGACTACGTGCGCGAGCACGGTGTCCCGTGGCCGGTCCCGGTGGCCGACGAAGACCTCGAGCGCACCGTCCTGATCGCACCCGAGGGGCCCGGCGTCGCGAGTCCCGCGGGCCCCGGCGGCGCGGCGGCCCCGCCCGGGGACGCCACCGTGGTCGCGCCCCCGGCGGCCGCGACCCCCTCGCCGCCTGCCATGCCTCCGCCGGCCGCACCCGCGGGCGCGCCGGCCGCGAAGCCGGAGCCGTCGCCGGTCCCGGCGGCGAAGGATGCGCCGGGCCTGGGCGCGGCGGCGCCCGCGAAGCCGGGCCGTACGCCGCCCGCGGCCGGGAAGGCCGCCCCCTCGTCCGGGAAGGCCGCCCCCGCGGCCCGCGCGGCCGGGACGAAGGGCACCGCACCTCCGGCGCCGGCCGGGAAGCCGGCCCCCTCCGGCGGCGCGAAGCCGCCCGTGCCCCTGCTCGTGGGCGGCGCGCTGGTCGCGGTCCTCGCCGTGGTCCTCGGGATCACCCAGCCGTGGAAGCGCCCGGCGCCCGTCACCCCGCCCGAACCGGAGAGGGTTGCCGCCGACTCCGTGCGCGCGGTCGAGGAGCCGGACGGGATCCCGCTCGCGCTCCCGGCCACGCTGGTGGTCGAGGCCACGCCGCCCGACGCCAGCGTCTCGCTCGACGGGGGAGCGTTCGTTCCCGCGCCCGCGCGCTTCGCGGATCTCGATCCGCGCGACCACACGGTGCGCGTGCGCCGCGACAGCTTCCAGACCGCGCGCCGCGTGGTGCGCCTCGCCGCCGGGCGCGAGACCACGCTCACGGTCGCCCTCCGACCGCAGACGGCGGCCGTGGCGCGCCTCGGCACGCTGGTCATCCAGACCGTGCCGCCGGACGCCACGGTGTCGCTCGACGGGGAGCGCGCGGTGTCCGCCCCGGCCCGGTTCCGGAACCTCTCGGAGGGCGAGCACACGCTCGAGGTGCGCCGCGAGGGATACGAGCCGCGCACGCTGGCGCTGGTGGCGCGCGCGGCGCCGGAGTCCACGCTCACGGTCGCGCTGGCGGCACTGCGCCGCGCGGGGGTCGCCCCGCGCGGCGTGACGGTGCGCACCCAGCCGGCCGGGGCCGAGGTCACCCTGGACGGCTCGAACACCCGGCGCGAGCCGGCGCGCTTCGAGGGAGTGGAGCCCGGCGATCACGTGGTGCGCGCGCGACGGCAGGGCGTGCCGGACGCGGAAACGTTCTTCGGGCTCACCGGGCTGCGCGACACGACGATCACCCTGCGCTTCGACGAGGCGGCGGCCGGCGGGCCGACCGCCACGCTGCTGCTGTGGGCGCGCCCGCCCGCCGACTTCTACGTGGAGCGCCAGCTCAAGGGGCGCGGGCTCGACTCGGTGCGGGTCACCGTGCCGGCCAACCGGGAGCAGCTGGTCTACATCAAGGAGTCGTCGCCGTGGTTCGGCGCCACCGCGCAGACCACGGTCCGGCCCAGGCCGGGCGAGTTCAAGTACGTGGGCAGCGACTTCACGGCCGACGGGGCGCGGCTCGAGGTGACCACCCCGGGCCGCGCGGGCGCCGAGGTGCTGGTGGACGGGCGGCCGACCGGCCTGCTCACCCCGGCGACCCTCTACCTGAGCCCGGGGCAGCACCGGATCCACGTGGAGTGGAAGGGGTGGAAGAGCCGCGAGGGCGAGCAATCCCTCCGGTTCCGCGCCGGCCAGTCGGTTTCGCAGAGCTTTACGATGGAGCCCGAATGACCGGCCCGCCCCGCCTCTTGACGTACCCGGACGGGCCGCCTAGTGTCGGCCTCCCATGTCCCGCAACCGTATGAAGCTCCCATGGATGCACGGCCTCATCGCGCTCGCGCTCGCCTCGCTCGTGGCGGGCTGCGGCATGATGGGCGGCAAGAAGTCCATCCAGCTCTCGCTCGAGGCCACCGCGCAGTGCAACACCTGCGGCAAGGCCAGCGCGCAGCCCCTCGAGTTCGCGGTGCTCCAGCTCACCGACGCCTCGGCGATCACCGGCACCTCGCTGGTCCAGATCTGGGGCAAGGAGAAGGCGCTGTTCGGCGACGCGCTGCTCACGCGCGACTCCGGCTCGATCGTGCCCAACTCGAAGCAGCCTTACGTCTACCAGCGCGACCCCAAGGCCAAGGCGATCGTCGTGATCGGGAACTTCTGCAAGCCGGAGGCGAACTGCTGGTACTTCTCGCAGCTCCTGTCGCGCGGGTCGAAGCTCTCGCTCCGGGCCGAAGCCTCGTGCCTGACCGTGGTGACCAAGTAACGGGCGACTCCGCCGCGGAGGGCCGATGAGCCGGCATCAGTCGGTGGTGTGGAGCGAAGGGCTGCTGCTGACCCCGCAGCACTTCCAGCAGTGGGATCGCGCCGTCCACCACCTGGTCGGCGAACGCCTGCGCGCCGCGAGCCCCTTCGAATGGGGCCTGACCGCGCTCGAGGTGGACCGCGAGGCGCTGCGCAACGGGCGCATCGGGCTGCTGGGCGTGCGCGGCGTGCTGCCGGACGGCACGCCGGTGGCGGCGCCCGAAGACGACCCGCTGCCCGCCGCGCGCGAGATCGCCGGCCACTTCGAGGCCCGCCAGGAATCGCTGCTCGTCCACGTCGGGGTGCCGGCGCTGCGGCCCGGGCGCGCGATGCTCTCCCAGAACGGGGCGGGCACCGACGGCGTCGCGCCGCGCTTCGTGACCGACACGCTCGAGCTCCCCGACGCCAACACCGGTCTCGACGAACGGCCGGTGGTGACCGCGCGCCGCAACCTGCGGCTGCTGTTCCCGGACGACGCGCTCGGCGACCACGACGCGATCCCCGTCGCGGAGCTGGTGCGCTCGGGCGAAAACGCCTTCTCGCTGCGCGAGAGCTACGTGCCGCCCTGCCTCTCGCTCGCCGCGTCCGAAACGCTCCTCAAGCAGGTGCGGGCCGAGTTCGAGCTGCTGGTGACCAAGAGCAACCACCTCGGCGACAAGCGCCGCCAGCGCGGCGGCTTCGCCGACTTCGCCGACACCGACGCGGCGAGCTTCTGGATGCTGGGCACCGTGAACGCGGCGATCCCGCTGCTCGGGCACTACCTCGCCCACCCGCGCGTGCACCCGGAGCGCGTGTACCGCACGCTCGCGGCGCTGGTCGGGCAGCTGTGCACGGTCTCGGCCGAGATCCACCCGAAGGACTTCCCGGCCTACGACCACCTCGGTCTCGGCCGCACCTTCTCGCAGATCCACGAGTGGCTCGGCAAGGTCATCCAGCCCGACACCGCCGACAAGTCCATCCGGATCGACCTCAAGCGCGAGGACAGCTCGCTCTACGTCGGGGCCGTCGCCGATCCGCGCGCGCTCGAGAGCGGCGCCACCATGTACCTCGGGGTCAAAGCCGACGCCGAGGAGCAGCGCCTCATCAACGAGGTGCCGTACAAGGTCAAGATCGCCTCGCGCGACAAGATCGACTACCTGATCGCCAACGCCCTGCGCGGCGTGGTGGTGAGCTACACGCGCGTCACGCCCTCGGCGTTGCCGGTCAAGGCCAACTTCCTCTACTACCAGCTCGACACCCAGGGCGACGCCTTCGAGACCGTGCGCGGGGCCAAGAACATCGCCATCTTCCTGCCGCCCGACTATCCGGGGATGACCATCGAGCTGCTGGGACTGCGCCCGTAGGATGCGCCGGCCGATCCGGGAACGCCGCGACACGCGCGGGCGCCGCCGGCGCGGGGCCGACGCCGCCGACGAAACCGTGATCTTCGACCCGCCGCCGCGGGCGAGCGGGGGAGGCGGCGGGGGCCGGGGCGGCCGCGGAAGCCGCCGGGGCCGCGACGGCGACGAGGGGAACGGCGGGCGCGCCCGGCTCGTGGACCTGTGCTCGGACTGGCTCGGCATGGTGGTGGCGCTGCGCCAGGCCCCGTCCCCCGACCTCGACGCCAACCTGATCCGGACGCGCGCGCTCGAGCTGAAGTCGCGCCTCGAGCAGGACGGCGCGCGCGCGGGAACCAACGCGGTGGACGTCGAGGCGGCCTCGTTCGGCCTGGTGGCGTTCCTCGACGAGACCGCGATCCGGGCGGGCGGCGCGCTGCGCGACGCCTGGTTCCAGCGCCCGATGCAGATGGAGCTGTTCGGCACCAACCGCGCGGGTGAGGAATTCTTCACGCGGCTGGACGGGCTGCGCCGCGAGCGCGAGGCCCGCATCGAGGCGCTCGAGGTGTACGCCTGCTGCCTCGCCTTCGGCTTCCAGGGCCAGCTCGGCATGGCCGGGCCCGAGCGGGTGAAGGCGGTCCTCACCGAGGTGGACAACGACATCGCGGCGGTGCGCGGCACCGGGCGCCGCCCGCTGGCGCCGCACGCGGCGCGGCCCGACGACGCGGGCGGCACCATCGCCGGCAAGTTCCCGATCTGGCTCGCGCTCGCCGTGTTCGTGCCGGCGCTCGTGCTGTCGTGGCTGATCGTGAAGCTGTTCGCGGTGCTGGGCGCGAACGGGGCGCGCAACGCGATCGCGCGGCTGCTGGGGGGCGGATCGTGAACCCGTTCCAGCGCTTCCTGCGGCCGCCCTTCTACATCGGCGCCGGGACGGTGGGCGCCGGCGCCGCCACGCTGGTGGTCTTCAACCTCCTCAAGTGGTCGCTGCTGCTCGCCCTGCTGATCGTGCTGGTGCTGGTGATGGTGGCGGTGATCCTGATCCTGGTGCGCCAGCTCAAGAAGGCGAAGCAGGCCGAGGAGATCGAGCAGTCGGTGGTGGTGCAGGCCGACAAGGACATCGAGCGCTCGGTTCCCGGCAAGCAGGCCGAAATGCAGGACCTCAAGGCCGAGTTCCTCGCGGCCGTCGAGCGCCTCAAGACATCGAAGCGCGGCGGCAAGGCGGTGCTCTCGACCCTGCCCTGGTACATGGTGGTGGGTCCGTCCGAGGCGGGGAAGAGCGTGATGCTGTCGCGCTCGGGCCTCCAGTTCGCGCTCACCGATTCGGGCAAGCGCGGGCGCTCGGTGAAGGGGGTGGGCGGCACCAAGAGCTTCGAGTGGTGGCTCACGCAGGAGGCCGTGCTGCTCGACATGACCGGGCGCATGGTCGGGGCCTCGGGGCAGTTCGAGGACACCGGGGACTGGAGCGACTTCCTCACGGTGCTGCGCAAGCAGCGGCCCGAGAAGCCGCTCAACGGCGTGATCGTGGTGATGCCGGTGGACCAGCTCGCCGACCGGCCCGAGGCCCAGATCGAGAAGCAGGCGGCCGCGATCCGCGAGCGCGTGCAGGAGGTGATCCACCACCTAGGCGTGGTCTTCCCGGTGTACGTGGTGTTCACCAAGTGCGACCTGATCGCCGGCTTCGCCGAGTTCTTCTCGGGCCTCGGCGGGCCCGAGCGCGAGCAGCCGTGGGGCGCCACGATCTCCACCGACCGCGCGCTCACCGAGTCGGCCGAGACGCTCTTCGACCAGGAGATCGCGGTGCTGCAGGCCGCGCTCGCGGACCGGCGCATGGCGCGGCTCCCCGACGTGCCCGACCCGCTGCAGCGCGCCCGCGCCTTCGCGTTCCCGGCGCAGATCGAGCGCGTGCGCCCGGCGCTGCGCCGGTTCCTGCGCGTGCTGTTCGCCGAGGACGCGAGCGAGAAGGACCAGCCCCTGTTCCGCGGCTTCTACTTCGCCTCGGGCGAGGCCCAGGGCGCGCCCGTGGATCGCGTGCTCGAGCCCGCCGCGCGCGCGATGGGCGCGTCGCTCGGCGTGCCGGTTCCGCCCGAGCTGCCGCCGGGCGCCTGGTTCGTGCACGAGCTGCTCACCGGCGTGGTGTTCGAGGACGCCGGGCTGGTCACCACCTCGCGCGGGCAGGCCGAGCGCCAGAAGCTCGCCCGCATGTTCGCGCTCGGGCTGCTCGGGATCGTGCTGCTCACGTTCGTGATCCTGTTCTCGACCCTCTCGTGCTCCAACGGCAAGCTGGTCGGCGACACGCGCCGCGCCGCCGAGCGGGTTTCCACCAGCGTGCGGCCGGACGCGACCCTGCTCGACAATCTCGAGAACCTCGAGGCGCTGCGCAAGAACGTGGCCGTGATCGACTCGCTCAAGCGGCACGGGGCGCCCTGGTACCGGGCGCTCGGCGCGTACTCGGGAAACCCGGTGCGCGAGCCGGCCCTCGACCTCTACACGCGCAAGACGCTCGAGGCGCTGGTCGGGCCCTCGTACGACGCGATGCAGGCCGAGCTCGACACGCTGACCACGCGGTTCTCGGGCGAATTCGCGGAGCTCTACTACACGTTCCGCTCGTGGCGCCTGCTGGCCACTCCCGGCCAGATCACGGCCGAGGACGCCCCGATGATCTCGCGGGTGATCCAGCGCCTGCAGGCGCCGCGCGTCCGCTCGATGAGCGCCGACGTGCGGGACCGGGTGAACCTGCTGATCGACCAGCAGGTCGAGTTCCTGTGCCGCCACCCCGAGTACCTCGAAAAGCGCTTCTTCCCCTCGCCCAACACCTACCTGCTCGCGCGCGGCAAGAGCCTGCTCGCCCAGCGCTGGGAGTCGGCGTCCTTCTACCGGCTGCTCATCGACCAGGTGCGCCGCCTCACGCGCCCGCTCGGCGTGGCCGCGCTCACCGACAACTCGCGGCTGATCTCGGGCACCGCCGAGGTGTCGGGGCCCTACACACGGGACGGCTGGGAGAAGCAGGTGCGCCCGCGCATCGGCTGGTGGCGGTCGCAGATGGCCCGCGACGGCGACCTGCGCGACGCCTTCGGCGGCCGCACGCCCGACCTCGCCGGCGACCTCCTGAACGCCTACGCCGCCGACTACGCCGCGCAGTGGGTCGCGCTCCTGAACGGCGCGCGCGGGGCGGACGCGGGCGGCCCGCCCGTGACGGTGGCCGAGAACCTGCGGCTGATGGCCGCCGACGAGACGCCGCTCCTCGCGCTGCTGGCGGGCGCCAGCGAGCAGCTGGTGTTCGCCGAGGACCCGGCCTCGCCGCTCGGCCGCGTGCAGTCGAGCTTCGCGATGATGCACGAGTTCGCCAAGGCGCCCCCCGGCGGCAACTGGGGACGCAAGGTGAGCAGCGCCGCGCGGGGGCTCTTCAAGAAGAACGACCCGCTCGACCGGAGCGGGCTGCCGAGCGTGCGCTACCTGGAGCAGATCCGCGCCGCGCAGCGCGAGATCGCCGAGAAGGCCAAGCCCGGCACGGACCCGCAGCAATACCTCGCCCTGTTCGCGCACGGCGGCTCGAACGCCGTGCAGGCGGCGATCGGCTGGCTCGACCAGCAGGCGGCCAACTACGCCGCCGGCCCCACGCGCGAGGCCACCGTGGCGCTGCTGCGGCTCCCGATCCAGATGTGCGTTCCCGGCGCCGGCTCGCTCGGGTCGGCGGGCGGCGGCATCGCGCCCCCCAACTGGAACGAGCTGGTGTTCATGCCCTTCCAGAAGACGCTCGCGGGCAAGTACCCGTTCGCGGCCTCGGGGCCCGACGCCTCGGTCGCCGACTTCACCGAGTTCTTCCGGCCGGGCGGAACGTTCTGGAGCTACTACGACGCGAACATGAAGTCGCTGGTGAAGGAGGACGGCTCGCCCGCGGGCGAGACGCGCGTGCGCCAGGACATCGCCGACTACGTCCGGTACGCCAAGCGCATTCGCGACGCGTTCTTCACGGCCAACCCGGCCGAGCCCTCGCTCGCGTTCCAGATCCGCACCTCGACCGCGACCGTGGACGGGCCGCAGGTGTTCGCCCTGCACATGCACCTCGACGTGAGCGGCCAGTTCACCCGCTACAGCAACGGCGTGCCCCAGTGGGAGGCGCTGCAGTGGCCGGGCCCGGATCCGACGGTCGGGGCGGTGCTGCGCGCCCAGATGGCGCACGGCGTGATCGCCGAGAGCAAGGCCTTCCCGGGTCCGTGGGGGCTCTTCAAGCTTCTCGACCAGGCGGAGTGGGGCGGCACGCCCGGCGCTCCCCGGGTCACGTGGCGCCTGGCGGCCGACAAGAGCTTCCTCGTGCTGGACTACGACATCCAGCCGCGGGGCTCGGCCCACCCGTTCCAGCGAGACTTCTTCCGGGTTCCCCTGCCCACACCCTGAGTCGTCACCGGCACTTGCCCCGGTCGGCCGATCGCCTTGGCAAGAAAGACGTTGCGCCGATTACGCACCGGCGCTATCGTGCCCATTCCTGCCATCAGCGTCACCGCCAGCGCCCGGAGGCCGAATGAACGCAGCGGAGCTACAGGATCTCGGCACGAAGCCCATTCGTGCCGACGCTCCCTCCGGCGATCCGGCGCGCGACCTGCCCGAGTTCGAACTCATGCAGGTCGAGATCCGCAAGCTCGAGGCGCCCGACCAGCCCACCGTGGACTGGGAGAAGGTGGCCAGGGCCGCGCACTCGATCCTCGACGGGAAGTCGAAGGACCTGCTGGTCGCCGCCTACCTCACCGTCGCGGCGTTCGAAACCGGGGGCTACCCGGGCCTCGCGGCCGGGCTCACGGTGCTGCGCGACCTGCTCGACCATCACTGGGAGACGCTGTTCCCCGAGCTCAAGCGCCTCCGCGGACGCGCCGCCGCCTTCGAGTGGCTGAACGAGCGCGGCGCGCGGGCGATCGAGCGCGGCGGAAAGCCGATGCAGGCCGAGGCGATCCAGCAGTCCCTCGACCTCGTCAACGCCCTCGACGACAAGGCCGGGCCGCTGTTCGACATGCCGCCCATCCTCGGCGACCTGCGCCGCGCGCTCGAGGAGGTGGCGAGCAACATCCCGGCGCCGGCGAGCGCGACCGCGCCCGCGGCGTCCCCCGAGCGCGCGGCGAGCTACGCGCCCGCCGCCGAGGCCGTGCCCGCGGGGCCCCCGCCGCTCTCGGTGGTCGAGAGCCCCGAGGACCTGGAGAAAGCGCTCGAGGAGATCACCCGGCTCGGCGACCTGTGCGCCGCCTGGATGCGCGCCAACGAGCCCACCGACCCGTTCGGCTACCGGTTCGTCCGGCTGCTCTACTGGCGCCAGCTCAAGGAGTGCCCGCCCCACGAGGACGGCGTGACCATGATCCCGGACTTCGATCCGGCCGTGCTCGACGGGCTCGACCAGCTCCAGTCTTCGGGCGAGCACGCGGCGGTGCTGGAGCAGACCGAGGTGCTGTTCCTTTCGGCGCCCCTGTGGTTCGACCTCGCCCGGCACGCCGTCACCGCGCTGGAGGGCCTCGGCAAGGAGTACCTGCTGGCCGCGGACGCGGTGGTGGCGGAACTGGCCACCATGCTCAAGCGGGTGCCGGAGGTGGTGAAGCTCAAGACCACGGGCGGCCTGCCGCTGGCGGACGAAGCGACCAAGAAGTGGATCGCCAAGCGGGTGCTGGTGGGAGCGCCGGTGGACCTGGGCTTCGCCCCGGTCGAAGCGGCGGGCGCGCGGCCGCGCGGCGGGGAAGGGTTCGCCGAGGCGCAGAAGGAGGCGCGCAAGCTGGCCCGCGGGAACAAGCTCGCGGCCGCCCTGCGGCTCCTCACCGACGGGTCGCTGCGGACCGAGCGTCTCGAGGACCGCGTGACGTGGAAGCTGGAGGCCGCCCGCCTGTGCATGACGTCGGGACGGCCCGAGATGGCGCTCGCCCTGCTCGAGGCGCTCGACGCCGAGCTGCGCAAGGCGAGCATCGAGGACTGGGATCCCGCACTGTGTGCGGAAATCCTCAGGGACCTGCTGCGGTGCCGCCAGCAGGTCGCGCAATCCGCGGACTTCGCCCCGTCCGAGCTGGCGCAGTCGCGCGAGCTCATGGGGCGGCTCTGTCGGCTCGACGTGGTCTCGGCACTGGAATTGAATGGCCGGGAGTGACCAGGCCCGGTTGGGTACAACCCTGAAAGGAGATGGCCATGGCGGGTAAGGACGGTTCCGTCCCTCCGATGGAGCGAATCAACATCGTCTACAAGTCGCTTCGGGACGGCGTGCAGGAGGAGATCGAGCTGCCGCTCAAGCTCATGGTGCTCGGCGATTTCAACTTCCGGGAGGACGGCACGCCTCTCGAGGAGCGCAAGGCCGTCCAGCTCGACAAGGACAACTTCAACGACGTGATGGCCCAGCAGAAGATCAACTCCAGCTTCAACGTCGCCAACAAGCTGAGCGGCAAGGACGGCGACGAGATGCCGGTCACCGTCAACTTCGGCACGATGAAGGATTTCACGCCGGCCGAGGTGGCGAAGCAGGTTCCCGAGCTGAAGAAACTGCTCGAGCTGCGCGAGGCGCTGGTCGGCCTCAAGAGCCCGCTCGGCAACAGCGTCGCGTTCCGCAAGAAGCTGGAGGAGCTGCTGAAGGATCCCGCCCAGCGCGAGAAGCTCCTCAAGGAGCTGGGCGTCGAGGGCCAGTAGTCCCGAGTCCCTTCCTGTCGTTCGAAACGTCGAATCGGAGGAATAGACGATGGCGGAGCAGGAGAGAGAGCAGCAGGCCGCGGCCGGGGAAACCGTCGAAGCCGGCGGGGACTTGCTCGGCAGCATCATCGAGGGCACCCAGCTTCAGCCCGACACGGGAACGCGTGACGCGCTCGCCAAGGTGATCGGCGTGATCGTCGGCACCCCCGGGACGCGGATCCACCAGTCGGTGGCCAACGACCTGATCGCGGAGCTCGACCAGCGCATGAGCGCGCAGCTCGACGAGATCCTCCACCACCCCGACTTCCAGAAGATCGAGGCGGCGTGGCGGGGTCTCAAGCTGCTGGTGGACCGCACCGACTTCCGCGAGAACATCAAGATGGAGCTCCTCAACGTCTCCAAGTCGGACCTTCTGAACGATTTCGAGGACGCTCCGGAGATCACCAAGTCCGGCCTCTACAAGCACGTCTACACGGCCGAGTACGGCCAGTTCGGCGGCCAGCCGGTGGGCGCGATGGTGGCGAACTACGAGTTCGACGCCGGACCGCAGGACATGAAGCTGCTCCAGTACTGCGCGAGCGTGTCGGCGATGGCGCACGCGCCGTTCTTCGCGTCGGCCTCTTGCAAGATGTTCGGGTGCAAGTCGTGGCAGGAGCTCCCGAACCTCAAGGACCTCAAGTCCGTGTTCGAGGGCCCGCAGTACGCGAAGTGGCGCTCGTTCCGCGAGACCGAGGATGCCCGCTACGTGGGGCTCACCGCGCCGCGATTCCTGCTGCGGCTGCCCTACGGCGAAGAGACGGTGCCGGTGAAGGACTTCAACTACGAGGAGAAGGTCACCGACAGCCACGACAAGTACCTGTGGGGCAACACGGCCTTCGCCTTCGCGACGAAGCTCACCGACAGCTTCGCCAAGAGCCGCTGGTGCACCAGCATCATCGGCCCGCAGAGCGGCGGCACGGTCGAGGACCTTCCGGTGCACGTGTTCAAGTCCATGGGCGCCGCGGAGCAGAAGATCCCCACCGAAATCCTGATTTCGGAACGGCGCGAGTTCGAGCTGGCCGAAGAGGGCTTCATCGCGCTCACCCAGCGCAAGGGCAGCGACAACGCCTGCTTCTTCTCGGCGAACTCCTGCCAGAAGCCCAAGACCTTCGGACAGAGCAAGGAAGGCAAGGAGGCCGAGGCCAACTACCGGCTCGGCACGCAGCTTCCGTACATGTTCATCGTCAACCGCCTCGCGCACTACATCAAGGTCATCCAGCGCGAGAACATCGGAAGCTGGAAGGAGAAGGAGGACCTCAACCGGGAGCTCAACGCCTGGATCGGCCAGTACGTGGCCGAGATGGACGTGGTGAGCGAGTCGGTCAAGAAGCGTCGTCCGCTGCGCCAGGCTCAGGTGCTCGTGGAGGACGTCGAGGGCAACCCCGGCTGGTACAAGGTGGACCTGAGAATCCGCCCGCACTTCAAGTACATGGGTGCGTTCTTCTCGCTGTCGCTGGTGGGCAAGCTCGACAAGAAGTAGAAGCGCGCGGCCGCGGCGGCCTTCGGGCCGCCGCGGACCAACGCGGTACGTCCCCACGCAAGAGGGAGGTAGGTCGACATGGCGTTGAATGCCTATTTGAGCCTGAAGGGCCAGAAGCAGGGCGAAATCAAGGGAAGCGTCACCCAGAAGGGACGCGAAGGAAAGATCATGGTGATCGCGGTGAATCACGAGGTCGTGAGCCCTCGCGATTCCGCCTCCGGACTGCCGACCGGCAAGCGCCAGCACCGGCCGTTCGTGATCACCAAGGAGCTCGACAAGTCCACGCCGCTGCTCTACAGCGCCCTCGTGAACAACGAGAACATCCCGACCTGGAAGCTCGAATTCTGGGCGCCGCAGCTCAAGGCGGCCACGGGCGTCGGCGCCGAGACGCAGCACTACACGGTGGAGCTCCTGAACGCGAACATCGCCTCGATCAGCTTCCGGATGCTCAACAACAAGAATCCGGAACTGACGCGTTACGCCGAGTACGAGGAGGTCGCCTTCACCTACCAGAAGGTGGTCTGGACCTGGAAGGACGGCGGGATCACGGCGGAGGACGACTGGGAGGCCCCGGTCACGTAGAGCCGCGGGGCATTCCGACGCACGACGCGGGGGGCGCCGCCCGGCGGCGCCCCCTCGCCTGACCCACCCGCGGAGACGACCGGATGGCACGCGAACGCAGCCTGCTCATGCGACTCCGGGCGCCGGAACCGGACTCCTCGCGCACGATCCGGGAGGACACCGGCCGCCTCGCCGGATCGGTCATGGAGAACCTGCGGCGGCTGCTCAACTCGATCCACGGCAACGCGCCCATCGGCGAGGACTACGGCATTCCACCGATCGTGGACCTGCTCCACGATTTCCCGGACGCGATCGGCGGCATGCGCAAGGCGATCAAGGCGACCATCGAGAAGCACGAACCGAGGCTCCGCCGCGTGGTCGTGCGCCACGTCGAGTCTCCCGACGACCCGCTCGGCCTGCACTTCGAGATCTCCGCCGAGCTGGTGACCGAGGACGAGAAGACCACGGTGCAGTTCTCGACGCGAATCGACGGCCTCGGGCACGTCGGGGTCAAGGGGCGCTGACGGGTGTTCAACAAGTACTACCAGGACGAGCTGCAATTCCTCCGCGAGCTGGGCGAGGAATTCGCCCGCGCGAACCCGACCTCCGCGCACTACCTGTCCGGCACCAGCCGCGATCCCGACGTCGAGCGGATGCTCGAGGGCTTCGCGTTCCTGTCGGCCCGCGTCCGACAGAAGCTCGACGACGAGTTCCCGGAGCTCGCGCACGGGCTGATGCGGCTGCTGTGGCCGCACTACCTGCGGCCGGTGCCGGCCATGGCCATCCTCGAGTTCCAGCCGGTGCTCCAGGCGCTGCGCCAGTCGCAGTCGGTGGCGCGGGGCGTCGAGGTGCACTCCACGCCGGTGGAGGGGACCGTGTGCCGGTTCCGCACCGCCTGGGACGTGGGGCTCCACCCGATCTCGCTGGAGGACGCGGGCCTCGAGATGCGCAGCTCGGGCCAGTCCCGGCTCAGGCTCACCTTCAAGATCTGGAACCAGGCCAAGCCCGAGACCCTCAAGCTCGAGCGCCTGCGGCTCTTCCTGCACGGGGACGCCGCCACCAGCTACGCGCTCCACTACCACCTGGCGCGGCACGTGGAGCAGGTGCGGGTGTGCGCGGGGGACCGGCCGGTGGAGGGCGGCGCCGGTGAGTTCCGGATGCTGGGCCTCGAGCCGGTGGGCTTCGAGGACTCGGAGGCGCTGCTGCCCTACCCGCCGGCCTCCTTCCCGGGCTATCGGCTGCTCCAGGAGTACTTCGCGCTTCCCGAGAAGTTCCTGTTCTTCGACCTGCTCGGCCTCGACGCCGCGACCGGCGTGCTCGGCGAGGAGCGCTTCACGGTGGAGGTGCGCTTCGACCGGGCGCTGGCGCCCTCGCTGCGCCCCTCGCGCGACGACATCCGGCTCTACTGCGTGCCGATCGTGAACCTGTTCCCGAACGACGGCGACCCCATGAAGCTCGACCGCACGCAGACCGAGTACCGGCTGCGCCCGTCGGGCACGAACCCGATGCACTACGAGATCTTCTCGCTCGACGAGGTGGGCCTGATCGCGCCCGGCACCGTCGAGGAGCAGGAGGTCCCCGACTTCCAGAGCTTCGACCACCTGACCGAGGCCGAAGGGACCACCTTCCACGCCGTGAGGCTCCGGCCCTCGGTGGTGGACGACCGCATCGACACCTACGTGTCGTTCGTGGACTCGGCGGGGGAGACCAGCCCCATCGAGGGGCAGACCGCGACATTCCGGCTGACCTGCTCGAACCGCCGGCTTCCCGAGGCGCTGCAGCTGGGCGACATCCAGGTCCCCTCCGACTCGTCGCCGGCGTTCGTCAAGTTCCGGAACATCACGGTGCCCACCGCGTCCGTGATGCCGCCGATCGGCACCGACCTCCACTGGCGGCTGCTCTCCCACCTGTCGCTCAACTACGTGTCGCTGGTGGACGTCGAAGCCCTGCGGGGCGTGCTCGAGCTCTACAACTTCCAGGTGCTGCGCGACCCGCGCGCGGCCCGCGCCAACACCCGGCGGCTGCAGGGCATCCACGCGCTCCAGGCCGAGCCGGCCGAGGCGCTGGTTCGCGGATCCGTGGTGCGGGGAACGGCCATCACGCTGGAAGCGCTGGAGGACCACTTCGCCGGCGAGGGCGACCTGTTCCTGTTCGCCACGATCGTCAACGAATTCCTGAGCCTGCACGCCACCCTCAACTCCTTCACCCAGTTCACGGTTCACGGCCTCCAGGGCGGAGAGCGGATCGAATGGCCACACCGGATCGGGCGCGACCTGCTCTGATCGAGCGGCTGCTCGCGCGGCCGAAGGATTTCGAGTTCTTCCAGCTCGTGAAGCTGCTCCGGCGGGAGGGGCGCGACGCCGCCCTGCCCGGCGGCCCGGGGCCCGCGCGGCGGGAGAACGTGCGGTTCCGGCCGCCGCTCTCGATCGGCTTCGCGCCCGGCGACATCGAGGCCCTCGACGTGATCGAGGCCGACGATTCCGGCGCCCCGCGCCGGTTCCGGCTCGAGGTCAACTTCATGGGGCTCTACGGCCCGTCCTCGCCGATGCCGACGCACTTCTCCGAGGACTTCATGTGGAGGGCGGGCCACGAGGACGCGGGCCGCGACTTCGTGGACCTGTTCCACCACCGCATGATCTCGTTCGTGTTCCGCGCGTGGCTCAAGTACCGCCACGCCGAGCAGTTCGACGCGCGCGAGCTGGACGACTACAGCCGCCGCGCCCTGTGCACGATCGGGCTGGGCACGCCGGGCATCGCGGCGGGCTCCGGGCTTCCGCCGCTGGCGATGCTCCGCACCGCGGGCCTGCTCGCCGACCGCCACCGCTCCGCGGTGGGGCTCGAGCAGTTCCTGCGCGCGCACCTCGAGGTGCCCACGCTGCGCGTGCGCCCCTGCGTCGCGCACGCGGCGCGCGTGCCGGCCTCGCAGTCGTTGCGCCTCGGCCGCCCCTCGGCGCGGCTCGGGGAGACGGCGGTACTCGGCGAGCGCGTGGCCGACCGGGCCGGGACCTTCCGCATCGAATTCGGCCCGTTCGACGTGGCCTCGGCTCGCCGCTTCCTCCCGGGCAGCGACGATCTCACCCGGCTGGTGCGGCTCACCCGGCTCTACGTGCGCGATCCGCTCAACGTGGAGCTGCTGCTCCGCATCCCCGCCGAGGGCGTGCCGCCGCTGCGCCTCACCGAGCGCGCGAGGCTCGGGCTCGGACACCTCACGTGGCTGTCGCCCGACGGCCGCCACGAGGGCCGTGCCGCCGTCTCGCTGCGGGCGTACGATCCGCTCTACCAGCGGCGCGCGCGCCCTTCCGGACCGCCTTCCGCAGAACCCAAACCCCGCCCCGTCGCGGCTCCGGTGACGTCCCGCCCGGCCGCGCCGGCGAAACGCACCACGCCGCGCGTGACCACGATCAGGAGACCGTGACATGGATCTGGACCTGAAGGGATTGATTCGCAAGCTGGACCGCACCTGCACCAAGGCGCTGGAGGCGGCGGCGGGGCTGTGCGTCTCCCGCACCCACTACGAGGTGACGGTCGAGCACATGCTGGCGGTGCTGGTCGAGGACACCACCGCCGACGTGGCCCCGATCCTCAAGCACTTCGAGATCGAGTCCTCCCAGCTGCTGCGGTCGCTGCAGCGCGTGCTCGAATCCCAGCGCTCCGGCAACACCGGGCGCCCGGTGTTCTCGCCGCTGCTCGTCAACTGGATGCAGGACTCGTGGATGTACGCCTCGGTGGAGTTCGGCGAGAACGCCGTGCGCTCGGGCGTCATGCTGCACACCCTGGCGCGGCGCCAGGAGCGCTACACCGCCGAGGACCTCTCGCCGGTGCTCGACCGCATCCGCCTCGAGGAGCTGAAGCGCGACTTCGCGAGCATCACGCACGCCTCGGGCGAAACCCAGCAGGTCGCGGCCGCGGCGGCGACGGGCGGGGGCCCGGTCGGGGGCGGGGCGCCCGGCAAGGGCGGCGACGAGAGCGCCATCGGGCGCTTCATGATCGACTTCACCGAGAAGGCGCGCGCCGGCCAGATCGACCCGGTGTTCGGGCGCGACCGCGAAATCCGCCAGATGATCGACATCCTCGGCCGGCGCCGGAAGAACAACCCGATCGTGGTCGGGGAGCCCGGCGTGGGCAAGACCGCCGTGGTCGAGGGGCTGGCGCTGCGCATCGTGCAGGGCGACGTGCCCGAGCTGCTCAAGAACGTGCGGCTGCTGTCGCTCGACCTGGGCCTGCTGCAGGCGGGCGCCGGCGTGAAGGGCGAGTTCGAGAACCGTCTCAAGAACGTGATCGCCGAGATCAAGGCCTCGCCGACCCCGATCGTCACCTTCATCGACGAGGCGCACACCCTGATCGGGGCGGGCGGCTCCGCGGGCACCAGCGACGCGGCCAACCTGCTCAAGCCGGCGCTGGCGCGCGGCGAGCTGCGCACCGTGGCCGCCACCACCTGGTCCGAGTACAAGAAGTACTTCGAGAAGGATCCCGCGCTCGAGCGGCGCTTCCAGCTCGTGAAGCTCGACGAGCCCTCGGTGGACGACACGATCGTGATGATGCGCGGCCTCAAGGAGAAGTACGAGTCCGCGCACGGCATCCGGATCCTCGACGAGGGGATCATCGCCTCGGCGCAGCTCTCGAGCCGCTACCTCTCGGGCCGCCAGCTGCCGGACAAGGCCGTGGACCTGCTCGACACCGCGGCGGCGCGGGTCAAGATCGCGCGCGCCACCAAGCCCGAGCAGGTGGACGACATCGAGCGCCGCCTGCAGGCGCTCGAGCGCGAGCAGCAGGCGCTCCGCAGCGACGCCTCGATGGGCGGCGTGCTGGCGGGCAACGCGCGCGAGCGCGACAAGCGGCTGGCCTCGCTGGAGGCGGAGATCGGCCAGCTCCAGCAGACGCGCGAGACGATCATGGCGCGCTTCGAGAAGGAGCGCGCGGCGCTCGACAAGGTGCTGGCGCTGCGCGCCCGCGTCGAGGGCACGCCCGGCGGGAACGGCACGGAGCCGGTGCCGCCCGATCCCTCGGCCCAGCCCGAGCTGGACGCCGCGATCCGCGAGTTCGTGGCCGCCCAGGGCGAGGAGCCGCTCGTGGCCCTCGACGTGGACGGCCGGCTGGTGGCGAGCGTCGTGGCGAGCTGGACCGGCATTCCGGCCGGCAAGATGATGAAGGACGAGGCCGCCTCGATCCTCGGCTTCCGCGACCGGATGGCCGAGCGCATCAAGGGGCAGGAGCAGGCGCTCGAGGCGGTGGACCGCGGGCTGCGGGCGGCGCGCTCGGGACTCAAGAACCCGTCCGCCCCGATCGGCCAGTTCCTGTTCGTGGGCCCGAGCGGCGTGGGCAAGACCGAGACCGCCACCGCGGTCGCCGACCTGATGTTCGGGGGCGAGCGCTTCCTCACCACGATCAACATGTCGGAGTTCCAGGAGAAGCACACGGTGAGCCGCCTGATCGGCTCGCCCCCCGGCTACGTCGGCTACGGCGAGGGCGGCATGCTCACCGAGGCGATCCGCCAGCGGCCCTACTCGGTGGTGCTCCTCGACGAGTGCGAGAAGGCCGACCCCGAGATCCTCAACCTCTTCTACCAGGTGTTCGACAAGGGCACGCTCTCGGACGGCGAGGGCCGCGAGATCGACTGCAAGAACTGCGTGTTCTTCCTCACCAGCAATCTGTGCACGGACATCATCCAGAACCTGTGCGCGGGCCCGGTGCGGCCGACTCGCGAGGAGCTGGTGGCGGCGATCCGGCCGGCGCTCTCCAAGTACATGAAGCCGGCGCTGCTCGCACGCATGGAGGTGGTGCCGTTCTTCACGCTGCCGCCCGAGTTCCTGCGCGAGATCACGCGGCTCAAGCTCCGGAAGATCGGCAACCGGCTCCGCGACAGCCACAAGATGACGCTCGAGACCGCGCCCGAGATGGTCGAGGTGATCGCGAGCCGCTGCACCGAGGTGGAGACGGGCGCCCGCAACATCGACCACATCATCTCCGAAACGCTGCTCCCCATGATGTCGAACGCGCTGCTCGAAAAGATGTCGGAGGGTCCGCTGCCCGACACGATGGTCGTGAAGGTCGGCGAGGGTGACCGCTTCGTGATCTCGTTCGAGGACCGCGGAACGCGGGACGACTGACCATGCCGCGTTCGACCGACTTCACCTTCCGGGCCGGCCCCCTCGACGAGGAGGACCTCAGGGTCCTGCGCTTCTCGGGGAGCGAGAGCATCTCCCAGTGCTTCGCCTACGACCTCGAGCTGGCCTCGCTGACGCCGGTCGTGGACTTCGAGGAGGTCGTGGGCGAGCCCGCGCACCTCGAGATCCACACGCCGTTCGGCCAGCGCCACGTGCACGGAATCGTCTCCCGCTGGGAGGAGATGGGGCGCGGCCGCGACGCCACCTACTTCAACGCCCGGCTGGTGCCGCGCGTCTGGACGCTGTCGCTGATCCGTCAGAGCCGCATCTTCCAGAAGGTCACGACGCCGGAGATCCTCAAGCAGGTGTTCGAGTCGGCCGGCATCCCCGCGAGCGGGGTGCGATTCTCGCTGGCCGGGAAGTACGAGCCCCGCAACTACTGCGTCCAGTACCGGGAGACCGACCTGGAGTTCGTGAGCCGCCTCCTCGAGGAGGAGGGCATGTTCTTCTTCTTCGAGCACACCGAGGAGGATCACGTGCTGGTGATCGGGGACAGCCCCGACGTTCACGCGGAGCTCCCCGAGGACAGCCTGCTGCGATTCCGCGAGGCCGACTCCGGGATGCTGGGCGAGGAGCAGATCCGGCAGTTCCGCTACGCCCGCTCGATGCGCACGGGAGCGGTCACCCTCAAGGAATTCGACTTCAAGAAGCCGGCGCTGGCCCTGCTGGCCGAGCACAAGGAATCCACCGACAAGGAGAAGACGCTCGAGAGCTACGACTACCCGGGCGAATACCACCTGCAGGGGCTCGGCGACCGGCTGGTCAAGACGCGGCTCGAGGAGGAGCGGGCGGAGGCCTACCTGGGGATCGGGGAGACCGACTGCCGGCGCTTCGAGGCCGGCTTCAAGTTCACCATCGAGGAGCACCCGCGCGAGGACCTCAACACCGACTACGTGCTGGTGCGGGTCCGCCACACCGGCGAGCAGCCGCACGCCGGATTCGGACAGGGCGGCAGCGCCTCGGACAAGCCGGTCTACCGCGCGATGTTCGAGTGCATCCCCTTCACCACCCCGTACCGGCCCGCGCGCGTCACGCCCCGGCCGCACATCGGCGGCCCGCAGACGGCCGTGGTGGTGGGACCCTCGGGCGAGGAGATCCACTGCGACGAGCACGGCCGCGTCAAGGTGAAGTTCCACTGGGACCGGAGCGACGCGAGCGACGACACCGCGTCGTGCTGGATCCGGGTGAGCCAGGGCTGGGGCGGCGCCGGCTGGGGCATGATGTTCGTTCCCCGCGTGGGCCAGGAGGTGGTGGTCGAGTTCCTCGAAGGCGACCCCGACCGCCCGCTCATCACCGGCCGGGTCTACAACGGCGAGAATCCGCCGCCCTACTCGCTTCCCGCCGACAAGACCAAGAGCACGATCAAGTCGCAGAGTTCCCCCGGGGGCGGCGGCAGCAACGAGATCCGCTTCGAGGACGCGTCCGGGAGCGAGGAGATCTTCATCCACGCCCAGAAGGACATGAACGAGGTGGTGGCCAACAACAAGACCGTCCAGGTCAACGCCAACCTCAAGGAGGACGTGGGGGGCAACCGCACGCGCACGGTCGGCGCCAACGAGACGATCACGGTGGGCGGCAACCGCACCGAGGTGGTCAAGGCCAACGAGTCCCTCACCGTGGGCGGTTCCGAGACCGTGATCATCGGCGGCAACCAGACCGTGATCATCTCGGGGTCGCGCAGCGAGACCGTCGCGGGCGCCGCGGTGGAGCTGATCGGCGGCAACCAGATCGTGGCGGTGAAGGGCGACCAGTCGCTGCAGGTGGCCGCCGCGCTGGTCGAGGCGATCGGCGCCGCGCGGGCCACGGTGGTGAAGGGCGACCTCGAGATCAAGAGCGGCGCGGCCATGATGCAGATGGTGGGCGGCGCGAAGGTCGTCAAGGCCAAGGGCGGCATCTCCGAACAGGCCGCGGTCATCGCGGAGTCCGCCGCCGGCGCCTACAAGATCAAGGCCGGCGGCGCCATGAACGTCGCGGCCGCCAAGGTCAACGTGGTGGCGGCCTCCTCGATCAAGCTCAAGTGCGGGGGCTCGAGCATCGAGATCAAGTCGGGCGAGATCAAGATCACGTCGGGCGGCTCGGTCACGGTCAAGGCGAGCGGGACCCTGACGCTCAAGGGTTCCAACCTGAAGGCCAACTGAGGCTCCGCGACCATGGCCACCGACTTCCTGTTCCAGGCCGGTCCGTTCGGCGACGACGAGTTCGCCGTGCTCCGCTTCACGGGCTCGGAGCGCCTGTCGCAGCCCTTCTGGTACGACGTCTCGCTCTTCGGGAAGAACCTCGAGGTGGACTTCGAGGAGATGATCGGCTCGGACGCGTGCCTCCGGATCTCCACGCCGGAGGGCGAGCGTTTCGTGCACGGGGTGGTGGCGCGCTGGGAGGAGGGCTCGGCGGGCAAGATCGGCACGTTCTACGAGGCGACCGTCGTTCCGCGCGTGTGGGCGCTGCGCTTGCGGCGCGACAGCCGGATCTTCCAGAACCTCGCCACGCCGGACATCGTGAAGGAGGTCCTGGAGGTCGCCGGGCTCTCCTCCGACCAGTTCCGCTTCGCCCTCCAGGGCAGCTACAAGCCCCGCACCTACTGCGTGCAGTACCGCGAGTCCGATCTCGACTTCGTGAGCCGGCTGCTCGAGGAGGAGGGCATGTTCTACTTCTTCGAGCAGACCGAGGACGGCCACGTGCTGGTGATCGGCGACTCCAACGACGCGTGCGTCCCGGTCGAGGGCACCGACGCGCTCGCGTTTCGCGAGGGCGACCCCGGCATGCTGGGCCGCGAGCAGGTGCTGCGCTTCGCCTACTCGCGGCGGCTCGCCACGGGGGCGGTCTCGCTCCGGGACTTCGACTTCAAGAAGCCGTCGCTGAACCAGACCGCGACCGAGAAGGAGGCGGAGGCCAAGAAGGAGGCCCGCTTCGTCGCCGAGGACTTCCCCGGCGAGTACCCCGATCCGGGACTCGGCGCGCGCCTCGCGAAGACCCGCCTCGAGGAAGGGCGCGCCGAGGCCTACCTCGGGGTCGGCGAGACCGACTGCCGGCGGCTCTCGCCCGGCTGGCGCTTCACGCTCGAGGAGCACGTCAACGACGAACTGAACCGCGAGTACCTGCTCGTGGCGGCCCGGCACCGCGGGGTGCAGCCGCAGGGCGGCCACGGCGGCGCCGGAGGCTCGGTGGTCTACCGCTGCTCCTTCGAGTGCATCCCGTCGGAGGTTCCCTACCGGGCGCCGCGCGTGACGCCGCGGCCGCGCCTCGACGGGCTCCAGACCGCGGTGGTGGTGGGTCCCAAGGGGGAGGAGATCCACTGCGACGAGTACGGCCGCGTCAAGGTCAAGTTCCCGTGGGACCGGTCGGGGGCCACCGACGACAAGGCGTCCTGCTGGATCCGGACCAGCCAGCAGTGGGGCGGCGGAGGCTGGGGCTCGATGTTCATCCCGCGGATCGGGCAGGAGGTGGTGGTCGAGTTCCTCGAAGGCGACCCGGACCGCCCCCTCATCACCGGCCGCCTGTACAACGGCGCGAGCCCGGTGCCCTACGAGCTGCCGGCGCAGAAGATCGTGACCACGATGCAATCCTCCAGCTCGCCGGGCGGCAAGGGCGCGAACGAACTCCGCCTCAACGACGCGGCGGGCGCCGAGGAGCTCTTCACCAACGCGTCCAAGGACCAGAACGCCACCATCGAGAACGACCGCACCCTGAAGGTCGGGGCGAACGAGGTGATCTCGATCGTGAAGAACGTCCTGCGCACGGTCACCGGGACCGAGGAGATCCACGTCGTCCACCATCGCGCCGAGCAGGTGGCCGGCGACCAGAAGCTGAACGTGAAGGACGACGAGACGTGGAAGATCACCGGCTCCCTCACCCGCGAGATCGGAAGCGTGCGCCTGCGCCTCATCAAGGGGGATTCGACGCTCGAGGTGGGCGGCGAGAACAGCCGGCAGGTGAGCCCGGTCCTGATCGAGCTGATCAAGGGTGAATCCAAGCGCGAGGCGGACGGGCCGGGCTCGATGAAGGTGGGAGGCGCCACCATCGAGCTGGTGAAGGGCGAGCACAACGAGGAGGCCGAGGCGCGCCGGAGCGTGCTGGTCGGCGGGCTCATCATGCAGAAGTCCAATGCCGACATCGAGCGCGAGTCCGACGGCATGGTCGTCTACACCACGTCCTTCCTGCAGATCAAGGCCGACACCGTCGAGATCGAGGGCGACGACGGCGTCGCGATGGCGGTGGGCGGATCGGCGCTGGCCATCGCGTCGAGCTCCGTCAGCATCGAGTCGAGCGACATCACGATCAAGGCGTCGGGGGAGTGGGCGGGAAAGGGCGCGGTGATCCCATGGAACTGAACCCGTGAGCCCGGGCGCCCTGGCGTGGACGGACCTGCTCGAGGAGCACGCGGGCGAAGCGGCGTTCCTGGCCGAGCTGCGCTCGCAGGCCTTCGTCTCGTACCGCCAGACGCTCACCTCGCTGGCCGAGCTGGACGAGCGCCTGCTCGCGCACCTCGACGGGCTGCTGGTCGCGCCCGACGCCGCGTGGGAGCTGGCGGGCGCGGGGCTCACGTCGGACCAGCCGGGCGAGGCGTTCGTGGCGGCGTGGCTGGCACTGGCCGGCGGGGACGACGCGTGGACCGACGCGCTCGAGGGGGCGCTCGTCGAGCCCGCGTCGCTCGAGGGGCTGAGCGGCGCGCTGCGGCTCGCCCGCGGCGAGCACGTGGAACGGCGGCTCACGCGCCTCGCGAGCCGCGAGGATCTCGTGGTCCGCGCGCTGGCGCTCGACGCGCTCGCCTTCCGCGGCCGCCCGGCCGGGGCCGCGCCGGCCCGGGCGCTCCTCGAGTCCGGCCACCCCGTGGCGCGCATGGCCGGGATCAACGTGGCGGCGCGGGGGCGGCTGCGCGACCTCCGGCCGCTGCTCTCGGCCGCGGCGGGCGACCCGCAGGAGTGGCTCGCGGCGCGCGCGCTGCAGGCGATGGCCCTGCTCGCCGACCGCGAAGCCGCGGCCCTCGCGCGCGGCGCGCTGCGCCGGCCGGACCGGGCCGGGGCCGCGGCGATCCGCCTGCTGGGCCTGATCGGCGCCTCGGGCGACGTGGCCGCGGTGGCCGGGCTCGCGACCGGGGCCCACGCCCGCGAGGCCCTGATCGCGCTCGGGCGCCTCGGCGAGCCGTCCTCGTTCGCCACGCTGCTCGACGCCTGCGAGGATCCGAAACGGGCCCGCGCGGCGGGGCACGGCTTCGAGATCCTGACCGGGGCCCGCCTCGAGGCGGAGCACCTGTCGCGACCGCCCGCGCCGCCCTCCGACGAGGAGGAGGAGGCGCTCGAGTTCGATCCCGACGACGGGCTCGCGTGGCCCGATCCGGCCCGCGTGCGGACGTGGTGGGAGGCGCGCGGGGCGCGCGCGAAACGCGGCGCCCGCTGGCGGCGGGGCGAGCCCTTCGACTGGGAGGCCGTGGCGCGCGAGGCTTCCGACGAACTCGCCCCGCTGCCGGACCGCGACGACGCCCTGATGGAGCTGTCCTCGCGGCTCGCCATCGATCACGCCGAGCGCCGCGACTGGGCCACGAACCTCCGGGCCTCGCTCCCCGGCGCCGCCGACGTGCGCCGCCGGGCGCGCGAGCGCGACGCGCAGCCGTGGCCGTCCTCGTGAGATCCGTTCCCGTGGCGCGAGCCCGCCGGGCCGCGCGACGCACCCGTCCCCCCGTGCCGATCCCGGCACCGTTCCGAGAAGGAGCCCGACCATGCTGAAGGAACACGCACGCAAGACGCGCCCCCGGGCGCGCGCCGACGCGCGCCCGCGCGGCGCCGCGCCCGCCGGGGTCGCGACGCCCACGGCCGCGCGCGCCGGCCGCCTCGACGGCGTGGGTCCCGACGGGACCCCGTGGGTCACCTCGCCCGGCTGGCTCGATGCGCCGGCGCGCGCGCTGCTCGCGGCACCCGCCCCGGGCGGGGCGCTCGAGGCGGCGGTGGGCCGCGGGGTGCTGCTCCTGCCCGTCGAGGGCGCCGCGGAAGCGGTGGCGATCGTGGGCTGGATCGAGGTTCCCGCCGCGGCCGGCCCCGCGCGCGAGCTGCGCGTGGACGGCGAGCGCGTCGTGATCGAGGCCGGCCGCGAGCTGGAGCTCCGCTGCGGCGAGGCGAGCATCACGCTCGGCGCCGACGGCCGCGTGCGGATCAAGGGCCGCGGCATCCTGAACCACGCCCGGGAAGTGAACCGCATCCGGGGCGGCCAGGTGCGGATCAACTGAACCGCACCGCCGCCTCCCGCACCGGCCGAGCCGAATGGAACTGATCAACGAGACGCCCTATCCGGCGCAGCTGCTCGTGATGCCCGACGCGGAGGGAGCCGAGACCCTCACCGCGGTGCTCAAGGCCACGTGGTCGTTCGGCGGCGCCGCGCTCCCGCCCGAGGAGCAGGTCCCGCTGGTGCTGGCCGACACCTGGCACGGCGAGCCGGGCGAGTCGAGCCCGCGGCTGGAGACCGACCTCGCGCCGTTCAAGCCCGCGACCGACGTCGTGCTGCTCGGGCACGCCCACGCGCCCGGCAAGCGAGCGCGCAAGGTGGACGTGACGCTGCAGGTCGGCAAGACCACCGCGCGGGTGCGCGCCTACGGCGACCGCCGCTGGTGGGTGATCCTCGGCCTGTTCCGCTTTCGCACCCGCCCGCGCGCCTTCGAGAAGATGCCGCTGGTCTACGAGCGGGCGTTCGGCGGCGTGCAGGCCGGCAAGGGGAAGGGCAAGGTCGTGGGGTGGGAGGAACGCAACCCGGTCGGCATCGGCTACGTGAAGAAGCCGGGCTTCGCCCTGCTGCGCGCGCTGCCGCTCCCGAACCTGGAGAGCCCGAAGCAGCACCTGCGCCGTCCCGGCCACCGGCCGGTGCCGGCGGGCTTCGGCTACGTGGCGCGCCACTGGTCGCCGCGCCGCGAGCTGCTCGGCACCTACGACGACGCCTGGCAGAAGGAGCGCATGCCGCTCCTGCCCGAGGATTTCGACCCGGCCGGCCTGAACGGCGCCCATCCCGCGCTCCAGATCACGCCCTACCTGCGGGGCGACGAGAAGGTGCGCATCAGCGGCGCGTCCCGCGGCAAGCCGATCGAGTTCCGGCTGCCGGGGATCGAGCCCGCGATGAGCGCGCGCTGGCTCGGGGCGTGGCAGCCCCTCGAGCCGGCGCTCGACACCGTGGTGATCGAGCCCGACGAGGGGCGCGTGTGCCTGACGTGGCGGGCGCGCCTCGGGATCCACGGCCGGATCCGCAAGCTCACCGCCGTGCGCATGAGCGTGGAGGCCTGATGCCCTCGATCACCGGCATCGGAATCTGCTCGGCACTCGGCGCGGGGACGCGCCAGTGCTGCGCCGCGCTGCGCGCCGGGCTCTCGCGCGTGGAGGAGAGCGAGCGGTACCGGATGCGCGCGCTCGACCCGAACGACGAGCTGGAGCCGCTGCGCGCGGCCCCCGCGCCCGCCGTGCCGCCGCGGGCGAGGTTCGCCGAGCGGCTCTACCCGCTGGCGCTGGCCGCGCTCGACGAGGCGGTCGCGGAGGCCGGGCTCACGCGGCAGGCGCTGGCCGCGGCGTCGCTGCACCTCGCGCTGCCGGGCGCCTCGCGCCCGGGCTACGGCGCCTTCGAGACCGCGTTTCCCGCCGAGCTGGCCCGCCGCGGCGGCATCGCGCCGTTCGCGCAGGTCACCGCGTCGCGCGCCGGGCACAGCGGCGCGGTCGAGGCCATGGCCTCGGCGCTCCAGCAGCTCAAGCGCCAGCCGGAGGGCGCGGCGGTGGTGCTGGCCGTGGACTCGCTGCTCGACCGGGAGACGCTGCGCTGGCTCGACGCGCGCGACCGCCTCAAGGGCTCGCGCAATCCCGAGGGCATCGCCGTGGGCGAGGCGGCCGTGGCGCTGGTGGTGGAGCGCACGCGGCGGGCCGAGGGGCGCGGCGCGACGCTGCGGGCCACGGTGGACGCCTTCGGGCTCGCGCGCGAGGAGGCCACCGTGTTCACGGTCGAGCGTCCGTGCACGGGAACCGGGCTGAGCCGCGCGCTCCGCGAGGCGGTCGCCGCGCTCGAGGCGCCGCCCGCGCCGCCGTGGGTGCTCACCGACCACAACGGCGAGCGCTACCGCGCGCTCGAGCTGGGCTACGTGATCAACCGCGTCACCGAGGTGTTCTCCGAGCTCCGGCACACCTGGTACGCTGCCGACGGTCTCGGCGATACTGGCGCGGCGGCCGGCGGGGTGCTGATCGCCCGCGCCGCCCACGCGTTCGAGCGCGGCTACGCGCCCGCCGCCCAGGCCATGGTGCTCACCGGATCCGACGACGGCGGGCGCGGGGTGCTGGTGCTCGGGCATCCGGCGCCGGGGAGGAACTGATGCCGTCCACCGTGATCGTGAATTTCATGACCTGCGTGCACAAGCAGAGCGTCGGCATGGGGATCTTCTTCCCGGACGCCTGCAAGACCCCCACGCCCGGCGGCCCGATCCCGATTCCCTACCCGAACATCGCCCAGAGCAACCAGATCATGCAGGGCACCACGACCGTGAAGTGCGACGGCAGCGAGATCATGGTGCAGGACTCCAAGTTCAGCATGAGCAGCGGCGACGAGGCGGGCAGCGCGGGCGGGGGCGTGGTCACCAACACGATCAAGGGCAAGGCCGAGTTCATGAACTTCTCGTTCGACGTGAAGGCCGACGGCAAGATGGTCGCGCGCCTGCTCGATCCCATGATCGGGAACGAGATGAGCGGCAAGCCCGGCAACACGCCGCCGACGCCCGAACTCCAGCCGCCGATGGTGGCGCCGCCCGCGATGCCCGCGATGCCGGGTTCGTGGGACCTCGGCGGGATGGGATAGCCCGCCATGCCGAAGAAGGTCTGGGTCAACATCTCGGGCGGCGACCCCGCGAAGGGTGAGGGGCGTGTCGTGCTGCTCAAGATCAACGCCACGGAGACCAAGCCCGGGAGCGCCAAGGGGCAGGACGTGTTCGCCTTCATCGAGCCGGACGGCGGCAACGAGCCCGGGGTCTTCGTCGCGGCCGGCAATCGCGCCCAGAACTTCCACACCGATCCGCCCTACTGCACCAAGGTGACGCTGGAGGGCACCAGCACCGACGCGAAGCTCGCGGTGTCCATCGCGGGCGGGGACAAGTTCAAGTTCAAGGTGAGCAAGAAGGACGACGGTTCGGGCGCCAAGAACGCGCCCGGGGACGGGGTCGAGGTCTGGCGCAAGGTCTACGCGTCGGTCGGGCACATGGCCGGGTGCAAGTCGGTGGATCCGGTCTCGCTGAACGGCAAGCTGGCGAAGGTCTTCATCGAGATCGAGAAGAAGGGCGCCCTGCGCGAGATCCCGCACCAGCCCAACACGCAGAAACCGGGCCCCGCGATCGCCGAGCTCGACAAGCTGGCGGGTCCGCCCGAGCGCCCGGCCATCACCGTGAAGCTGGTGTTCGTGGACCGCATCATGGATCCGGCCGAGAAGCGCTGGGACGTGGATCTCACCCCCGGCGACTTCGACTCCGACCGGCGCACCAAGATCAAGGTGCCGGGCGGCGACCTGACCTGGCCGTTCGACGACTGGCTCCTGAGCGGCAAGATCTACCTGTTCGACGGCAAGGGCATGCGCATGGCCGAGGACCCGATCGTCAACTTCCTGAGACGGGCCAAGGTCGGCAGCGCTCCGCGCGGCTCCAACGCGCTGACCCACGAGCACAAGGAGGGGCTCGCCACCAACCGGCTGGTGCTCGACCTCAAGAAGTTTCCGAACATCGAGCGCTGGATGGCCGAGAAGGGGGCGAAGGCCAAGGTCTACATCGGGCTCCGGACCATCGAGGGCGTGGCGGGCGGCATGGCGAACTCGAGCTCGCCGTGGATCATCATGGCCACCCGCAACGGCTGGAACTACGAGGCCGAGAAGCACCTGTCCACGATCCTGCTCCACGAGTTCGGGCACGTCTTCGGCCACGTGCTGCGCTTCGTGCCGCGTTTCACCGAGGACACCGGCCTCGCCGACGACCGCGACGAGTACTCCTTCTGGTACGACAAGCACGGCGGCGTGGGGAACCACTGCCACAACGGCTCGACGCTCGGGAAGGACACCTGCAAGGCCGGTCCCGGCGCCTGCGTCATGTATCACGCCTCGCCCGGGCAGGGGACCGACTTCTGCGGCGAGTGCCAGAAGATCCTCAAGCGCGCGCCGCTGGCCCGGCTCGGGCGCGTGAACGTGTGGGGGGACGACGCGTGGAAGCCCTGAGCCCGGCAAGGGAGGCTGATCGGACATGAGCCCCGACATTCCGGACGCCGCCTTCCTCGGCCTCGAGCTCGCCTCGTACCTCTTCGCCGAGACCACGCCCGAGGTGCCCGACGACTTCCGCGGGATCCGCATCGCGGGCCCGAAGCGCCTGACCGCCGGGGCGGCGCTCCGAGTTCCGGTGAGCGCCGTGGCCCGCTTCGGGGACGAGATCGCCGAGCTGCCGAGTCCCTTCTGGAACTCCGTGGCCGCGGTGGTGGTCGAGGTGCAGTCGAACCGGTGCTGGGTGGGAAGCCTGATGGATCCCTACCGAGTTCCGCTCGAGCGCCCCGCGCCCGCGGCGGAGCCCGGGGCGGGCGAGGCCGCGGGCGCCGCGGCTCCGCCTCCGGCCGCGACCGAGGACGACGCGATTCCCGAGGCCGCCGCGACCGGGGTCTCCTCGCGGGCCGCCCACGTGGACCTTCGCGAGCTGCTCGAGCTGCCCGACACGCCGGGGAGCTACGAGGTCCACCTCACCTACGGCCGCTGGGCCTCGAACACGGTGCGGATCGTGGTCGAGCGGCCCCGCGAATGAGGCCGACGCCATGACGCCGCTTCCCGCGTTCCAACCCGACTCGACCTGCCCGCCGCTGCCCGCCGAGGGCGCGGGGATCGCGATCGTGACCTCGGGCGACGGTCCGATGGCCGAGGTCGTGGTCCACGGCAGCTACCGCGTGACCGACGAGGCGCGCGCGCGCCTCGGCCCGGAGCGCATCCGCCGCCAGGTCTGGCTGGTGGCGATCCATCGCGGCTCCCGGGTCGCCCACTGGGGCCGCGCGGCGGGCGACAGCCTGGTGTTCGGCGAGGAGGAGCCCGGGAAGGGCGCGGTCACCGGCTACTTCCACGCGGCACTCGCGGCCACGGTCGGGATGCCCGAGAAGTTCCCGGGGCTCTACGACGTGACCGCGGTGCTCGGGCCGCTGCGCTCCGCGCCGGTGGCGGTGACGGTCCGGCGATAGCGGAACGGGACCGCACGGCCCGGCGCCGCGCGGTCCCGCCGAACCCCCCGCTCAGCCCGCGAGCGGCAGCCCGAACTCGAACGTCGCGGGCTTTCCCTCCAGCATGATCTTGGGCGCCACGGTGATCGCGGCCACCGGCACCTTCGCGCCGTCCGACTCGACCTCGCGCAGCTCCACCTTCACCGCCTCGTCGGGCGCGTCGCCCGCCATCGGCCCGAGGAACGCGAGCAGCTGCTCGCGCACGAACGGCACCGCCGCCGCGGGCCCGCCGGCCGGGAGGTTGTCGAGCATCCGGGCGCAGGTCTGGGCCAGCCGCCCCGCCAGCAGCTGGTAGGCGAGGGTGCCCTCGAGCGTCGGGGTGGCGGGCTTGAGCCGGAACACGGTCATCGCCGAAGCCAGCATCGCGAATTCCTGTCCCATGGGCGCGACGACCGGCGCGAAGCCGGCGCGCATCAACTCCATCACCTGCATCTCGGCGAACGGCGCCTCGACCGCGAGCGGCACGGTGGCGTTGGCCTTGCTCGGGTAGGGACGCGTCGCCATGCCGTCGAAGCGGCCGCCCTGGGCGCCGGCGATCGCGAGCCCGTGCCCGTGGGTCGCGGCGCTGCGCGCCACGGCCGCGGCGGCGATCCACACCCCGCGGCCCCACAGGTAGCTGTCGGGCTCCGACTCCGAGCACTTCTCGGCGTGGCCGTCCGAATACGGCGCGCGCTGCAGCCAGCGGTTGATGGTGAGCGCGATCCAGCGCGCGGGGTCGGTGGCCTGGAAGGTCTTCCAGCTGGCGTGGGCGCCGTCCATCAGGCGCGGCAGCAGCTCGCCCAGGGTGGAGATCTGGACCAGGTAGCGGAAGTCGAAGAAGCCCGCCGACGCGTGGGCCACGAGCGGCGCCTGCAGCACCTTGGCCATGCCGCCCAGCTCCTGGAGCGCGGCGAGATCGTCGCCCTTGTGGCCGAACTCGAAGTCGAGCACCAGCAGCGAAGGGGGCTCGGCCTCGTGGTACTCGGGCAGGAACACCACCTCGCGAAACCGGGCGGCGAGCCCCTTGCGTGGCATCGAGGCGACCCACACCTCGACCTTGTCGCCGGCGTGCCCGAGCAGCAGCTTCAACCCCCGCCATGCGGACTCCACGCGCTGGAACGAGGGGTGGTGGAGCACCGCGTCCACCGCGGCGGCGTCGGCGGGCGCCCCCTGGGCCGCGAGCCACGCCGCGACGGAGGCCGGGGCGAACGCCTCGGGGCCCGCGATCGGCAGCCGGACCGGCGCGGCGCCGGAGCGCGGCGGCACGTCGGCGGCCGCGCCGATCCCCGCGAGCCACGAGTCGGCCTCGGCCGCCGTGACGCGCCGCCGCTCGCCGGAATCCACCCCCACGTCGGTCACCACCACGATCTTCCATCCCAGCGGCTTCATCGCGTCGCTCCTTTCGTCGGGTTCGAACGGCAAGGCATCGTGGCGGGGCGCGGGCGCGGCGGGCGCGCGGTCACTCGCGATCCGCCACGGCCAGCGTGAAGTCCGGAAGGCCGCGCAGCGGATCGCGCCACGGGCTGACGCGGATCGCATCGCCCTCGACCGCCGCCTCGAGCGTCGCGCCGTCCCCGGTCATGGACAGGAACTGGAGGCCGCGGGCGATGGCTTCGCGCCGCTCGTCGTCCGAGGCGAACCGCCCGGTGCTCTCGAGGTGGGCGACCCACGCCATCACCTGCGCCACGAACATCGCGAACGGCAGCGAGTCGCGCCGCGCCTCGGCGGAGCTGCGCGACGGCCCGGCGGACGGCGCGAGGTGCACGGTCGGGGCGCTCGCGAGGAACGCCGCGTCGCCGCCGCGCCGGCACAGGAGCGTGATCACGCCGGCCTCCGAGAACTCGAGCGCGCGGCGTTCCGGGAGCAGCGTCTCGAGCGGCGCGGGCACGATCTCCCCGGTGCGGAGCCGCGTGAGCCGCACCGGCAGGTCGGCGACCACGTCCTCCTCGTCCTGCCCGGTGAGGCGCACGCCCCAGCCGCAGCGCGCGACGCTGGAGGCGATCCGCTCGCCGACCGCCCAGACCCCGCGCCCCCACAGGTACTCGGGCTCGCGGTCGCCCGCATGCTCCTCGAAGGTGAAGCCCTTCACGCGGTCGGCCTCGGCGCCGTAGGGCAGGCGCAGCAGGAAGCGGTTCGCGACCAGCGCCAGCCAGCGCGAGTCCTCGCTCGCGCGCAGCTCCCGCCAGCCGGCGTGCGCCTCGTCGGCGAGCACCTCGGCCAGGCTCTCGACTCGCGTGATCCCGGCGAAGTCGTCGAGCCCGAACAGGGCGGGATCGGCGCCGGCCACGAGCGGCGAGCGGTTTTCGGCGGCGACCGCGGCCAGCGCGGCGGCAAGCTCGAGGCCGTCCTCGCCGCCCGCGAGGTCGAAGTCGGCGAGCGTCACCACCACGCGGGCCTCGCGGGCCTGCTCCTCGGCGAAGCGCTCCAGCACCTCGCGCGCGTGACGGGCCGCGAGGGCCCGCGTGGTGGCCAACACGTGCAGCCGGATGCCGGTGCGGAAGTCCACGCGGCGCACCAGGAAGCGCAGGCCGGTCCACGTCTGCTCCAGCGCCCGGAACGCCGGGTCGCGAAGCACCGCGCGCAGCGTGTCGCCGAGGGTCTCGTCCACCACGGCGGCGAGCCCGGCCTGCGTGGCCGACGCGGCCCGGCCGCCCTGCCCGGCGCCGAGCAGCGCCACCAGCCGGTCGAGCGCGCGGGCGCCGGGGCTCGCGGGCCGAGCTCCCGCCTCCGGCGCGGCGGGTGTGGCGCCGCTCACGTCCACCATGTCGAAGATCGCCTCCAGCGCGTCCCCGCCGCCGCCCGGGCGTGGCGCCCCGCGGGGCGGCGCCGGGGGAGCGGGCGCGGGTG
>CAZIVR010000022.1:0-40400 GCA_964542745.1 uncultured bacterium
CGCCGGCGCCGCCCCCGCCGCACGCCGGCCCGCCGCCCGCCGCGGCGCGCGCGGTGGTGCGGCTGGTCCCCGCGCGGGCTCCGGTTTACGCGCCGATCGCGCTCTACCCGGCGCTCTCCGAGCGCGAGGCGTTCGACGGCTGGTGGAACACCGGCGCGGTGGCGCGCGACGCGGCGTTCCGCGCGCGCTACCCGTGGATCGTGCTGTGGCCGGGCGGGGACCCGCCGGGCGAGCCGCGCGACGCCGCGATGGCCGAGTCGCTCGCCGCCGACCCGCGCTTCGAGCGGCTCGCGGGCTACGAGCCCTTCAGCGTGTACCGGCGGAAGTAGACTCCAGCCGCGCCACGCACTCGATGTGCGGCGTGTGCGGGAACATGTCGAAGGGTCGCACCGCGGCGAGCGCGAGGCCGCCGGCGGCGAAGTCCTTGAGGTCGCGCGCCAGCGTCGCCGGGTTGCAGCTCACGTACACCACGCGGCGCGGCCCCAGCTCGCAGATCCGCGCCACCACCCGCGGGTGGAGCCCGGCGCGCGGCGGATCCACCACCACCACCTCCGGCCGGGGCGCGTCGGGGCGCTCGCCGCGCGCCCACTCGCGCAGCACCGGGCGCGATTCACCGCACACGAAGCGCGCGTTGGCGATCCCGTTGCGCCGCGCGTTGGCCCGGGCGCGCGTCACCGCGTCCGCCACGCTCTCGACGCCGACCGCCTCCCGGCACGCGCGGGCGAACAGCAGCGTGAGCGTGCCGGTGCCGCTGTACAGGTCGAGCACGCACTCGTCGCCGGCGAGCCGGGCCGCGTCGAGGGCCGCCGCGTAGAGCGCTTCGGCCTGCGCGCTGTTGGTCTGGAGGAAGGCGTTGGAGGTGGCCTCGAACTCGAGGCCGAGCAGGCGCTCGACCACGGTGCCGTCCCCGAGCAGCGTGCGCTCGGCGCCGGCGAACGCCACGTTGGAGCGCGATTCGTTGAGCCCGAGGGTCACGGTGCGGATCTCGGGGGAGAGGTCCGCCAGCCCGCGGGCCCACGCCTCGAGCCCGTGCACCTCGTCGCGCGCGGCCAGCAGCTGGACCGCGCACTGGCCGGTGTGCGCGAGGTGGCGCACGGTGAGGAAGCGCACCGTGCCGGTGTGGCGGGAGGGATGGTAGGCGCGCCAGCCGTGCCCGGCCGCGAAGCGCTGGGTGAAGCGCACCACCTCGACGGTCAGCGCGCTCGGCAGCACGCAGGTGTCGAGGGCGAAGACGCGGTCGAAGGTCCCGCGCTCGTGGAGGCCCAGCACCGGCGTGCCGTCGTCGGCCGGGAAGAAGCTGAACTCCATCTTGTTCCGGTAGTGGAAGGGCGCGGGCGCCGGGACGATCGGGGCCACCGGGGGATCGGCGATCCCGCCCAGGTGGCGCAGGGTCTCCCCGACCTGCCGTTCCTTGAGCCGCAGTTGCGCCTCGTAGGGCAGCTCCTGCATCCGGCAGCCGCCGCAGCGGTCCACGTGCGGGCAGCGCGCCGGGACGCGTTCGGGGGACGGGGAGACGACCCGTTCCAGCCGGGCCTCGGCCCAGCCCCGCTTGGCGCGGGTGATCCGCGCCTCGACCCGGTCGCCGGGCAGCCCGCGGTCCACGAAGACGACGCGGCCGTCCGGGCGCGCGAGGGCCTTCCCGCCCAGCGCGAGGTCGGTGATCTCCAGCGTTGACAGCTCGTTGACTTTCATACGGGAGGGGCGCGGCCGGGCGCGGGCAACTCTCGGGAACCGCGGAGCGTCGGAGGAGGTAACTCAGGACACCTGAAAGCCTGAGGATCGTCGAATCGCAGGCTATCACAGGGAGATTCCATCATGCGGAAAGCCGTTCGCCGTTGGGGCCTCGGGCTCGTCCCGGGGCTGTTGCTGCTGGCGTTCGCCGCGCCCTCGCCCGCGCAGGGCAAGCAGGCGTGGCTCGGGGTGTCCACCCAGAACGTCACCGAAGAGCTGCGCGACGCGCTCGACCTCAAGGGGGACGGCGTGCTCGTCAATCGCGTCGTCGCCGACGGCCCGGCCGCCCGGGCCGGAATCCGCAAGGGCGACATCCTCACCAGCGTCAACGGCAAGCCGGTGACGTCGCCGAGCGAGCTGGCCGCCCTGATCGGGAGCCTCGCGCCGGGTTCGAACGCCAGCGTGCGCGGGCTGCGCCGCGGCGTTTCGCAGTCCTTCAGCGTGCGCCTCGGCGATCGCCCGGAGGACTCCGGGGACGCGGAGTCGTGGACGCCCCGGGGCTCGGGCGACGACGACCGCCACGTCGAGCGCAAGATCCGCGTCTTCAAGGACGGCAAGGAGTTGAAGCCCGAGGAGAAGGACTTCGACTTCGACTTCGACGCCAGGGACCTCGAGGGACTGCACCGGCTGCACGAAATGCCCGGCCTGGCCCGCCTGCTCGGCCGCCCGCGCCTCGGCGTGCGGGTCGAGAAAATGAATCCGGACCTCGCCGGCTACTTCGGGGGTACGAACGGTCGAGGCGCGCTGGTCGTCGAGGTGATCGGGGACTCGCCCGCGGAGAAGGCCGGGATCAAAGCCGGCGACGTGATCACCGCGGTGGGCACCAAGAACGTGGACGGCGCGGACGAGCTGATCGAAGCCATTGCGGACGGCGAAGGAAAGGTTTCGCTGACCGTCGTACGCAAGGGTGTCCGCCGCACGATCGAAGCCGAACTCGGGGAGGCCCCCCGGGGTTCGATGACCTGGAGGATGCGCGATGGCCGCGCGCCGCGAGCACCGCGGGCGCCGATGGCGCCGCGAGCGCCCGGGATGATGCGGTTCGAATCGGGCGAAGGAAGCGAGTTGCGCGACGAACTGAAGGCGCTGCGCGAGGAGATCGAGCAGCTGAAGCAGGAGTTGAAGGACCGCAGTCGCTGAACCGGGGCGAAGCCCCGTGAGCAACACGCCGCATCGAAGGAGCGCCGTCCGACCCGTCCGCGAGTCAGTGCAGTGAGCAAGGGGCGATGAACGGCCGGGAAGGAGCAGCGCGGCGCTCCCTCCATGCGGCGTGAAACGGACGGGCCCGGCGGGGCATGGGACGCCGGGCCCGTCGCCCGTTTTCCCGGGGACCCGCGCCCCGGGGCTTGGACCGCGCGCGCGGCGGCGCTACTGTCGCGGGCTCATGTCCCACCCCCGCGCCACCGTCCGCTTCTGCCTGCGCTGCGGCACCGCGCTCGAGCCCCGGCTCGAGCACGGGACCGTGCGCCCGACCTGCCCGGCCTGCGGCTTCATCTACTACCGCAACCCGGTGCCCGCCGCCGGCGTGCTGCTGGTGGAGGAGGGGGCGGTGCTGCTGGTGAAGCGCCGCTTCGATCCCCGCGCCGGGACCTGGTGCCTCCCGGCCGGCTTCATGGAGAGCGGCGAGACTCCCGAGCAGACCGCGATCCGCGAGGTGGAGGAGGAGACCGGCCTGCGCGTGCGGCTCACCGGCCTGTTCGGCGTCTACGCCGGATTCGACGACCCGCGGGTGCGCGCGATCCTCATCCTCTACACCGCCGCCCGCGCGGGCGGAACGCTCCGCCCCGGGGACGACGCGATCGAGACGAAATTCTTCCGGCTGGCCCGGCTGCCGCGCGTGCTCGCGTTCGAGGCGCACCGGCGCGCGCTCGAGGAGTTCCGCGAGCGCGGGGCGCTTCCCGGCGCGCGGGCCACGGCCGTCCGGCCGCGCCCTACGCCCAGGCCGCCGAGCGGCGCGCGGTCTCGCGCCGGCCGACCATCAGCGCGAGCAACGCGCCGGCCATGACCGCGCGATCCAGGTCCGTCTCCTCGAACAGCTCGCCGTCGCGCTTGTTGCTGAGGTTCAGCACCCCGCACAGCCGGCCGTTGTGGATGAGCGGGACGCAGATGAACGAGTCCGAGTTGTAGGCTTCGGAGCCGCCCGGGCCCACCACGTGGGCCTCCTCCTTCACGCGCACGAACAGCGGCTTGCGGTTGTGCGCGACCCAGCCCGCCACGCCCTGGCCGATCCGCACCCGCACCCGGTCGGCGATCTCGGGGGGCATGCCGCGATGGGCGGCGATCTGGAGCGTTTCCCGCTGCTCGTCGAGCACCATCAGGCTGCAGCGCTCCACGCCGAAGTGCTCGCAGAACCACGTGACGAGCGTGCGCGAGAAGTCGGCCTCGTCGTGCTCCTGCGCCAGCACCTGGAAGACGTCCTTGAGGAAGTTGACGGTGGAGTGCATCTCGTGGGTGCGGAGCCGCGCCGCGCTCAGCTCCGAGTAGGCCTCGGTGAGGTGCTGGGTGGCCGCGGCCGACTGCTCCTCGAGCGCGAACAGCTGGGTCTTCACGCGGCCGAGCTCGGTGCGGTACTCGGTCGAGCTCTTGTCGAGCTTCTCGATCTCGCCCGCCAGCGCGTCGAGCTGCTCGGACTTGCTGCGGTTCTCCTGCTCGAGCGAGGCGGCGCGCGTCGAGAGCTGCTTGATGTGCTCCTGGAACTGCTGGGCGGCCGCCTGGTGGGTCTGGACCTCCTGGCCGACCGGCGTCTGCTCGCGCGCCGCGCGGTGGAGGTGCTGGCTCAGGGCGAGCGCCGCGAGACTCTTGATCGGCAGGACCTGCGAGATGATCCGGCCGCCGAAGGCGCCCTTCTGCCCGCTGGAGATGGTGAGCATCCCGAGCATGTCCTCGTGGTCGGTGAGGGGCAGGCACAGGACGCTGGCCGGGGCCTTGCCCGGCACCAGGCCGGTCAGCATCGCGATCTCGGTGGGGTCCGGCTCGTAGCAGGGGGCGGTGTGGAAGAGCTGGGAGAGGAGCGAGCGCCGGTCGGCGTGATTGAAGAATGCACTGGGGTGGAAGAACTTTCGCACGAGGCGGGGCGGCAGGCGGTCCACGGCCAGCGCGATGTCCTTGCACACGAGCCGGTTGCCGTGGCGCTCGTAGACGCGGACCAGCGAGTCCCGGCTGACCTCGTAGAAGGCCAGCGAAGCGTGCCAATCTCCCCGCTGGGCCTGCAGATAGCCGAGGAATTCGAAGACCACCGCCTCCGTGCTCCGCGAAGCGGTGAGGCGGTCCGAGATGTCGCGAAGGTCGAATTTGGACACGGTGCGATCCCCCTGTGCGAATGCGCGAGCGAGAGTTCCGCGGGGACAAGGCAATCGCTGTGCCCGACGCCGCCGTGCGGAATGCACGGCCCCGCCGCGCTCAGCCGGAGGGCCGCCTCGCGGGGCCGCCGCAGCCGCAATCGAGGCAGCCGTGGTCCGCGCAGGTGCCGCAGCTCCGGCGCACCTGCTCGAGCAGCGCGGCGCGCGCCCGGAACAGCCGGACCGAGGCGTTGTTCGCGGTGATGCCGGCCTCGGCGGCGAACTCCTTCACGCCGGCTCCCCCGAGATCCACGCGCCGGATCGCCTCGGCGTACTCGGGCTTGAGGGTGCCGGCGAGGGAGGCGGCGCAGGCGCAGGCGACCTCCAGCAGGCCGGCATCGGCCGCGTCGCCCGCCTCGCCCCCCGCGTCCCGGGAGACCCGCTCCACCGCCCGGCGCTCGGCGCCGCGCCTCCTCCAGTGATCCGCGATCGCGTTGCGGAGCACGCGGTAGAACCACGCCACCGCCGACTCGGGATCGCGGAGCTGCCCGCCACGCTCGAGTCCCCGCACGAAGGCTTCCTGCAGGATGTCTTCGGCCGCCTCGCGCGATCCCACGCGGCGCTCGAGGAAGGCGAGGAACCGGCGATGGTTCTCGACCAGGACCCGCACCGTTTCGGCGGGGAGCGCCGCCGGATCCGGCGCGGATTCGTCGTGCATTCGGGGAGGATCGGGCATGATCGGGCTCGCGCGGCGCGCCGCAGCGTACCCCGGGGAACCGGTTCCCGACGAGGCGCGGGGAGAGGGGTGTAAGAGCGCCCGCCCTCGCGCGTCCGCGGAGTGGCGCCGGGAACGTGCCCGGCCCGCATTGAGGAGATCCCGCCATGAATCCTTCGCACCTCGGGGCGCCCGGCTCCGCCCGCCTCGCCTTCCTGGCCACCATCCACTGCCTCACCGGCTGCGGCATCGGCGAAGTGCTCGGGATGGTGATCGGCACCTCGCTCGGCTGGGGGAACGGCGCCACCGTGACGCTCGCGATCGCGCTCGCGTTCGTGTTCGGATACGCGCTCACCATGATCCCGCTGCTGCGCGGGGGCGTCGCGCCGGGCGCCGCGCTGCGGCTGGCCCTGGCGGCCGACACCGTGTCCATCGCGATCATGGAGATCGTGGACAACGGCGTGATGCTCGTGGTTCCGGGCGCCATGGACGCGCCCCTCTCGAGCCCCCTGTTCTGGGGCAGCCTCGGGAGCGCGCTGGCGATCGCCGCGATCGCGGCCTACCCGGTGAACCTGTGGCTCATCCGCCGCGGGCGGGGCCACGCGGCCGTCCACGGACACCACGGACACGCTCGGCAGGAGGACCCGCCGGGCCGCGCGCCCGGCGGCGGGCACGCGGGCCACCGGGGCCACGGAGCGGAGGGGACGGGCGCCTGACGCACCCCGGTGGCCCGGGCGCGAAATCCCGCTTGACCCTTCGCGCGGGACGCCGGATCGTTCCCGCGTGGACCCGAAAGATCTGATCCTCGTCTGTGGCGCCACCGGCCGGCAGGGCGGCGCCGTCGCGCGCGAACTCCTGCGGCACGGCCACCCGGTGCGCGCCATGACGCGCAACCCGGATTCGCCGCCGGCGCAGGCGCTCGCCGCGCTCGGCGCCGAGCTGGTGCGGGCCGACTTCGACGACGCGGCCTCCCTGGAGCGCGCCGTCGCGGGCGCGTGGGGCGTCTATTCGGTCCAGGACATGATGGCCGCGGGCGTCGAGGGAGAGGAGCGGCACGGAGTCGCGATGGCCGAGGCGGCGCGTCGCGCCGGCGTGCGCCGGTTCGTGCAAGCCTCGGTCGCGTCGGCCCACCGGGGCACCGGGATCCCGCACTTCGAGAGCAAGTGGCGCGTCGAGGGGGGCGTGCGGTCCATGGGCTTCCCCTGGCACGCGGTGCTGCGGCCGGCGTTCTTCATGGAGAACTTCACCGCGCCGTGGCTCCTGCCGGCGATCGAGGCCGGGCGCCTCCCGATGGCGCTCGCGCCCACGACCCGGCTCCAGATGATCGCCGTGGCGGACATCGGCCGGCACGCGCGCCGCCTGTTCGAGGGCCGCGATCTCCCCTCCGGGCTCGCGTTGGACATCGCGGGGGACGAGCGGACCCTCCCCGAGACCGCCGAGACGCTCGGGCGTTCGCTCGGAAGGACCCTGGAGTTCGTCCGCGAGCCGATCGAGGCGGTGCGTGCCTACAGTCCCGACTACGCGACGATGCTGGAGTGGCTCGACGCGGTGGGCTACGACGTGGATCTCGGCCGGCTCGCCCGCGACACCGGGATCACCCCGACCACGCTCGAGCAGTGGTCCCGGGGTCTGCGCCGGCCGGAAACGGCCGCGCCCTGAGCGGCGGCGGATCCGGCGCGCGCCCCGCCCTGCTAGATTGGGGGCGTTCGAGCGACTCCCACCCGAGGACCCGCCCATGCCCCGCCTGATCGCGCCGCGCCCGATCCTCCACATGACCTCCGAGCTCGGCCGCGTCATGGCGGCGGCCCGGGCTCGCGAACAGGCCGGGGAGCGCATCCTCCACCTGGAGCGCGGGGAGCCCGACTTCGACACGCCGCCCCACATCGTGGAAGCCCTCGCGGCCGCGGCCCGCGCGGGGGAGACGCATTATCCCGACGCGCGCGGGACGCCGGCGCTGCGCGAGGCGCTGGTCGAGAAGCTGCGGCGCGAGAACGGGATCGCGTGCGAGCCCGACGACGTAGTCCTCACGCTGGGAGGGACGCACGCCCTGTGGTGCGCGTTCCAGTCCCTGCTCGGGCCCGGGGACGAGCTGCTGGTCTTCTCGCCGCACTGGATGGCGATCCCGAAGCTGGTGGCCATGGCGGACGGCGCGCGCTACCGGACGCTGCCCGTCTACCTGAGGCAGCAGGCGGGAGACGAATCGCCGGCCGAGTTCGCGGCGCGCCTGCGCGAGGCGCTGCGGCCCGAGACGCGGGGCCTCTACCTCAACACGCCGAACAACCCGACCGGGGTCGTCCTGTCGCGCGAGGCCCTGGAGGCCGTGGCGCAGGTGGCGATCGAGCGGGACCTGTGGGTGGTGAGCGACGAAGCCTACGAGCACCTGCTCTTCGACGGGGCCCGCCACGTGAGCATCGCCTCGCTTCCCGGCATGGCGGAACGCACCGTGAGCGCCTACACCTACTCGAAGTCCTACGCGATGACCGGCTGGCGGGTCGGCTACGCGGTCTCGCCGCCCGCGATGCGGTCCGTGATGGGACCGCTGCTCTCGTTCTACACCACGCACGGCGTGTTCCCGTCGGTGCAGCGCGCGGCGCTCGCCGCGACCACCGGCCCGCAGGACGCGGTGGTGGCGATGCGGGACGCCTACCGGCAGCGGCGCGACGCGCTGCTCGCCGGGCTCTCCGGACAGGACGCGATCGTGGTGCCGCCGCCGCGCGGTGCGTTCTACGCGTTCGCCGACATCTCGGGCGCGCGCCGCGGGCGCGACGTCTGGGAACTGATCGAGGAGTGGCTCGCCCTCGGGGTCGCGGTGCTGCCGGGCACGGCGTTCGGGCCGGAGTACGCGGACTGGGTGCGGATCTCGCTCGCGACGCGTGCCGAGGACGTGGTCGAAGCCGCGCGCCGGCTGCGCGAGCACGCGGGCTCGCGCGCCGCGTCGCGGGGCTAGCCGGGCGCATGGCCTGGTGCCCGGAGTGCGGCGCGGCCTACGGGCCGGCGGTCGCGGCCTGCCCGCGCTGCCGGGCGGTGCTGTCTCCCGAGCCGCCCGCCACGGGCGAGCCGGGGCCCCCCGAGGTCGTCCACCGCGTGCCCGACGCGGCGGCCGGCGCGCTGCTGTGCGGGATGCTCGAGCACCACGGCGTCCGCACGGTGCTGCGAACCGCCACGATCCCCGCCTACGGCGTGGTGCGCCGCGACTGGTCCACCACCGCGTGGGGGGAGATCCTGGTCGCGCACGTCGACGTGGCGGAGGCGCGCGCGCTGATCGCCGATTACCTGGGCGCGCTGGAGCGCGGCGGCCGCGTGCGCGACGAGGACGTGGAGGGTTCCGAGGGCGGCTGAGGTCCGGCGGGGCCGGGCGGACCGCCGCTCAGTCCCCGGAGCTCCCGCGGGGGCGCATCAGGCGCGGCGCCTCGGAAGGCGCCGCGTCGTCGGCCTCGTCGTCGTCGTCCTCCACCTCGATCACGAAGTCGTTGCCGATGCGCTGCGGCACGATCACGCGGTGGAGCGCCACCGAGAACACGTCGTCCATGGTCTCGACCGGGATCATCTCCAGCTGCGCGCGCACGTCCTCGGGCACCTCGTCGAGGTCCTTCACGTTGACCGCGGGGAACACCATCGCCCGGAAGCCGGCCCGGTAGGCCGCCAGCGCCTTCTCCCGCAGGCCGCCCACCTGAAGCACGCGGCCCCGCAGGCTGACCTCGCCGCTCAGCGCCACGTCGTGGCGGATCGGGCGGTCGCTCAGCACCGAGGCGATCACGAGCCCCACCGTGATCCCGGCCGAGGGGCCGTCCTTGGGAACGCCGGCGGCGGGGAAGTGGATGTGGATGTCGAAATTCGCGAACGCCTCCTGGTCGATCTCGAGCATGTCGGCGCGCGACCGCACGTAGGAGTGCGCGGCCTGGACCGACTCCTTCATCACCTCGCCCAGCTGGCCGGTCGTGACCACCCGCCCCTGGCCCGGCATCTTGAGCGCCTCGACCGTGAGCACCTCGCCGCCCGCGGCGGTCCACGCGAGCCCCGCGGCGACGCCGACCTCGTCGTTCTTGCCGGCGGTCTCGGGCGTGTAGATGCGGTGGCCCAGGTAGGTCTCGAGCTTCTCCGTCGTGACCGCGTGGCGGCGCCGCCTGCCGGTGGCGCGCGCGAGCGCGACCTTCCGGCACACGGTGGCGATCTGCCGCGACAGTCCCCGCACTCCGGCCTCGAGCGTGTAGTGGCGGACGATCGCGCGCATGGCGTCGTCCTTCAGTTCCAGCTCGCGGCCGGTGAGCCCGTGGTCGTGCAGCGCCCGCGGCAGCAGGAAGCGCCGGGCGATCTCGAGCTTCTCGTCCTCGCTGTAGCCGGGCACCTCGATGACTTCGAGGCGGTCGAGCAGGGCGTCCGGAACGAGGTCGATGGTGTTGGCGCACAGCAGCAGGGCCGCGTGCGAGAGATCGATCGGCAGGCCCACGTACTGGTCGGTGAAGCGCTGGCTCGACTCGGGGTCGAGCAGCTCGAGCAGCACCTCGCTCACGCCCACGCCGCCCTCGCCGACCAGCCGGTCCACGCCGTCGATCACCAGCACCGGATTGCGCACGCCCGCTTCCCGCACGGCCTGAACGATCTTGCCGGGCTGGCCGCCCGGGAGCGCGCGGCTCACGCCCAGCAGCTCGCTCGCGTCGCTGGTGCCCGAGACGCTGAGGCGCACGAACGGGCGGCCGAGCGCTCGGGCGACGGTCGCGCCGAGCGACGACTTGCCGGTGCCGGGCGGGCCCACGAGGCAGATCGCGGGGCCCGGCAAGTCGGGCTTCAGGCGGCGCACCGCGAGGTACTCGACGACGCGCCGCTTCACCTTGTCGAGCGCGAGGTGGTCGCGCTCGAGCACGCGCTGGACGCGGCGAAGGTCGGCGTCCTCGGGAGCGGTCCGCTCCCAGGGCAGCGACCACAGCCACTGCAGGTAGGCGCGCACGTGGCCGGCCTCGGGGGTGCCGGGCGGCAGGCGGCGCAGCCGGTCCATCTCGCGCTGGGCCTGGCGCGTGACCTCGGCGGGCAACGGATTCATGGGTGCCGGGCCGGGGAGCGTCTCGCCGCGGCCGCGTTCGACGGGAAACGCCGCCGCGGCGCCGCTCGCGGACCACCCGCCGCGCGGGGTCCGGGCGCGCCCGGGCTTCCGGCCGCGCGAGGCGCCGGGCTGGTCGGATGCTTTCATGGGATCTCCGAACGGGGCCGGGTTGCGAACCGCTGGATGATTCGGAGAGGACCGTTGGGAGCGGCGGGCCTCAGCCATTGCGATAAGCAAGTGATCGGCCGGGTCCGGGAGAACTTTGCCCCATTCCGGAGTCTCGGGTTAACCGGTTGTTGCGAAATGATTTGCCCCCGCGGGTCCGGGGCCGCGCGGCGAGGGCCAGGGGAGGGCTCGTGGCGGAGAAGGGCCCAATCCTTTGACAGTGCTCGGGTGCTTTTAGGGTTCGGCCCGGGTCCGGAAAAAAAAGAGCCCGGCCGAACGGGCCGGGCTCCGTACTGCCGAGTCCTTCGTTACCGGTAAAGGACCTTCATCTTGCCCCACGTCTGGGCCTTGGTCGGCGTCACCTGGCAGCTCGTGCTCGGGCCGCTCGCCGCGTTGTGCATCGTGACCGACGGCGTCGAGACCTGCGTGAAGTCCGCGCTGTTGTTGTCCGAGTCGGTCGCGCCGCCGCTGCCGCGCACGTTGGTGGTCGTCGAGGTGAGCGCCGGCGTGGCCGTCCCCTCGGGGCAGTTGCCGGTGCCGTAGGCGACCTTGTCCACGAGCGTGCCGCCGAGTTCCGAGCCGCAGGCGAGGTTCGAGTTGGTCGCATTGAAGAGGGCGACCTTGCCCGACGTCGCGGACATCGAGAGGCCGGTGGTCGTGAAGTCCGGGGTGACCGGGAACGCGATGCCGACGGTTCCCGCCGATCCGGTCTGGACCAGGATGTACGAGCAGGGCTGAATCATCGTGCCGGCGGGGAAGTTGTAGATGTTGGTCGCCGAGCTGCCCCAGTTGCCGGTGGCGGAGCCGTACTCGAGCGCCCAGCCGCCGATGTTCACCGGGCTGAGCGAGTAGTTGAACAGCTCGACGTAGTCGTAGATGTACGTGCCGCTGCTGCCGCCGCCACCGCCATACACCTGGCTGATGCGAACCGCGTTCGCGGCCAGCGCGGGCCCGCTCACGATCGCGCAGAGGGCGAGCGCGGAAATCGTCGTAGCGAACTTCTTCATCGGGGGTCTCCTCTCCAAGTTGTCCTGCCCGTGATGCGGAAGTCGTGAACCGGGGCGTCTCGCCCGTGCGTCCCTCTCGTCTCCGCGAGCCGACGCCGTCTTCGCCCTTCGCCAACTGCTGCCGGCCATCGAGCGGATCGCGCGTGGCGATCGGGTCGCCATCTCGTCGGGTCCGCCAGGTGCCGTGAAAGCCGCCCAAACGATATCGGAATACGTCAGTTGGCGGCAAGGACTTATTGTGGGCGGTGCACTTTCGGGCAGGGCGGCGAGGCGCCCGGGGGGCCGGCGAAGCCGCCGGCTCAGGGGGCGCCGGCGGTCCGGGGGGTTCGCGTCGATCTCAGGAGGAGCGGCACGGCGTTGAGCACGAGGAAGATGGCGAACCCCCTCGTCAGCAGCGGGCCGGGGGCGGACTGCACGAGTTTCGAGGCTCCGACCGCGCCGAGGACCGCGCCGACCGCGAGCCAACGAGCCAGGCGCCCCACCACGTACCCCCGCCTCGAGTGCTCCCAGGCTCCGACCGGCGCCGCGAGGAGGATGAGCGCCAGCGAGGTTCCCTGGGCCTGCTGTTGAGTCATGCCCAGCAGCAGGGTGAACGCGGGAACGGCGATGATGCCGCCACCGACACCCATGACGCCCGCGAGGTAGCCGGCCGCGCTCCCGAGCGCCACGGCGAAGGCGAGACGGCCCCAGATTCCCATCACGGCCAGTGGAGCGGGCCCGGGCTCCGCCTTCCAGAGCAGCCGCACCGCCACCACGAGCAGCAGCACCCCGAAGGCGAACTGGAGGCGCCGCGTGGACATTCGCGCCGCGGTGCGTGCGCCCAGCCGGGCGAAGATCGCGGAGCTCGGGGCGGCCAGCGCCGCGGTCGGCCAGTCCACCTGGCCGTGGATCGCGTAGACGGCCAGTCCCGCCACCGCGGTGGCCCCGATCGCGGCGAGGGACGTGCCGTGCGCCTCGTGCTGCGTCACGCCGAGCGGTCCGGTGAGCACCGGCACCATGAGAATGCCGCCGCCGACGCCGAACAGGCCGCCGAAGCAGCCCGCGGCCAACCCGCCGAACAGCGAGTACGCGCGCTCGCGGGGGGTCAGGGGAGCCTTCGGCAAGGGACTCGTGGCCTCGTCGGGCGCGCCACGCCCGCGTGTCCGCGCCGTGGCGCCCGGAGGCTCAGGAGCGCGGCGCGGCGGCCGCGGGCGCCGGCGCGGTCGTGCGCTGGATCAGCCGCACCACGTCGGCGAAGCGCGTGGCGTTGGTCGGCGCCCCGAGCACCACGGCGATCATGTCGCGGCCCTCGGTGCGGATCCACGTCACGAAGCAGTACCCCGCCGCGCTGATGAACCCGGTCTTGCCGCCGAGGATTTCGTAGCGCCCGTAGAGCAGCCGGTTGGTGTTGCCGATGAAGTGCGCGCGCCGCGCGGTGCGGAATTCGTGGCTGGGCTGGGTCATGATCCCGCGCATGAGATCGTGGCCGGCCGCGGCCTGCAGCAGCCGCGCCACGTCCGTGGCGGTCGAAACGTTGCGCGCGTCGAGCCCGGTGAACTCGACGAAGCGCGTGTGGGTGAGGCCGAGCTCCAGCGACTTCCGGTTCATGCGCGCGAGAAAGTCCTCGCGGGGCAGCCCCGATTCGCGGGCCAGCACGCGGGTCGCGACGTTGTCCGAGCACATCAGGCTCATGTGGAGCAGGTCGCGCAGCGAAACGCGCTCGCGGTTGCGGAGCTGGGTGTGCCCTCCGCCGTTGAGCTCGTCGAGCGTCACTTCGACCTCGCGCTCGAGATCCGGCTGCTGCTCGAGGAACACCATCACCGTCATGAGCTTGGTGATGCTGGCGATCGGCACCGAGCGCTCGGCGTTCTTCTGGTAGAGCACCTCGCCCGTGGCCGGATCCATCACCACCGCGTTCCGGGCCCACACGCCGCCGGGCGGGGCCTTGCGGGCGCGCGCGCGGCGCCGCGCCGGACGCTTCGTGGCGGTGGCGGCGTTCTGGTACGTGGCCGACGAGGAGGCCCTGGAAGACGGGGCCGGGGCGGATTCGGCCATCGTGGCCGGGATTGCGGCGAGCGCGCCGAGTAGCACGAGCCCGCACGCCCGCAGGGCGGGGAGCGACATGATGCCTCCTTGGGGGTGTTGCCGGAACGGCGGCTGCCGACCCATCCGTGGTATCGGCGAAAAAGCCCGTGCGACTTTAGACCGGCGGCGCGCCGGGCGTCAAAAAAATCTCTCCCGGGAGGGCCCCGGGGGGCGCGTCAGTGGAGGAGCGGCGACTGCGGCAGGACCGCGCTCCCGGCGAGGGCCATGCGGCCGATCAGGTCGCTCGGGCGGCAATAGCCGTCCACGCACAGCTGCGACACCGCCGGCTCCGCGTGCTCGAGATTCCCCTCGTGCATGGCCAGCACCAGCGTGGCGCCGCGGGGACGGTTGAGCATGCGGACCACCGTGGTGTTGAGGCCGGCGCCATGGGCGAGGTCCACCAGCACCAGTTCGGGCGCATGGCGGAGCAGGGCCAGCGCTCGCGCGGGACCGGTGGCGATCCGGACTTCGGCATCGGCGCGACGTAGCGAGTGGACGACCTCGAGATGCACGCGCGGCGCCCGGCTCATCAGCAGCACGCGGAAGCGCGGCGAGGATTTCACGCGCACCCCGCGCGCCCTTCCGGCGGGCCGAGGTCGATGCGAATCTTGTCGAGGGCGTCGTGAAGCGGCGCGAGGAAGCGACCCGCCGCCACCAGCGGGCCGAGCTCGCGCGAGGCGCCCACCGCGACCCTGCCGGCCCAGCCCGAGTCGTCCGGCCCTTCGGAGCGGCCCCGCCGGAGGAACTCGAGGAAGAGGCGCTGGGTCTCGAGTTCGAGGGTCTCGATCTCGTCCACGAACAGCGTGCCGCCTTCGGCGCGATGAAACGGATCCCCGACCGCGCCCCGGGCGCGGGTCAGCCGGCCGAGGAGCGCCACGGAGAATTCCGCCTGCCCGGCGCGGACGGCGACGAACGGGCCCTGCCGCAGCCGGCTCGACTCGTGGTATTCGCGAGCGATCAGGAAGCGGTCTTCGACCTCGCCGCCGGTGACGAGGAGATTCGAGAGCCCCGGCCGGCCGCGGCCCGGAAAGGATGAAGGGGGCGCTTTCGCGCCCCCTTGCATCGTGTGTCCCGTGATGGCGGTGTCCACCGGGCTTTCAGATCGCTCGACGCCGGACGGCGACGGGCCGCGAGTAGCTTGCGGCCAATGCCGGAGCGAAGGACCACGCCCAGCCGCGGGCGCTGGCGAGAGCGACCAGGTTCCAGCGCCACGAGTCCGCCAGAGCCGTCGCTAGGCTTGGCATCGTCGGAGCGGTAGGAGCCGGTACGGACGCACGAGACACGACGAGGGAATTGCCGCCGACCAGGGGAGGCTGGGCGGACTGCGCGAGACAGAGGCCGCACGCCAGAGCGGAGAGGCTGGCGGAGAACGAAAGGATCACGAGGGCGCGACGCGCTGCCTGCATTTTTGCCTCCCGGTGGGAATTGAACCCTGTTCGGAAGGCTCTGCAGGGCGAGATCCATGCCACGCAGGAAACGAAGGGTGGATCTCGCGCAAAACGTTGTCGTCAATGTCATTGCGCGACATCCGTGACCAACGGCAGATCACGGCAGTCGGCCGCGCATTTCGCCGATCCTTGCGAATTGCACGTCGCGCAACGCGCGAATCGCACGATCTCTATGGAGTTCTCGGTTTTCGCCGATTATTGCGAAGTCGCGATATTTTGCGACTCCCGGCAACTCCCTGTTTTTTCAGGCGATATCGCAGGGTTTGCTCGGTGAGCCCCAGTTCCCGCGCGGCGAGGCTCTGGTTGCCGCGCGCTCGCTCCATCGCCTCGGCGATCGCGCGACGCTCGACCTCGGCAAGGAGATCGCCGAGCCGGCGCTTGCCCAGCGCCTGAGCCCTGGGGCTTCGTTCCTCGGCTTCCCCCGAGGCGCGAAACGGCTGCAGGATTTTTCCGGGGGTCATCGCCATGACGCGCTCGACGTAGTTCTGCAGCTCGCGGACGTTCCCGGGCCAGTCGTTCTGGACGAGGGCGGCCAGGAACTCGGGGGACATCTCGGGCACGTCGCGCTCCTGCAGCCTCGAGAAATGCTCCACGAAATGGCGAGCCAGCGCGGGGATGTCCGCCTTGCGCTCGCGAAGGGCCGGCACCTCGATCGGGATCACGTTGAGCCGGTAGAAAAGGTCCTCGCGGAACTTTCCCTCCTCGATCCCGCGGCGCAGGTCCTTGTTGGTCGCGGCGATCACCCTCACGTCCACCGGGATCGGCTTTCCTCCGCCCACCGGGATCACCTCGCGGTTCGAGAGCACCGAGAGCAGCGCGACCTGGGCCTTGAGCGGCATCTCGCCGATTTCGTCGAGGAACAGCGTTCCACGATTCGCTTCGACGAAACGGCCGTCGCGGCCGTGAACGTCGCTCGCCACCTTGGGCAGGATGCCGAACAGCTCGCTCTCGAGCAGGGTCTCGGGAATCGCGCCGCAATTGACGGGCACGAACGGACCGTTCCGCCTCGGGCCGGAGTGATGGAGCACGCGGGCCAGCCGTTCCTTGCCCGTGCCGTTCTCGCCGGTGAGGAGCACGGTGGCCGGAACCTGGGCCGCCCGCTCGACCACGGCCAGGACGCGCAGCATCGCGGAGCTGGTCCCGACGATGCCGCTCGGGTGAAACCGGCTCTCGACCTCCTGCCTCAGCGAGAGGTTCTCGCCCACCAGCTCCTCGTTCGCCCGCCGCACTTCCTCGGCTCCCCGGCTCTTCTCGATCGCGATCGCCATGAGCTGGGCGAAGCCCTCGAGCTGCTTGCGGTCGGCGTCGTGAAACGCCCCGCGCCGGCGCGTGTTGTCGAGATAGACGGCTCCGAGCACCTTGCCGGCGCGAAACATCGGCACGCACAGGATGGACTGGAGCCCGAGGTCCAGCATGCTGGGCGAAGCCCCGGTCGGACTGGTCTTCGCGTCCTCGATGAGCAGGCTGTCGCCGCTCTGGGTGACGCGCTCGACGACCTTCCGGCTGAACGTGGCGGCCTCGCGGCGGGACGTCGGGTCGGTGATCCCGTGCTCCGCCCGGATGTCGAGCTCGCCCGACGCGGGGTCCAGGAGCAACAGGAGCCCGCGCTCGGCGTCGAACTGCTCGACGGCGAGCCGCATGGCGCGCTGCACCAGCTCGTTGGAGTCGGAGAGCGACTCGATCAGGCGTCCGACCACTTCGAGCAGGTCGCGGTTGCGGCCCGGGCCCGCCGAGGCGTCCCGCGAGTCGCGATACCATTTCATCCCGATCGCCAGCGCCTGTTCCCTTCCGGCGCGGTCCCCGAGCCGCTCGAAGCCCGCGAGGGCCTCGTCGAGCCACCGCTCGAGGATCTCCGCATCGGCCGACCGGTTCTGCGCCGCGATCCTCGCGAACTCGAGCGCGGCGGCGCAGCGGTCGGGCACGGCCGGGAGCGACGCGAAGGCCTCGAGCGCTCGATCCGCGAACTCCGGGCCCGGGCCATACCCCGGCCGGAACAACGCGATCTCCGCGCGAAGCTGAAGCGCCAGCGCGCCCGCGTAGGCGCCGGAGGCCGACACGGGCCACGACTCGATGGTGCCCAGAAGCTCGAGCGCGCGATCGGCTTTCCCGAGCCGCAGGGCCGCGCGACCCGCAAGCGACGCGAGGGCGACGTCTTCGACGGAACCCGACCTCCGGCCCGATGCGAGGCGCGTCTCCGTCGGCGGCGCCACCGAGTGCCAGTTGTGGAGTCTCGCGTTCACGCGCCCGAGCTCGAACAGGCACCAATCCAGCTGATCCTCGGGCGAGCTGCGGCGCACCACCATGACCGCCCGCTCCGCGCGCTGCCGAGCCTCGGAAAGCGCGCCCCCCGCGGCAAGGATCGTGGCCGCCACCCGATGCAGGAGCCCGAGGTCCCTGGGGGAGTGGGCGCGGGCGAGCCGGACGGCGCGCCGAAGCTCGATCCGCGCTTCGCGAAGAGATCCCATGAGCCCGTCCAACTGGGCGAGGTTCCCCATCGCCAGAGCCGAGTGATAGGCGCGTCCGTCTTCGAGAGCGCATCGCAGCGCCTGGCTTTGAAAATCGCGAGCCTCGCGCCAGCTGCCCAGCGTGACCAGCACCCCGGAGAGCAACGTCGAAGACTCCTCGATGACGAGGCGCGAGTGCGTCGAACGGGCGGCGTCCAGCGTCGTTCGGAACAGCGACGCGGCGTCACGTGGTTTGCCCGTTTTCCAGATCAAACTCGCGCGAAAGCACTCGGTGCGCAGTGCGCCGCGATCGTCGCCCGCGCGGCGGTAATCTTCGGCCGCCCGCTCGGCACAAAGCTGGGCCTCGCGATTCCGGCCGAGCAGGGAGAGGCACGCGCCTTCGGTCTGGGTCGCCGCCCCCAGCGCGCGGTGGTCTCCCGCGCGCCGGGCGATGTCCACCGCGTCGCGCGCGGCCGCGAGGGCGTCCTCCGTCCTTCCGAGCGCGAGGAGCCGCGCCGCCTCGTTGGTGCGGACCAGGGCGATCGCCGCGTCCGTGAGGGGCTCTCGCCGCGCTTCGGCCGCCGCGCGCTCGACGCCCGCGAGATCGCCGTTACGGAGCAGGCAGGTGGTGAGCCTGCCCCACCGGTCGGAGCGCCCCGCGGGATCGGCGCCCGACTCGAGCGCCCGCTCGAGCAGGGGCGCGGCCTTCGAGTAGCGGCCCTGGTCCATCCACAGGCGCGCGGCGCGGTCGAGCCACGAGGCCTCGGCCGCGCGGTCGCCCGGAGCCGCGAGCGCGGCGGCTTCGGCGGCCAGCGCCGGGTCGGGAGAGGCCGCGAAGGCCGCCTCCGCCGCCTCGAGCGCCCCGGTCCGGTCCCCGACGCCTCTGCGGTGCACGAACGTTTCGCGCGGGGTGAGCGAGCCGGCCGCGAGGATCGCCGAGTGGATCTCCCGCAGCGCCGCGGGCGGCGTCTCCTCGATCACGCGGGCCCCGAGCGCCGGTGGCAGCAGGCTCCACGCGCCCTGATCGTCGCGCCCGGCGAGCCCCTGGTCGCGGAGCGCTTCGAGCGCGTCCTCCGTGAGCCGCGGCTCGATGCGGCGGAGCGCCGCGGCGTCGAGCGGAACGCCGCGCGCGGCGAGCAGGCGCGCCCCGGCGCGAGCGGCCTCGGACAGTCCGTTCAGCCTCCCGAGGCGCGTCGCCTCGAAATCGGCGAGCATCGGGAGCGCGGACAGCGCGGCGGCGTCCGCCTCCACGCCCAGGGCGCCGTCGCGCAGGGCGCCCGCATCGGCGGCGGCCCGCATCGCCTCGACCGTGAGGCCCGCGTGTCCCGCCGCGCGATGCCAGAGGAACTCGACCAGTTCGGCGGGCGGCTCGGCCGCGAGCCGGGAGGCGGCGAAGCGCGCGATCGAGTCGCGATCGAGCGGTTCGAGCGGCAGGCGTTCCCACGCCCCGGCGCCCACCAGCAGGCGCTCCTCGTCCGGCAGCGGGCCGCGGTCCAGCCGTCGGGCCAGCACCCACAGCACGGACGCCGACGCGCCGCCCAGCATCGAGCGGCGCAGGGCGCGCAGCGACGCCGGGTCGAGCGCGTCGGCGTCGTCGAGCAGCACGCAGGGCGCGCCGCTCCTCGCCGCGATCGCCCGGATCCATTCGGCCATGCGGCCCGAGACCTCGGCGAGCGCGGCCTCGCCGGGTTCGGGAGCGTGATCCTCGAGGGCCGCCCGCGCCGCGGCGGGGAGCTCGCGCCAGTCGACGCGCGCCTCCGAGGCGGTCCGCCGCGCGATCGCCCGCCACGCCGCGGCGGGCTCCGCGGCGGAGGCCACCGACACGCGGATCACGCAGCGCCCGGCCAGCGCGCCGCGAAACGCGAACGCGTCGAGCAGCGCGCTCTTGCCGATGCCGCTCTCGCCGGTCACGAGCACCGTGCGGGTTCCCTCCTCGGCGCGGCGCCACGCGCGCTCGATCCGCGCGATCTCGCGCTCGCGGCCGATCAGCACCTGGGTCGCCAGCCGTTCCGAGAGGGGCCGGCGCGCCTGGGGAGCGAGCGCCTCGAGGGTCTTGCGGATTTCGGTCGCGCCGCGCGGCCGCTCGGCCGGCGAGGGCGCGAGGCATTGCAGGATCAGCCGCACCCAGCCGGCGGGCACCCCGGCCTCCTCGAGCGGGAGCGCCGAAGGCGGGCCGGCCCGCTGGCGCGCGAGGACCGCGGTGGGGTCGGGGGCCTCGAAAGGCGGCCGGCCCCCCGCGAGCGCGAAGAGCGTGGCGCCGAAGGCGTAGAGATCGGCCGGGGCGTCGGCGGGGCCGCCCGCGACCACCTCGGGCGCCGTGAACCCGGGCGTGCCGCGCGAGCCCTCGGCGCCGCTCCCCGCGAGCGCGGCCAGCCCGAAGTCCACGAGCCGGACGTCGCTCGGGAGTCCGTCCGCGCCCGGAGCGCCGACCAGCACGTTGGCGGGCTTCAGGTCGCCATGGGCGACTCCGGCCGCGTGCAGGGCCTCGAGTCCGCCCGCCACCCGCGCCGCCACCGCGGCCAGCGCGTTCCAATCGCCCGGGCGCACGACCTGGTCGGCGGGCCATCCCGGCACGTAGTCCATGACCAGGAACGGAGTCCCCTCGAAGTCGAAGCCGAGCTCGACGACGCGGACCACCGAGGGATGCTGCACGCGCGCGAGCGCCTCGAACTCGGCGCGCAGCGTTCCATGCCCCGACGCAGCCGCCGTCAGCCGCTTGAGCGCGACCTCGGCGCCCGAGTCGAGATCCACGGCGAGGAAGACCTCTCCCATGCCGCCCCTGCCGAGCTTCTTGAGGAGACCGTAGCGGCCGGCGAAGCGCTCCATCAGGGCCGCCGTTCCCGGCCGGCGGCCGCCGCGTCGGCGCGCGGCTCGTCGAACCACGCGAGCGGCACCGCGCCGCGGCCCGCGAGCGCCGCGTGGAACGCCGCGGCATCGAACCGGCCGCCCGCGCGCTCCCGCTCCCGGTCGATCGCTTCCTCCAGCTTCCAGAGCGCGAGCGTGGACGCCGCCCATTGCGGGAATCCGGCCGCCTCGCGGGCCGCGAGCCGCGCGGCGGGCGCGGCGAGCCCCGCGCCCCGCTCGAGCCACCCCGCCACCTCGTCGAGCGTGGCGCCTTCGACCCTCGGCATGAGCTCGGCGATCGCGCGGGCCAGCCGCTCGCGCTCGAGCGCGTCCACCCAGCGTCGCGTCGTCTCGCGCGAGGCGGCGGGGGCGGTGCGGAGCCAGATCCGCTCGGCGACCCGCGACCAGCCGTCGCGCACCGCGGCGAGCCCGAGCGCCTGGCGGAGGCGCGAGCCCTCGCGCGCCTCCACGGCCGCCCACGCCGCGCGCCCCGGCACGCCCTCGCGCGCGAGGGCCAGCTCCGCGGACTCGCGCGACCCCATCGGATCCGCCGCGAGCGCGCCGTCCCCGGGATCGGTGCCGGGCGCCGGGCCGAAGTCGAGCCGGGCCCGCGGCCCGCGCGGATCCCAGGAGCCGAGCGTCACCAGCGCGCCCTCGGTCCGCGGCGCGGGCCGGTCGGTGGCCTCGATCCGGTCGGGGTCGGCGGACCACTCGCCCGCCCGCCGCAATTCCCGGCGCATGCTCTCGAGCAGGGCGTTCGCGGAGTCGGCCTCGATGCGGACGGCGTCCCCGGCGGGCGCGGGAACCCGGGCCGCGGCCACCCGCTCCCACTCCGCGCGGGCGCGCGCGAGCAGCGCGGGGAGCGCGACGGGCCCGCCCGCCACGTCCTCGAGCCGGGCGGCGAAGACGTCGGCGCCGATCGGCATCGCCGCCCCGGCCGCAGGCAGCAGGTTCACCCGGAGGTGCCGGGCGTAGGCGGAGAGCGCCTGCGTGGCGAGCGAGTCGGCCACCGCGAGATCCGCCTGCAGGCGGGCCTCCCGGCACGAGGCGAAGGCCTCCGGCAGGTCCACCCGGCACAGCGCCAGCAGCGCGTCCACGCGGTCGAGCGCGTGCTCAACCGCCGGCCGCTCGGGTCGCGTCGCCACGATTCGGGCGTCGCGGAGGTACTCCGGCACCGCGCGCAGCCGGTCGCGCAGGTCCACGCTGCGCGCGCAGGCGCTCGCGTGGAGACTCCGCATCGGCCCGGTGAGGGCGACGCGCAGGGGCTCGAGCGCGTACCCGGGGTCCCGCTCGTGGAGCCGTTCGCGTTCGAGCTCGCGGACCCGGCGCGCGGCGGCGATCCGCGCGAGCCGCAGGTCGTCGCGCAGGCCCGCCGGCAGGCCCTCCATCGGAAGCGCGTCGAGCGACTCGCGCTGGGCCCGGTACCACGCGGCGTCCGCGGCGAGCGCGACCGCCGACAGCAGGGGAAGCCTCCGGTCGCCGGTGTGGTCGCCGAGCCGCGTGGCCTCCTCGGGATGCCGCTCCGTCCAGCCCGCGAGGAACTCGTCGGCGAGGCGCCGGGCGCGGGCCTCGGCGGTGTCGGCGGCCGTGGCGGGCGCCGCGATCAGGATCGGCAGCAACAGCGCGAGCGCGCGCCCGTGGAATCGGATCCGGACCACGGAAGGCCTCCTCAGGGGCGCGGAATCACGTCCTTCACGAGCTCGAGGGGGTCGCCGATCTTGAGCGGCGAGGTGGCGAGGAACGCCTGCCCGTACCTGGCGCCGATCTGCCAGCCCCAGTAGCTCGCGAACGTGAGGAAGACGTCGCGCACCTGCGGGAGGTGCGCGGGCCGCGGGCGGTCCGGGTGATGGAACTGGCTCTGGTGGCAGTCGAGCGCCGCGAGCCACGGGTCCACGTACGGCGTCACGTCCACGATGAACGTGGGAACGGTGCCGGGGGGCAGGAAGTAGTAGTAGATCGCCTTCGCCTGGTGCGGTTCTCCGGGCGCGGGGGCCTTGGCGAGGTGCGAGAGGTTGTAGGCGTTCGAGACGATCTGGCCGGTCTTGTAGTGGTCGTTGTGTCCGAGGCCCCGGCCGATCGGCAGGTCGTAGTAGGGCGCGAAGATCACCTGGGGCCGGTGCCGCCGCAGCATCGTGACCACCTTGACCCGGTTCTCGAACGTGTCCTCGACGCGGCAATCGCCCATGTCGAGGTTCTCGCGCACGTCGAGCTTCAGGATCTCCGCGGCCCGGCGGCTTTCCTCCGCCCGGATCTCGGGAGTTCCCCAGCCCATGTCCCCGGTGGTCATGTCCACGATGCCGGTGGTGTGGCCGAGGTGCTTGAGCTTGAGCAGCATGGCCCCGCAGCCGATTTCGGCGTCGTCGGGATGCGGGCCGAACGCGAGAACGTCCACGGGCATGGATCCAGCCTCCGTGAGGGTCGCGGCAGGGGAGTGCGAGGGGGGCAAGGCGCCGACGCCGCATGATAGTGGCCGGTTCGAGCCCGGCACAACCTTGCGGACGCGCCCACGGCGCGATCGCGCGGCGGCCGTCGTTCCCGGCCCACCGCCGCGGGTTCGAGAGGCCGGGGGCGCCTTCGCCCGGTCCCGCGCGGGATTGGAGTATGCTGGCGGCACCTCTTGCGCCCGCGGTCGCGCTCCGCACCGCCCGGGCCCGCAGCCGAAGACGCCGGCCATTCCACGGGAATCCGCGATGCTCTATTTCGCCTACGCCTCGAACCTCGATCCGGAAATCATGCGAGCGCTCTGTCCCGGGCACCGCGTGGTGGGGCTCGCCGCGCTCGCCGACCACAGGCTGGGATTCCCGCGATTCTCGCCCGAGTGGGGCGGAGGGATCGCCGCGCCGCAGCTCGCGCACGGCGAGACGGTGTGGGGAATGGTCTACGACGTGAGCGACGAGGAAATCGCGGCACTGGACCGGAAGGACGGCTACCTGGGGCCCGGGGACCAGCACAACGCCTGCGACCGGGAGTCGGCCACCGTGGATCTCACGCGTTCCGACGACGGATCGATCCCGCGGCGCATCCGGCCGTACCTCTACATCGCGCGCCCCTCGAACCCGTCGCCGCCCTCGCGCCGCTACCTGGACGCGATGCTGCGCGGCGCGCGGCATCACCGGCTGCCCGAGGAGTACGTCGCCCGGCTCGAGCTGATCGAGGTCGCGGCGGAGTAGGCGGAGCGCGTGGACCGGCCGCGGCGCCGTCAGCGCTTCTTTCGCGCCGCCGCCATCCAGTAGAACACCTGATTCGCCTTGGGATCCGCGAAATCCACGCCCTCGACCCGCAGGGTCCACACGCCCTTCGCGGTGAGCGCGGCGGTCGCGCGCTCGAAGATGCTCGCGGACTGCAGGCTGGCGGCCGCGGCGACGCCCGCCGGGTCCACGACGAACAGGTCGAGGTCGTTGTGCCGGATGACGGGGAGTCCGGCGGCATCCACCGCGAGATCCTCGGGCCACCAGACCGCGACTTCGAGCGAGTCCGCCTCCACCTCGGTGAGATCGAGTTCCACCGGCCATGTCGAGCCCCGGCCGGTGATCCCGGATCCCCACCAGGCGCAACCGTCGGTGGGCAGTTCGAGGATGCCCGCGCCCTCGGTGTGGTTGAGGTTCGATCCGTGGTGGCGCCCGCTCAGGATCATGCCCGCGTAGACGTGCCCCGGAGCCACGTCGTCCCCGCCAGCCTTCATCCAGTTCCGCAGGAGCGCCGCCGCCGCGCCGGCGAGCGGCGTCGCGCCGCTGGTTCCCGAGTGGGTCCCGAGGCGCGAGCTGCCCTCGCAGTCTCCGACCGCGATCCGCGCGGTCTCCAGCGCGGTCGGAGCCTGGATGTCGGGTTTGATGCGGCCCCCGTAGGCCGGGCCGAGGCTCTGGGCCGCGTCCGTGACGAGGTATTCGGCGTCCCGGGCGCCGACTCCGATCACGCACGGCGAGGACGCGGGGCTCGTGACGGTGCCCGAGGTCGGGCCCTGGTTTCCGTTCGCCGCCACCACGACCGCGCCGGCTTCGTAGGCGTTCTGGGCGCTCATGCCCACGGCGCCCCAGTCGGAGGCGAGGCTGCTCAGTTCGGCGAGGATGACGCGATCGCCGCTGGCGAGCGCGTCCTCGAACGCGTGCACCGCGGCGTCGGCGTTCAGGCACAGTCCGTAGCTGCCGCAGGTTCCCGGCGAGAAGACCTGGAAGTAGTCGAGCGCGCCGTCGGTGGCGCCGCGCCATTCGTCGCCCATCGAGCCGTCGCCGACGAGGAGCGCGGCGCTGGCCGTGCCGTGCCCGCCGCCGGAGGCGTACTGGTCCGAGGGATCGAATCCGGGCTGCGTCGTGTCCTGGCAGTCGGGCCCTCCGTGGACGCAATCCCCGGCGACGCCCAGCTTGGCCCCGTCCAGGAGGCAGTGTCCGGGGCAGATTCCGGTATCGAGCAGGCTGAGGTAGCCGTAGGCGAGCCCCAAGTTCCGGAACGCGTCGCTCTGCATTTGCCGCCGGCCCTCGAGCGGGTTGTCGAGCGCGGAGCCGTTCGACACGCTCGTGGCGTCCGTGGGACAGCTGGGAGGCGGTTCGTTGCCGATGATCGGCTGGATGTAGACCACGTGCCGCCGTCGCGCGAGGAGGGGCACGCGCTCGAGCGGCATGGCGATCACCATGGAGTGGGTGAGCCAGTGCCGGTGGAGCACGGTGGCCCCGAAGTTCACGACCAGGTCGAGCGAGTCCGCGTCGAAGGCACTGTCCCGCAGCGCCTCGATCTGCGCGATGCGGAGCCTCGTCTGGAGGAGCCGGGCGGCGTTGTGCGGGGAAGTCTTCGGGCTCCGTTCGTCGAGCGACGGGAGGGATGGGATCCGCAGCGTTTCGCGGAACGTCACGAGCAGGGTCTCGCGGCGCGCGGGCCCGGGCGAGGCCAGGTGGTCGCGCAGCAGGGGATGGAGCTTCCCGGGCTTGTGGAAGGGGGGCGGCGGACCGGGGATCGGCCCCGGCGGCCCCGGGAGCGGCGGCGGAATCGGCGGCCGCTTGGGTGGTCGCGCGAGGATCGGCCGGAGCTTCGGGAAGTTCGTCGGCCGGTTCAGGACCCGGTACCGCGTCGGCTCCCAAAGCAATTCGTCGGGCCGGGGGCAGGTGGAGACGAGGGTGTCGTAGGTGCCCGTGTTGTCCCGCGGTGGAAGCTCGTGGATCGCGGAAGCGCAGCCCGCGAGCGCGGGAACGAGCAGCAGGAGGCCCGCCCGGCGGGGGCAGGGCCCCCGCCGGCGGGAGAGGACGCGTGAGGCGGACGGGTTCACCGCAGGCTTCCGGTCAGGGCCCCACCTCGACCTGGGGAGGATCCGGCGGCCCCTGCGCCGGGAACGGCGGCGCGATCCCGTACGAATGCGTGCGCGCGGCGAGCCCGCCCTGCAGCGTGTACCAGCCCGTGTGCTGCCCCGCGGGTACGAGGATCGGCCCGCTCGGCTCGTTGAAAATCCAGACCGCGAAGGTGAGCGTGTGGTCCACCGCATCCTCGTTCAACCAGCGGACCTTGTCCCCCCGGGCCGTGCTCAGCTTGGGCACCCGGTCAGGCCCGCCCGGATAGACGAGCCGGACCGTCTCCTTCTTCTTCGTTCCACGCGACCCCGGCGTCGAGGAGCGAGGCGTCTTCCTCCGGCGCCTCCGCTTCGGCGGCTTCGCCGGTTTCCGCGGCTTCCGCGGCTTCCGCGGCTTGCGCGGCTTCCGTGGCTTCCGTGGCTTCCCGCCGCTCGGCTTTCTTCCCGTGCCTCCCTTGCGCGTCCGCTTGCGCGCCGCCTTCTTCCGGGCGGCCCTTCCGGTCGCGGACTTCCCGCGGCGGGCACCCTTTTTCGCCGCCTTGCGGCGCTTCGCCGGCTTCTTCCGTGCGGCCTTCTTCTTCATGTTCGTTCCTCCCGCCCGTCGAGCCCGGGCTCCTGGCCCTCCCGCTTTCCGGGAGCATGGGACAGCGCTGCTTCGAATTCGGGATCGCCCCGCAGGCCTGCGAGATCCGGGCTCCGGCGCAGCGTGTGGGGCCCGTACCCGTGCCGCACCGCCTCGCGCGCCCAGTGCAGCGCCTCGGCGCGATGGCCGAGCTGCCAGTGCACGTGCAGCGCGTTCACCATGCAGTGCACGTCGCCGGGTCCGCGGCGCAGCGCTTCGGCGAGGGCCGCCTCCGCTTCCGCCCGTCGGCCGGCGTTGACGAGCCAGCCGGCGAGCCGTCCCCACGCCTCGGCCTCGCCCGGATTGCGGTCCAGCCGCTCCCGCATCAGGCCGATGGCGCGCTCCAGCGCTTCGGTCGCCCTCGACTCGCGGCCGGGGATGAACCGGTACGCGTTGCCGAGGTTTCCCCACTTCGCCGGGTCGCCCGGCTGGAGGGCCACGCTCTTCTCGAAGGCCTCCGCGCACGCGTCGAAGCGCCCGGCGTGAAAGAGCACCGTGCCGAGGTTGGTGTAGGCGATCGCGTTCGGTTCCATCGCGAGGGAGCGCTCCAGCTCGGCCACGGCCTCGTCGTAGCGATCCAGGTGGAAGAGCGCCGAGCCCAGGTTCCTCGCGGCGAGCGCGCTGTCGGGCACCAGCTCGACCACGCGCCGCCAGGGTTCCAGCGATCCCTCGTAGAGCCCGCGCGAGAACCGGAGGTACCCGAGCATGCTGTGGGCGCGCCACTCGCCGGGGTGCGCTTCGAGAGCCTGCCGGCAATCGCGCTCGGCGTCGTCGGGCCGCCCGGCCGCATGCAGCAGCCGGGCCCGGCCCAGCCGCGCTTCGAGATCCCCCGGGCGCTGGGCGAGCACGAGGCCGTACTCGCGCTCGGCCTCGGCGGGGCGGCCCGCCACCCGGTGCAGGTCGGCGAGGGCGAGGAGCGTGTCCGCCGCGTCGGGTGCCAGCTCCGCGGCGCGCGCGGCCGCCACCGCGCACCGCGTTTCCCAGTTGCGCTCCCGGGTCAGCTCGTACTTGATCAGGCAGGCGCGCGCGAGCGTCGCGTGGAGTTTCGCCTCGCCCGGGTCGGCCTCGACGAGGCGCTCGAGAATCCCGATCGCGCCGTCCACCGAGGCCTCGTGGTCGTGGCGCGTCAGGTAGCGCAGCGCCCTCACGAAGTGCTCGTCCGCCGCCGGGTCCCGCGGTCGTGCGCCCGTCCGCTGCGGGGGGTCGCCGGTGCGCCGCGCGAGGGCACGGCGCAGGCTCCCGAGCCAGCGGTCCTCGAGCTCGAAGGGGTCGAGTGCCGAGCCCTCCAGCGTGTCGCCCTCGAGGTGCAGCCCGGCCTCGGGGTCGAACAGGGCGTAGGAGACCCGCAGCCGTGAGCCCGATTTCCGCAGCGTCCCGAGGACGAGCAGGTTGGCGCCGATCGCGCGCGCGTACCTCCGAAGCTCCCCGGAGTCGGTGGACGCCGGGGTCTCGGCCGCGCGGACCACGTGCAGCCGCTCGAGGCGGCTCAGGGCCGCGGCGGCCGACCGCTCGAGCCCGAGGGCCGTCTCCGCCAGCGCGCCGTCGGTGCCGCGGTCTCCCGCCGCCTCGAAGGGAGGGATCGCGAGATAGAGAACGCCGCTGCCGTCGGCGATGCGCTCCGCGATCCGGGACTCGCCGGCCGGGGCGGGGCCCGGAGGGGGCCCGGATCCCGCGGCGCCCGAGGGCGCGGAGGCCGGACCCGTCTCGAGCTCCCGCAGGACGCCCATCAGGGCCTGCGCTCCCGCGAACCGGTGGGCGGGATCCCGCGCGAGGCAGCGCAGCACGATCGCCTCGAGCGGCCCGGGGATCTCCGGCCGCAGGTCGCGCGGCGGACGCGGAGCCTGGTGGAGGCGCGCGAACACCGCGGCGGCCGGCCGGTCGGCCGGGAACGGGAGCGACCCGGTCAGCGCCTCGTACATCACGACGCCGAGCCCGTACAGATCCGAGCCGGGGCTGGCCTTCCCGCCCATCAGCACCTCGGGCGCCATGTAGGGGGCCGTGCCGACCGTCGTGCCCGACGACGAGATGCGCGACGCGCCCTGCGCGAGCGCGAGGCCGAAGTCGAGCACGAACACGCGGCCGTCGTTGCCGAGCATCACGTTGCGGGAGGTCACGTCGCGGTGGACCACGCCGCGCTCGTGCGCGTAGCCGAGCGCGTCCGCGACGGCGCACGCGACCGAGGCGACCTGCGCGACGGGAGGGAGCGAACGGCGGATCCGTTCCGCGAGGGTTTCGCCCTCGATCAGCGCCATCGCGATCCAGGTGAGGCCGCCGGTCTCGCCGCTGTCGTGGACCGCGGCGATGCCGGGGTGGTCGAGGCCCGCGGCGATCAGCGCTTCGTGGCGGAATCGCCGGCGCGACTCCTCGGACTGGGCGAGCGCGTCGGCGAGGATCTTGACGGCGAGATCACGCCCGAGGAGTTCGTCATGCGCGCGCCACACCGTGGCCATGCCGCCCTGCCCGAGCGGGGCCACGATCCGGAAACGGCCAAGCGTGCGACCGATCATGTGCGTTTCTCCCACCGCCATGAGGGAGATCGCACCTTGCGGTGAATCATGCGGCCCGATGACGAACCTCGGCTCTTGCGGGGACGCCGCCTTGAGGCGACTCGAACGCTACGCCCGGTTCCCGGGGGGGTCAAGACCCCGTTGCGGCGCGGCCCCGCGAGAGGTCCGCGATCAGGTGCTCCACCTCGGCGCGGACGCTCTCCCAGGCGGCGCGGATCTCGGCAAGGTTCTGGCGGCAATAGGATTCCGCGACGCGGGGGTCGGAGGCGGCGACCCGCGTCATGCCCCGGAACGCGGGCCCGGCGAGCCCCGCCCGGTCGGCGGGCCCGCCCGCGGCGCGAAGGGCGCGCGCCAGCAGGTAGGGCAGATGGCTGGTGCGGGCGAGGGCGGCGTCGTGCGCCTCGGGGCTGGCGAACACGACGCGGGCGCCGAGCGCTTCGATCATGGCGAGCGCCGCTCGAGGCGCGGGCGCCGGCGCCAGCTCCTCGCGCGACCGGCGGTCTTCGCCGGTGCCCGCTGCCGCCCGATCCTCGGGGCACAGCACCCATCGTTCTCCGGCGAAGAGGTCGGCGCGCGCGGACTCGAAGCCGCGGCCCTCGTTGCCGGCGAGCGGGTGGCCGCCGATCGCGTGGACGCCGAGCGTCCGGGCCCGCGCGACCGCCGCGGAACTTCCGGCGCGCGCGCTGCCGGTGTCGGTGAGCGCCGCGCCGGGCGGCAGCGCCGCGGCGGCCGCGGCGAGCACGCCGGGAATCTCGTCCACCGGCACCGCGACCACCGCGAGGTCCGCGTCGCGGCAGGCGTCCTCGACCGATTCGGCGCGGCGATCGATCGCGCCGGCGGCCAGCGCGCGCGCCGAGACCGCCGGGTCGAGGTCGAATCCGGCGCGGCGCCAGCCCGGCTTCGTGCCGAGCCCGAGCCCGATCGAGCCGCCGACCTGGCCGAGCCCGAGGATCGCGATGGTTCGCGTGTCGCGTCCGCCCGGCTCGGCCCGCTCCGCCGCTCCCGCCATGCCCGGGTTCGCGCCTTCCGAGAGGTCCGGCCGCAGGGCCGCCGCGCCGCCGAGGTACACGGGCACGAGCCGGCGGCCCGCGGGCACCCCCTGCACGGTGAGCAGCACGCGCACCACGCGCGGGAGCGCGCCCGGCACCGCCATCTCCATCGCGCCGAGCAGGGGCACGTCGGTCCAGCCGAGGAGCCGCGCCGCGTGGGCGGGGAAGTCGGCGTCGAGGTCGGGGGTCGCCGTGAAGATCGCGCTCACGATGGACTCCGGCCGCAGCGCGTTGCGATCGACCAGCGCCGCCAGCAGCCGGGCGGTCGCCTCCCGCACCGCCTCGGCGCGGTTCTCGTGGACCTGGACGGCGCCGCGGACGGCGGCGAGCGTGAGCGGGACTTGGGTCATGGCTCCTCCGGAGGCGTCCCGGAGGCGAAAGGCGAACGCCCACCTCCGGGATGCGGAAGTGGGCGTCGGACGCGCGTTGGGCGCGTGATCAGGCCGAGGGCCCATCCCGCAAGGGGATGGGATAGGCGTATCGGCGCGCGCGTCCGTGGTTCGTCATGCGAAAAGCCTAGGCCCCCGCGACGCGCCGCGGCAAGACAAATCTCAGGCGGAAGTTCCGCCCGAGCCGGCCCCGGGTCCGGGAGCGGGGGATGGGCCGTGCGCCTCGATCGCGTCGAGCGGCCCCGGCGCGGCCGGGCCGCGCGCGGGGTGCGGGGCCTCGTACATCCGCTCGAAGTACTCGCGCACCATGCGGGACGCCGAGAACTTCGAGGTCGCCATCGCGATGCTCGCGCGCATCATCCCCAGCCAGCGGGCGCGGTCCGCCCACGCCGGGAGCACCTCACCCTCGATCACGTCGTAGAGCGCGGCCAGGTCCTTCGCGTCGTCCCCCGAATCCTCGCCGCCGATGGCCCAGCCGTTCACGCCGTGCTCGCAGCCCTCCGGCCACCAGCCGTCGAGGATGCTGAGATTGAGCACCCCGTTCATCGCCGCCTTCATCCCCGAGGTGCCGGAGGCCTCCAGCGGGCGGATCGGGTTGTTGAGCCAGACGTCGCAGCCCCGCGTGAGCAGGCGCCCCACGCCCATGTCGTAGTTCTCGAGGAAGGCGACCTTGCCGGGATGGCCGCGCTGCGCCGCCACCAGTTTCGCGATCACGGCCTTGCCCGCCGCGTCGTCGGGGTGGGACTTGCCCGAGAAGAGCAGCTGAACGCGGTGGTTGGCCAGAAGGGTCTCGAGCCTCGCCACGTCGCGCAGGATCAGGTCGCCGCGCTTGTACGTCGCCGCGCGGCGCGCGAAGCCGATCGTGAGCGCCTCGCGGTCGAACGCGGTCCCGGTCCGGCGCTCGACCTCGTCGAGCAGCGCCGCCTTGTGGTCGCGATGCGCGTGCCAGAGCGCCGCGTCGTCCTTCGCGGCCGCCACGCGATCCGACTGCCAGGTGCCCGCGTGGACGCCGTTCGTGACCGAAAGGATCGGCGCCGCGTGCTCGACGTGCGCCCACATCCGGCGCGCGGTTTCGCCGTGCAGCCCGGACACCGCGTTCGCCACGCGGCTCAGCCGCAGGCCCGCCACCGTCATGTTGAACGGGTCGCCGCCGATCTCGCGCATTTCGGAGCCGGAAAGCTGGAGACAGGCGCCCATGCGCCGCAGGTCCTTGAGGGCGTGCTGCTCGTTGCCGGCCTCGACCGGCGTATGGGTCGTGAACACGATGCGCTGCCGCACCTCCTGCCAGGCGGACGGGAACGACTGCCCGGCCTCCATGCGCTCGGCCATCATCTCGAGCCCCGCGAACACCGCGTGGCCTTCGTTGAAGTGGAAGGTGTGCACCGGGATCCCGAGCCAGTTGAGCGCCCTCACGCCGCCGATCCCGAGCAGCATCTCCTGCGCGATCCGCACGTCGGTTCCGGCCTCGTAGAGCCGGTGGGTGATCCAGCGGTCCTCGGCGCGGTAGGGATCGATGAGGTAGAGGGGAACGTGGCCGAAGCGCTGGGTCACCTTCACGTCGCACGGCACCTCCCGGCCGCGGATCCGGACCCGCACCCGGACGCCGGTGTTTTCGAGGAATCCGTGGTCGTAGCCCGGGTACTCCTCGTAGGGCCTGCCGGCGTCGTCGATGTACTGGACGCAGTAGCCGCGCTCCCAGCGCAGGCCCACCGCCACCATCGGCTTTCGCAGGTCGTGCGCGGCCTTGATGGTGTCGCCCGCCAGCACGCCGAGCCCTCCCGAATAGATGGGAAAGGACTCGTGGAGCCCGTACTCCATGCAGAAATAGGCGACGTGGGGGGTGCGGGTCATGGCGTCCTTCGGGTCGGGTCGAGAGGGTCGGACCGGTCAGGATAGGCAGGCTCAACGAAGTTGTCACGCCATCGAACTCAAGGGACGCAGGAACTTGCCGCGCGCGACCCCGGCTCGCGGTCGAGCGCGGCAAACAAAACGCCGGGCGGGCGAGTTTTCCGCTGCTTGCGCGCGCGCGATCGCCTATCATGCGCCCCGTGCGGATTCCCTTCGCGCTCGCGAGCGTTTTTCGCGTCCCCAATCAGGAGTTGAGCGCGGCCGCATCGTTCAGACAACTCCTCGACGCACCCACATCAACTGCAGGAGGCCACCCCAATGAGAACCTGGCTAGCAAGGTTTGCGTCCATCGGGATCCTGTCGCTCGCGCTCGCGGGAACGTCCGCGGCCCAGGCGCCGCCGTTCATGCTCCAGTGGGGCTCGTTCGGTAACGGCAACGGACAGTTCAACAATCCCACCAGCGTGGGCATCGGCTTCGGCGGCAACGTCTACGTCGCCGACCTCAGCAACCACCGCGTCCAGGTGTTCACGAGCGGCGGCGGCTACATGTTCCAGTGGGGCGGCGTGGGCACCGGCAACGGCCAGTTCAACGGCCCCTTCGAGCTGGCGGTCAACCCGAACACGGGCGAGGTGTACGTGTCGGAGGCGAGCGGCAATCGCGTCCAGCGGTTCACGTTCGGCGGCGCCTACCTCGGCCAGTGGGGCTCGGGCGGCAGCGGCCCCGGCCAGTTCAGCAGCCCGCGCGGCGTCGGGATCGACGGCTCGGGCAACGTCTACATCGCCGACGGCTTCAACAACCGCATCCAGAAGTTCACGGCCACCGGCACGTTCCTGATGCAGTGGGGTTCGACCGGCACCGGCGACGGCCAGTTCAACATTCCGATCGGCCTCGACATCGACAACTCCGGCAACGTGTTCGTGAGCGACGCCAACAACCACCGCGTGCAGGTGTTCTCGGGCGGCGGCACGTTCCTCAACAAGTGGGGCTCGTTCGGCACGCTCGACGGCCGTTTCAACGCCCCGCGCGGCATCGGCGTGGACGCGAGCGGCAACGTGTTCGTGGTGGACACGGGCAACAACCGGGTCCAGGTGTTCCGCAACACCGGCACGTACTACAGCAAGTGGGGAACCACCGGCACGGGGCCGAGCCAGTTCAGCAACCCGACCGGCCTGGTCGTGGACGGCGTCGGCGACGTGTACGTGGCCGACACCGCGAATCACCGGGTCCAGAAGTTCGGCAACGTGCCCACGGCCACCGTCACCACGACCTGGGGGCGGGTGAAGAGCCTGTACCGCTAGGGCGCGGCTTCACGCGGCCGCCTTCGGCGTCCGAAACGCACGAGCCCCGGGACTCGCGAGAGTCCCGGGGCTTCGTGCTGGCCGGCGGGGCCGCCGGCGCCCCCTCAGTGCTTGCGCACCGCCACGGTCTCCTGCGAGCCGTCGGCATCCTCCATCACCCAGCGCACGCCCTTCGAGCACGGGCAGGTGCCGCCCATCCGCTTGAGCTTGGGCATGGCCATGATGCCGTCCTTCACGGTCATCTCGCCGCGCTTCACCTTGCCCAGCACGTCGGCGTAGTTCACAAGGTCGCGGCTCGCGACGTAGCCCTCGTTCAGGTGCTTCGCCAGGTAACGGACGTACTCGGTCGGATCGCCGAAGGTCTCGCCCTCGATGCCGATCATCTCGAAGGCGCACTCGCCCTTGCGCCGGAAGAAGCGCCGGTCGGGAAGCGTAAGCAGGTCGTCGTGCTTAAGGCCGCGGTGCGTTCCGCGCGAGCGCTCGAGCTCGGTGATGACGTCGTCGGCCTGCTCGGGCGAATACTCGGGGAAGCGGGCGCGCACGAACCGCGAGTTCACGTCGCGGATCATCTTGCGCACCTCCTCGATGTACTGGTCCTGGGCCTCGCGGTTCTTCATGTCCTTGAAGCCGAACTTCACGTTGGTGTCGCCGCCGCGCTCGTCGCCGAACATCTCGAGCGCGCGCGGGAACCACTTGTTGACGGCGTGCTGCAGCGCCGTCATCGAGGCGAGCGGGTCCCCGCTGGCGGCGCGCTGGGCGAAGCGGCGCATGGGAATCACGCCGGCGGCCAGGTGGAACGCCTCCTCGCGCAGCATCTGCGGCATCGAGTCGGCCATCGGCTTGTAGGCGCACACCTTCTGCATGGTGAGCTGGTACTTGCCGACGCGGTCGATGAAGGCGGCGAACGTGATGTTGTCGATGAACGAGTCGTAGTCGAGATTGAAGGCGTCGAGCACGTGATTGCCGGTGGTCATGGAGAGGATCTCCTCGACCATCTGGCGGCCGGTGACGCCGCCCGAGACGTGCGACCAGTCCTTCGAGAGCAGCAGGTGCAGCATCTGGTAGCCGTGGCGCAGCTCCTCCGCCATCACGCGCAGCACCCACATGCGGTCCTGGTCGTCGTAGGCGCGGTCGAGCGTCCCGGCGTGCTGCTGGATGGAGCCGAACTCGGTGGAGGCCTGGGCCTTGATGATGGCCAGCAGGTGGTGGGCCTGTTCCTCCGTCAGCTCGTCGGGGCTCAGGCGCTTCTTCTCGCCCTTCTGCTCCCCGACCTGGATCACGTCGGGCGTGCCGATCTCCATCTTCGCGCACAGGCAGAACTTCTCGTCGGTGGGGAAGTAGTCCTCCCACTTCTCGAGCAGCACCGGGTAGTCCTTGAAGTGATGGTCGGCCCAGTGCTCCACGGCGGAGTGGTACTTCTTCTCCAGCTCGACGTTCTCGACCTTCATGCGCGCGTCGCTCCTATCGCCCTGCGGGCCTGCACGGCGTCTCGAGCGCCTGCAGTCGCGAGGGCTTGAATCCCAGCGCGCCGAGGAACCCGGTCACGCCGGAGTCGTTCACGTCGGCCATGGTGCGGATGGTCGCGGCGCCCCGCTCGTCGAAGTGCCGGCGCATGGCCTCGAACATCGCGCGACCGATGTCGCGGCCGCGGTGGTCGGGCGCGATGCCGAAGCGCTCCACCCAGCCGGCGGGCTCCTCGATGCCGAATTCCCCCGAGCGCACCTCCCCGAACATGAAGCCCACCACGGTTCCGCCCACTTCGGCCACCTGGGAGGCGTCGGGATCCCGGCGGAGGTAGTAAAGGACGCGTTTCTCCCAGTCCTCGGGCCGGTACGAGCCGGTGATGCGCTCGTCGATCCGGACGATCGCGTCCAGATCCATCTCGGTGACGGGGCGAACGCGGACCGTGGCCGCGGTTTCGGGCATGGAATCCTCGCGGAATGGGCCAAGACGGAATCGCGACGGAGGTTACCCGATCTCGCCCACGCCCGCACGCGCGGGTGCGGGAAGGTCGGTGCGGGGGCCCGGGGCTCGCCTCGGTGGAGCGGTCGGGTGAAGTCCGGGCCCGCCGGGCGGCGGCGCTGCCCGTCCGGGCACGGGAGCCGATGTTGCCGGGCCGTGGCGCCGCCGGCGGTGGGTCGCCTGATGCCAAACCGTCGCGAGGAAGGTCTTGAAATCCACCGGGAAGTCCCGCAAACTGCTCCTCGTTCGCAAATGCACGCGGATCATCTCCGCCTGGGTTCCCCCTTTGTCACCCGGGTCCGGGACCGGCCGCCCGAGTCGAGCGCACCCGTGAGTGCGCGCGACTGCCAAGTTGTCGCTAGATCCAACCCCTTCGGAGGTCCCAATGCTTCGTCGTTACGCCGCCCTGCTGCTCGCCGCGACGCTCGCCGTCGCCTTCGCCGCTCCGGCGGCAGCGCAGCTCGATCCCCCGACCGTGGAGCACATGGTCTCCGGGCACGGCAAGGTCGTGTTGCGCGTCACCGCCGGAGCGAGCGGTGCGCCCAACGGATTCTCCGTCTACTGGATGACGCAGGCCGAGTACGACGACTACGGCAGCGTGTGGCCGACCAACCCGGCCTATCCGGGCCTCGGCTGGGCCAGCTTCACGGGCACGCCGACGCTCAACACGTTCGACGGCCAGTACTCCACGTTCGTCCTCGGGCCCGGCGAGTCGGTCATCGTCGAGATCGGCGACCTCGCCGGTGAGACGGGCGTTTCGACGAACTCGCCCGGCGAACTCGACTACGGGCAGGCCGACGTCGTTCCGAACAACCCGACCGACTACGTCTTCTGCACGTTCGCGAACGGCGGCACGCAGAGCACCCGCAGCAACTACTCGCTCAACGCGGCCGGCACGACCACCCTGGTCCAGAACTGCACGTACACGCAGGGCTACTGGAAGAACCACCCGAGCGCCTGGCCGGTGTTGAGCCTCACGCTGGGAACCGTGAACTACACCCAGGCCCAGCTCCTCCAGATCCTCAACCAGAGCGTGGGCGGGAACGGGCTGATTTCGCTGGCCCACCAGCTGATCGCCGCCAAGCTCAACGTGGCCAACGGCGCGAGCAGCGCGGCGGCTTCGGCCACGATCACCGCCGCGGACGCCCAGATCGGCTCGCTCGTGGTTCCGCCGATCGGGAGCGGCTACCTGGCGCCGAGCTCCACGTCCTCCAAGACCCAGATTCTCGACGACTACAACAACGGCATCATCGGTCCGGGCCACTGCGGCAGCACGACGGCCACCCCGTCCACCTGGGGCGCGGTCAAGTCGCTCTACCGGTAACGCCGCAGCACGAAGCTCCGAAGGAACTCGAGGCGGGGGTCACGGCCCCCGCCTCGAACGTTTCCGGCCGCGGGGTTCGGTGCCGGGGCGGAGGGAACCGCCGGGCCCCGGACGAGCACGCCTCGGCGCCGTCGCGCGCGCGGGGCGCGAGGGTCAGTTGGAGGAGGCGCCGTTCGTCGCGCCCGCCGCGGATCCGCCGGCGAGCCGATGCACCACCTCGAGGGGCTCGCGGCCGAGCGGGCCCCAGCGCCAGCGCCAGTGCGCGGGCAGGCTCTCCGACTCGCGCTCGCGCCACTCGATGCGCGGCACGTCGCCGCGCAGGGCGTCCGCGAACTCGGGGTCCACGGCCTCGGCCGCCCGCCAGTCCGGCGCGGGCTCGCTCTCCGCGCGCGGGCGTCCCGGCTGGAGCGGCCCGTGGTGCCGTTCGAGCTGGCGCGCGATCCACGCGGTCATGCGCGGCCGCAGGTCCGCGAGCACGTTGAAGCAGTCGTGCGCGCCGCGCGGGTAGAACACCATCTCGCGCTCGCAGCGGGCGCCTTCGAAGATGCGCCAGGCCTCGGTGCCCGGCGTGATCAGGTCGTGGCCGCCGCCCGAGATCATGAGCGGGCAGCGCAGGCCCGGCAGCGTGGTCGCGAGCGTGATCTTCGGGATGGCCGTCCCGAGTTCCGCCTCGCTGGTGCCGTAGAGATTGGCCAGCTCGCGACGCATGCTCGAGAGCGTCACGTCCCAGTAGATGTCGGCCGAGTACGGGGGACTGACCGCGGCGACCGCGCGCACGCGCGGGTCGTGGGCGGCCATCCGGATCGCCATGTAGCCGCCCAGGCTCTGGCCGAAGAAGGCCACCGCGTTCGGGTTCAGCTCCGGTCGCGCCTCGATCGCGTTGAGGATCGCGGGCCCCACCGGCCGGGGTTCGGCCACGGTCGAGAGCCGGTGGAAGGTTTCGCCGAGGCCCGGCCCGTCGAACGTGATCGTGGCGATGCCCCGGTCGAGGAGCGCGTCCGACCACCAGTGGAGCTCTTCCTTCACCGCGTTGGTGCCGTGGAACATCACGCAGACGGGTGCGGCCCCGCGGCCGCGCGGCAGCCGCAGGTAGCCCTTCATCGCCCGGCGCCGGTACATCACTTCGAACGGCACGGCGGGGGGGTCGAAGTAGGGCGCGCCGGCCGCGTACGCCCGCACGCAGCTGTCGTGAAGGGCCTGCTTCCGCTTCACGTCGATGAAGATCACGTACTGCGCGAAGTTGTACGCCGCCGAGGCCGCGAGGTAGCGGCGGGCGGCTTCGCGGCGCTTGCCCAGCGACAGGGCGTCGCGCGCGCCCTGCTCGTGCGCGCGGCCCAGCGACTCCCACTCGTCGGCCCACGACCCGAGGCTCGAGATCCGGCCGAGCACCTTGTCGAGATCCTCCGGCGAGACCCCGGCGTTCGTGAACTGGAGCTTGGCCCAGCCGGGCATCTGCTGGGCCATGCCGAGGCGCAGGCTCAGGCGCACGAATCCCGGGCGCAGGAACTGGCTGCGCAGGAGGTGCGGCGCGAGGAAGTCGAGCCTTCCGCCCCGGACGTTCATGGTGTGCGATGCCTCCCCGGTTGCGTTCCGAGTCGCGGCTTTCAGCGCGGTGTCCCGACCCCTTGGAGTGCACGCGGTGTGCCACGGATTCGAAGCCATTGTGCGTGGAGGCGCTGCGCGGGCAGGGTGCCCGGCCGGACCGGTTCGCCACGTCCGAAGTGTCGGATTCGGCGCGGCGGCGCCCTTCGAAGTGTCGGCTCGTGGCGCGCCGGCAAGAGGGCCGAGGCCGCCGAGAGCCCGCGAAGCCGTTCCCCCGCGCGGGTCGCCACGCCGCGCGGGCGCGGGCGCGGCGCCGCCGGGCCCGTTCTGGGTGAGCGCGCCCCGCCGGCTGGGCGAGCCCGCTCAGCCGAGCTCGGCCGCCACCCGCTCGCGATAGGCGTCCCGGAACCGCTCGCCGGCCGCGCGCGAGGGAAGCTCGCGGCCGGCGCTGCGTTCGACCGGGACCACTTCCTGTACCGAATTGGTCAGGAAGATCTCGTCGGCCGACTCGAGCTCGTCGCGGGTGAGGCGGGCCTCCCGCACGGGGAGGCCGAGGCCCGGGCCGAGCTCGAGGACCCGCGCCCTGACGATGCCGGGCAGGACGCCGCTCGCGAGCGGCGGCGTGAGCACCTCGCCCGCGCGCACCACGAACACGTTGCTCGCCGCGCCTTCGAAGAGCTCGCCGTCAGCGCCCGCGAGCAGCGCTTCGTCCGCCCGCTCGGCGCGCGCCTCCTCGCGGGCCAGGTCGTAGGCGAGGCGGCTCGTGGTCTTGAACGCCCCGAGGGGGCCGGGATGGAACGGGCGTCGCGAGACCACCACGGCCGCGGCACCGCGCTTCGTTCCCGGCCACAGCCGTCCCGCGAGCGGCTCGACCTCGACCCACGCCCCGGTCCGGGTGGGACGCCCGCCCGCGACCCCGCGCGTCACGGTCAGGCGCGCCACCGCGTCCGACAGGCCTTCGGCCGCGAGCACCTGCGCCAGCGCGTGGCGCAGCCGCGAGGGCGCGGAGGGAACCGGAAATCCCAGGACCGCCGCGGCGAGCACCAGCCGCTCCATGTGGCGCGCCCAGTCGAAGGGCTGCCCGGCGTAGACGCGGATCGTCTCGAAGATGCCGCCGCCGTCCCGCGCGCCGCGGTCGAAGAGCGAGAGCGAGGCGTCGGCTCCGCGCATCAGCTGCCCGTTGATCCAGACGGTGCGCTCGGGCGGGTTCGCCCCGGGCGGAAGCCACGGCGCCGCCGGCCGGGCGCGCGATTCGGCGCCGGCCGAGGGCGCCGGCCGGGGCCGGGTCACGAGCGCGCTCCCGAGGCTTCGCGCGCCGGGGGCGGGACCGCCCCGCGCGCTCCCGCCGCGGGATGCGGCGCGCCGAGCCGGACCGTGAGGCCGCAGTCCGCCATCGCGAGCCGCCAGCCCTCGGCCTTGGCGAGCGTCTCGCGGTACTCGGCCTCGGGATCCGAGTCGGCCGTGATCCCGCCGCCCGCGGCGAAGTGGATCGCCGTGGGCGTCACGGCCGCGGTGCGGATCGCGATGTTCCAGTCGGCGTCGCCGCTCCAGTCGAGGTACCCGATCGCGCCGGTGTAGGCCCCGCGCCGCACCGGCTCGAGCGCCTCGAGGATCTCCATCGCGCGGATCTTGGGCGCGCCGGTGATCGAGCCGCCCGGGAAGCAGGCGTGCAGCAGGTGGAGCGCGTCGGCGTCCGGGCGCAGCGTCCCGGTCACCGTCGAGGCCAGGTGATGGACCTGAGCGAAGCTCTCGAGCGCGCACAGCTCGGGCACCGCGACCGAGCCGGTCTCGCACACCCGCCCGAGGTCGTTGCGGAGCACGTCCACGATCATCACGTTCTCGGCGCGGTCCTTGG
>CAZIVR010000023.1:0-39283 GCA_964542745.1 uncultured bacterium
TCGTGGCTCCCCTCCTCGCGATCCCGCCCGTCAACAAGCTGCGCCGCACAACCCTTGCCTTCACCCGCTTCCCCCGTCATCTTCCCCGCTTCATGTCCGCCCCCATCCTCGAGCTGCGAGACATCGTCAAGGAGTACGAGGGCAATCGCGTCCTGAAGGGCGTGTCCCTCTCGGTCCGCCCGGGCACGATTCACGCCCTGCTCGGGGAGAACGGCGCCGGCAAGAGCACGCTCATGAACGTGCTGTTCGGCATGCCGGTGATCAAGGCCACCGGCGGCTACCGCGGCGAGGTGGTGCTGGCGGGCGAGCGGCGCAGTTTCCAGTCGCCGGCCGAAGCGCTCGACGCGGGGCTCGGCATGGTGCACCAGGAGTTCATGCTGATCCCGGGCTTCGCGGCCGCCGAGAACATCAAGCTCAACCGCGAGCCCACGCGGCCCAACGCCGCCTCGCGTGTGCTGGGCGCGGGCCTCGAGTCGCTGGACCGCGCGCGCATGGGGACCGACTCGCGCGCCGCGCTCGACCGGGTCGGTCTCTCGCTCGACGAGTGGGCGCCGGTGGCGGGGCTTCCGGTCGCGCACATGCAGTTCATCGAGATCGCGCGCGAGGTGGACAAGGCGGGGATCAAGGTCCTGATCTTCGACGAGCCCACCGCGGTGCTCACCGAGGGCGAGGCGGACCAGCTCCTGAAGGTCATGCGGGGCCTCGCCGCGCAGGGGCTCGGGATCCTGTTCATCACCCACCGCCTCGACGAGGTGCTGACGGTCGCGGACGACATCACCGTGCTGCGCGACGGCGAGGTGGTGGCGACGCTCGACCCGAAGCAGACCACCGTGGGCCGCATCGCCGAGCTCATGGTCGGGCGGCCGGCCGCGGTGGTGCGGCACGCGGATCGCGCCGCCTCGGCCGCCGGGGTCGCCCCAGCGCTCGAGGTGCGCGGCCTGCAGGTGGACATGCCGGGCGAGCGGGTGAAGGACGTGTCGTTCACGCTGGAGAAGGGCGAGGTGCTGGGCCTCGCCGGCCTCGCGGGCCACGGCAAGATCGGCATCGCCAACGGCCTGATGGGCCTCTACCCCACGCGCGGCGACGTCGCCAAGGACGGCAAGCCCCTCCCGCTCAACGACCCGCGCGGCTCGATCGCCGCGGGCATGGCGTTCGTCTCCGAGGACCGCCGCGGCGTCGGGATCCTCCCCGACGAGAGCATCGAGCTCAACATCGCCCTCTCCGCGATCGAGGCGCAGGGCCGCTTCCTCCACCCGTTCCCGATCGCCTCCATGCGCCTGCTCGACGGCCGCCACGTGCGCCGCCACGCACAGCAGATGATCCGGGACCTCGACATCCGCTGCACCGGACCGCGGCAGCACGTGCGGCGGCTCTCGGGCGGCAACCAGCAGAAGGTGTGCGTGGCGCGCGCCATGACGCTCGAGCCCGACACGCTGCTGGTTTCGGAGCCCACGCGCGGCATCGACGTGGGCGCCAAGGAGCGGGTGCTGGACCTGCTGCGCGACCTGAACCGCCAGCGCGGCCTGTCGCTGATCGTCACCTCGTCCGAGCTCGCCGAGCTGCGCGCGGTGTGCGACCGGATCGCCATCGTCTACCGCGGCCGCATCGTCGCGGTGCTCCCGCCCGACGCCAGCGACGAGGCGTTCGGCCTCGCGATGGCCGGCGAGGGCCGGCACGTCGAGGCCCACCGATGACCGCCGCTTTGCCGCGAGCCTCGGCATGAGCGCCACCACTCCCGCTCCGGCCGCGAGCCCGGCCCCCTCGCCGCTCGCGGCGTTTCGCGCCTGGGTCCAGGAGATCGGGGTCCCGCGCCTCCTGATCGCGGCGTTCCTCGTCCTGCTCTTCGCGGTGGCGATCCTGAAGCGCATGGACGTGGCCTCGCTGCTCAGCGACTCGCTGCTGCGCGTGGGCCGCAACGGCCTGCTGGTGCTGGCGCTGCTGCCCGCGATCCAGGGCGGCGTCGGGCTCAACTTCGGGCTCCCGATCGGGATCATCTGCGGGCTGGTGGGCTGCGTCACCACGCTCAACGCCGGCATGGTGGGCTGGCCCGCGCTGCTGGCCTCGATGCTGATCGGCGCCACGCTCGCCGCCCCCGCGGGCGCCGCGTACGGCTGGCTCCTCAACCGCACGCGCGGGCAGGAGATGATGGTCGGCACCTACCTGGGCTTCGCGGTGGTCTCGGGAATGAGCATCTTCTGGGTGCTCGCCCCCTACCACGACCCGCGGCTGGTGTGGGCGATCGGCGGCAAGGGCCTGCGCACCACGCTCACGCTCGGAGGCTTCTACGACAAGCTCCTCGACCGGCTCGGCGCGTTCACGGTGATGGGCGTGCAGGTGCCGACCGGAACGCTCCTGTTCTTCGCGCTGGCCTGCGTGCTGGTGGGCCTCTTCTTCCGCACCCGCGCCGGGATCTCGATCTCGGCCGCCCGCAGCAACCCGCGCTTCGCGCGCGCGGCGGGCATCTCCGACGACCGCACCCGCGTGCAGGCCACGATCTTCTCGACCGTGCTCGGCGCGATCGGCATCGTGGTGTTCGCGCAGTCGTACGGCTTCATCCAGCTGTACACCGCGCCGCTGCTCATGGCGTTCCCGGCGGTGGCCTGCATCCTGATCGGCGGCGCGAGCGTCACCCGCGCCACGCTCACGCACGTCGTGATCGGCACCGTGCTGTTCCAGTCCATCCTCACCACCGCGCTCCCGGTGACGAGCCAGTTGATCCAGGGCGACCTCTCGGAGACCGCGCGCCTGATCATCCAGAACGGCATGATCCTCTACGCGCTGACCCGGAGGAACTCGTGAGCGGCCCCGGCGCCCCCGCCGCCGGCGCTCCCGCCGCCCCGGCCGCCCGCCGCGGCTTCGACCCGCGCCGCGCGCTCGCCCGCGCCGCGGTGCCGCTCCTGTTCGCGATCCTCTGCCTGTTCGGGATCCTGGTCGCCGGCATCACGCCCGAGTACCTGATGCGCGAGCTGCTGGCGCGCTTCGGGCGCAACGCGCTGCTCGTGATGTCGCTGCTGGTGCCGATCCTCGCCGGCCTCGGCCTCAACTTCGGCATCGTGATCGGCGCGATGGCCGGGCAGATCGCGGTGATCGTGATCACCAGCTTCGGGATCGGCGGCATCCTCGGCTTCGCGCTCGCCGTGGCGCTCGCCACGCCGATCGGCATCGTGTTCGGCATCGGCACCGGCTGGCTCTTCAACCGCGCCCGCGGCCGCGAGATGGTGACCGGGCTCATCGCCGGGTTCTTCGCCAACGGCCTCTACCAGCTGGTGTTCCTGTTCGCGGTGGGCACGGTGCTCTACTTCCCGGCCAGGGCCATGCTGCTCCCGCAGGGCTACGGCATCCGCAACACCGTGGACCTCTCGGGCGTCCAGTACGCGCTCGACGACCTCATCAAGGTGCACATCCCGACCGCCGAAGGATTGATCCGCATCCCGGTGGCGACGCTGCTGGTGGTCGCGCTGTTCCTCCTCTTCAACCGTTTCTTCCTCGGCACCCGCCTCGGCCAGCGGCTGCGCGCGGTGGGGCAGGACGCGCACGTCGCCGAGACCGCCGGCATCGACGTGGACCGCCACCGCATCATCGCCACCGTCATGTCCACGGTGTTCGCGGCGTGGGGCCAGCTCGTGTTCCTGCAGAACCTGGGGGCGCTCAACACCTACAACTCGCACGAGCAGGTCGGCATGTTCTCGATCGCGGCGCTGCTGGTGTCGGGCGCCACCGTGTCCCGCGCCACCGTGAGCCAGGCGCTGCTCGGCACGCTGCTCTTCCACACGCTGTTCGTGGTCTCGCCGCTCGCCGGCAAGGCGCTCGCCGGGGACGCCCAGATCGGCGAGTACTTCCGCGTGTTCGTGGCCTACGCGGTGATCACGGTGGCGCTGGTGCTCCACGCCTGGCAGAAGAGCCAGCGGGCCCGGGAGTCCTAGCGCGGCCGGTCAGCGCCCGGCGCGGATCCGCTCGCGCAGCGCCGCGGCGTCGGCGTCCGAGGGGTGGATCGCGAGCAGCGTGTCGAGCTGGGCGGCCGCCTCGGCCGACGCGCCGCGTTCGTGGAGGATCGCGGCCATGACGTAGCGCGAGTCGGGATTCTCCCGCCAGGTCACGAGCGCCGCGCGGGCCGCCTCGAGCGCGCCGTCGCGGTCGCCGAGCCCCATCCGGCACACGGCGCGCTTGGCCCCCGCGGTGCCGAGGAACACGCGCGCCGCGGGATCGCGCTGCGCGCCCTCGGCGGCCCGGAACGACGCCCCGGCGGCGCGCAGGTCGCCCGCGGCCATCTCGCCGATCCCGCGGAGCAGGGCGCGCATCGCCGCCGGCTCGACCAGCGCGATCTGGGGCCGGTAGCCGAGCTGGTACTCGACGATCGCCGTGAGAGGAATCGTGGTGTCGCGCGAGTAGGCCTCGAACCTCACCCAGCGCAGCGTCGTGTCCCCGTACCACACCTGCAGCGCGCGGTCCCCGCCGAAGGCGTACTCGGCCCGCCGCGGCAGGTTGTGCTGGCCCACGCCGGCGCCCGCGGGCAGCGCGGGGAAGCGGGCGGCGAGCGTCTCGCGGGTGTCGCGCATCAGCCGCTGAAGCCGCGTGAGCTGCGGGAAATCCATGAACGCGCCGGTCGCCGCGGCCTCGAACCCCACCTCGCGGCTCGGGCCCGGGCTCGCCGCGAACGCCGCGAGCCTCACCGCCACCAGCGCCCACGGCAGCCATCCGCGCGCCGCGCCGAGCAGCCCGGCCGCGGCGATCCCGAGCCCGAGGCTTCCGAAGAGCGCGCGGTTCGGCGCCCAGATCGGGAACACCGTGACGAGCGTGGCCGAGGCGAGCGCGAACCAGGCGAGGCCCCACAGGACCCACGGCGCCACGGCGGCGAGCCGGCCGCGGGGCGCGCGCGCGACGATCGCCAGCGCCACGCCGGCCGCGACCGGCACGAGCATCGCGATCCCCCACGCGGCGTCGGCGGGCCCCGGGCTCGCCGGGAGCGACGCCACCGCGCGCAGGCTGTTCCACGTCGCCCAGCCGAGCTTCTCGGCGAGGGGCACGGCGAGCGTGGCGGGATCGGACTCGAGCTGGTGCGGGAGCGCGAGCCCCGCGCTCTTGCGCACCGCGAGGTAGGCCAGGGCCCACGCCGCCGCGAGCGCGCCGGTCGCCGCCCCCCAGCGCAGGCGAATCGCGAGCGCGGCGCGGGCGTCGCGCGCGCCGGCCGCGAGCCCGGGCCAGAGCGGGATCAGGAGGGCCGCCACCAGCGCCACTTCCTTGGAGAGCAGCGCCAGGAGCAGCGCGGCGAGGGAGGTGGCGAGCCGCCGCCGCGACGCCTCGTGGATCGCGAGCGCGGTGAAGAGCAGGGAGGTGAGCTCGACGCCGTGGGAAGGCCACGAGACCACGGTGCGCACCGCTTCGGCGAGGAACGGGAAACCCGCGGCCGCCGCCGCGCGCGGGCCGCTCCACGCGGGCCGGAGCGCTCGGTAGAGCAGCACCGCGGAGAGCGCGAGCAGCAGCGCGTGGATCGCGGCCACCGCGGCGGGCTTCGAGAGGATCAGCGAGCCGAGCGCGGCGTAGTAGAGCTGGTGCGAGACCGGGCGCCAGAAGGCGAGCGAGCCGCCGCCATCGAGAAGCGAGCGCTCGCCGAGCAGGCGCCAGTGCCTGAGGAAGTCGAAGTCCTCGGCGACCGGCTCCCCGAGCGGCGCGCCGAGGCTGTGGATCACGAGCGGCAGCACCGAGAGCGCCGCGACCCACAGCCAAGGGTCGCGCCACGCGGGCGGAGCCCCCGGCGCGATCCTCTGAGGCGCGGCGGTCGCGCCTGGCGTGGCGGTCCCTGGAGATGGAGCGTCTGCACCGGGCGCCGCACCCGCCGGCCGGCCCCGGGCGTTCCTGGCATTCACGGCGCGCAGTCTACCGCGCGCGCGCGGCCCGGGCGGAGACTAGAGACCGCGCGCCAGCCACCTCACCACGTTGATCGCGAACTGGCGGTCGTCGGTGCCCGGAACGTTCATCCCCATCGGGCGCCGCTGGGAACCCGCCACCTGCGCGCTCATCATGGCCGCCTCGGCTAGCACCACCACCCGGCCCTTGCCGGCCTCGAACGCCAATCCCTGCGCGCGGCCGCCCGCGGGGAGCCGCTTCTCGGCGGGCACGTCGGGCCCCGCCTCGCCGAGCCCCACCATCAGGTCCTCGGCCTTGTCGGAGAGCCGCAGCAGCACGGTCGCACCGGGCGGGCCGAGCAGGGACTGGCCGGTGAAGGTGACCACGCGGCGCACCGTCTCGGAGGAGTCGCGGCCGCGCACGATCGGGTGCGCCGCGTCGAGGCCGCGGCCCGGCACGAAGCCGATGTTCGAGGGCCCCATCGCTGCCTGCACCGTGTCGATCGCGTAGCTGTTCCGCATCTCCACGCCGAACGCCGCGCCGAGCGTGCGGGCCGCCGCACCCATCGGCGAATGGTCCGCGATCAGCAGCAGGCCACCCCCCGCTTCGACCTAGGCCCGCACCGCCGCGCACTCCTCGGGGGTGAACGCCGGGTTCGACGCCTCCTCGTGATCCATCTTGGCATGGCCGAGCGCGTTCGAGATCACCAGCACGTCGAGCCCGCGCAGGGACTCGGCCGAGAACTTCGTGCGGCCCGGCACCACCTCGCAGCCGTCGCTCCGAATCAGAGCGGCCAGCGGAGCGTAGCGCCCGCTCATGGTGTGGAAGTTGTGGTGGGCTTCGTCCACCGCGACGCGCGGATGCCGCTTCACGAACGCGGGGCGCGCGATGCGGGTGTCGAAGGCGGTGTCGGGCTCCTGCTGGGCGGGCGCCACCCGGGGCGCGAGCGAGGCGGCCAGGGCGAAGGCGAGGACGAGCGTCGGACGGTTCAAGGGCTCCCCGAGGTTCGGGTGGAGGATCGTTCGCGCCTGCGGACCGGACCCAGGGTAGCGGGGCCGTCCGCGGGCGCCACGACCGGTTGGACGGGCGCGGGGGAAGCGGGGTTTCAGCGCCCCGAACGCGTGCGCTAGACTCGGGCCCGTGATCCTCGATCCCAACAAGCCCTCACCTCCCCCGCCCGGGCAGCCGCTGGTGGACACGCAGGGGCGCGTGGTCCGCGACCTGCGCATCTCGGTCACCGACCGCTGCAACCTGCGTTGCGTCTATTGCATGCCCGCCGAGGGAATGCCGTGGCTCCCGAAGCAGGACCTGCTCACCTACGAGGAGCTGGCCCGTTTCGCCCGCGTCTGCCTCGACCTTGGAATTACCGGCATCCGCCTCACCGGCGGCGAACCGACGGTGCGCGCCGACCTCCCCGTGCTGGTCCGCATGCTTCACGACCTGCGGCCCGGGCTCGACCTCTCGCTGACCACCAACGCCCTCAAGCTCGAAGAAATGGCGGAGCCGCTGCGGGAGGCCGGGCTCACCCGCGTGAACGTGAGCCTCGACACGCTCGACCGCGAGCGATTCATCCGGCTCGCGCGCCGAGACCGGCTCGCCGACGTGATGCGCGGCCTCGAGGCCGCGAAGCGGGTGGGATTCGCGCCGATCAAGATCAACGCCGTGCTGATGCGCGACCTGAACGGCGACGAGGCGCTGCCGCTCGCGCGCTGGGCGCGCGAGCAGGGCTTCGAGCTGCGCTTCATCGAGTGGATGCCGCTCGACTTCCAGCAGAAGTGGGACCGCGCGCGCCTCGTCCCGGCCGACGAGATCCTGGCCCAGATCGGCGCCGAGTTCCCGCTCGAGCTGTGCGAGGGCGAGGACCCGAGCGCCCCCGCGACCATGTACCGCTACGCCGACGGCCGCGGGCGGCTCGGCGTGATCGCCTCGGTCACGCGCCCCTTCTGCGGCCACTGCGACCGCATCCGGCTCACCGCCGACGGCCAGATCCGCACCTGCCTGTTCTCGCTCCGGGAGTACGACTTCCGCAAGAGCCTGCGCGGCGGCGCGACCGACGCCGAGATCGCCGACCTGCTGCGCGCCGCCGTGTGGCGCAAGGAGCCCGGGCACCTGATCAACAGCCCGTACTTCAAGCAGCCCGAGCGAGGAATGAGCGCGATCGGGGGGTAGGGGCGGTCCTGAACTGCCGGGCGGCCGGGCTCGCCCCCCCGCTACCTCCCCGCCTTCTCCAGCGCGGCCTTCACCCGCACGATCTGCCGCCGGTGCCGCTCCTCGTGGTAGGCCACGAAGTCGAGCATCTCCGCCATCGAGAGCGGACCGAAGATCGGGTGGCGCAGCGAGTGGGACCACATGCCGCGCTTCTCCCCCGCCTCGATCGCCTCGCGCAGCTGCTCGCGGATCGCGGCGAGGCGCGCGAGCGCGGGCTCCCGGCCTGGTGATTCCTCGGGATCGAGCTTCGCCGAGGTGCGCGCGGCGCCGATCCGGTAGAGGCCCGAGAGGTAGAACAGGCGCCGGAGAACGTCGGAGGGCCGGCGTTCGAGCCGCAGCTTTCCCGCGCACGCGGCGGTGATGCCGCGCGCGAGCGCCTCGTCGGTGCGGCACAGGTGCTCGACCACGTGCCCCACCGACCACCGGCCGGGGGCGGGCCGCGTGGAGAACCGGGGCTCGTGCACGCCCTCGATCTCGGCGAGCAGCCGGCGGCGCGCCGACTCGAGCCCGGCGAGCACCGCCTCGACGCGCTTCATGCCGCTTCCGCGCCCGGGCGGCGGGCGGGCGCCGCGTTCACCGGCCGGCGCCCTTCGCGGCGGCGAGCCGCGGGCGGGGCCCGAGGAACATGACCTCCTCCTCCAGCTCCACCCCGAACCTCTCGCGCACGCGCCGCTTCATCTCCGCGGCCAGCTCCAGGACGTCGCGCGCGGTGGCGTGGCCGGCGTTCACGATGATGTTGGCGTGCTTCGGGAACACCATCGCGTCCCCCACCCGCAGTCCCCGGCAGTCGCACTCGTCGAGCAGCTGGCCCGCGGCCACGCGGCGCGTGCCGGGCGACAGTTTCGCTCCCGGCATCTGCCAGTCGGGCGGGAGGTTCTTGAAGTAGGAGCCGGCGGTGGGCTCGATCCGCCACTGCGGGTGCTTGACCCGCCGGATCTCGAGCTTCTCGTCGATCACCTTCTGGATCTCGGCCGGGTCGCCGGGGCGGAACTGGAGCAACACGGTGAGCAGCACGCGCGGGTCGCGCTTGAGGCGCGAGTCGCGATAGCCGAACTCGTACCACGCCGCGGGTTTGGTCTCGACGCGCGCGCCGTCGGGGTCCACGTGCGTGCACTCGATGGTGTAGCGGCCGATGTCGTCGCCGTAGCACCCGGCGTTGCCGTAGAGCGCGCCGCCCACCGAGCCCGGGATGCCCGCGGCGAACTCGAGGCCGGACAGGCGCTGGTCGCGGCAGCGGTAGATGAGGTCGAGGAAGTCGGCGCCGCAGCCGACCTGGGCGGCGGTGCCGTCGAACTCGATCGAGTCGCAGGCGTTGCGCACCACCAGCCCGCGGAATCCCTCGTCCGAGACCAGCAGGTTGCTGCCGCCGCCGAGCAGGAACACGGGCAGTTCGCACTCGCGGGCCACCCGCAGCGCGGCCACCACCTGGTCGGGCGTGCGCCCGGCGAAGAAGTAGTCGGCGGGCCCGCCGATGCGGAAGGTCGTGTGGTGCTGCAGCGGTTCGGCGGTGAGCAGGCCGTCGCCGAGGACGCGGCGCAGGCGGTCGAGCGTGGAGGAGGCGGGCTTGAGCATGGGCGGGGCACGTTGGCGCAAGGCCGCCCGCCGGTCAAACGGCGGAGGGCGGACGCGCGAGCGGCGCGGCGCCGGGGACCCGGCCCGGTCGCGGAACGCATCCCGGCCCCCCGGCGCCGCATCGAAGGCCGGCATGCGGGAGCGTCCCGCCGCGGTGTATGGTTGCGCCGCCCCGAGGTTTCCCCTGACCGGAGATCGCCATGAAGCTCGAAATCACGTACTGCGTTTCCTGAAACTACCTCCCCCGCGCCGCCAGTCTGGCGGCGGAGATCAAGAAGGCCCGCGGGCTCGACGCCACGCTCCACAAGGGCTCGGGCGGGCAGTTCGAAGTGGTGCTCGACGGGAACCTCATCTACTCGAAGAAGCAGATGGGCCGCTTCCCCGAGGCGAGCGAGGTGCTCGACAAGATCCCGGCCTAGCGCCGGATCGAACCCGCCGGACGCGCGCCGGGCGCATCGGCCCGGCGCCTTCCCGGCGGTGCGCCGCCTAGCCCGGGCCCGCCGCGGCCTGCCCGCCCTTCTCGAGCCGCACCGCGAAGCGCCGCTCGTCGAGCTTCTCGAAGACGATCGCGTCCCCCACTTCGAGCCCGCGCTCGCGGCACCACTTCATCATGCCGGGCTGCTTCGGGGAACGGGGCCTCAGCATCCACGTCCCGAACTGGATGTCGGTCTCGAACGAGAAGCCGAGGTCGGTCTCGATGGTGAGCGGCTTCACCTCGTAGGGCCGCGGCGCGTCGGCGGGCCCGCGCGGCCCGATCGCGTCGGCGGGAAAGAACTCGAGCACGTCCCAGAGCGACACGTTCCGCTCGGTGAACGTCCAGAGATCCTCCTTGGAGCGGATCGGGATCCGCACCGAGGCGGGGGTCACGGCGTGGCGCGCCGGGCCCGGAGAGGGCCCCGGCGCGCCCCCGCGCGGCTCATCCCCTGGGCTGCGGGACGATCCGAAGGTAGGGCTTCGGCGCGTCCCAGCCCTGCGGGTAGGTCTTCTTCGCCTCCTCGTCGGAGACCGAGCCCAGGATGATCACGTTCTCGCCCTGCTTCCAGTTCACCGGGGTCGCCACCTTGTGGGAGGCGGTGAGCTGCAGCGAGTCGATCACCCGCAGCACCTCGTCGAAGTTGCGGCCGGTGGACATGGGGTACGTGATCATCAGCTTGATCTTCTTGTCCGGGCCGATCACGTAGACGTTGCGCACGGTCTGGTTGTCGGCCGCGGTGCGGCCGGCGCACGAGTCGGCCGCCTCGGCCGGCAGCATGCCGAACAACTTGGAGATGGAGAGCGTCGGGTCCCCGATCATCGGGTAGTTGGGCGCCACGCCCTGCGTCTCCTGGATGTCCTTCGACCAGCGCTTGTGGTCCTCGACGGTGTCCACGCTCAGGCCGATGAGCTTGGTGCGGCGCTTCTCGAACTCGCCCTTGATCTTCGCCAGGTAGCCGAGCTCGGTGGTGCACACCGGCGTGAAGTCCTTGGGGTGCGAGAACAGCACGGCCCACGAATCGCCGACCCACTCGTGGAACCGGATCGGTCCCTCGGTGGTTTCCGCCTGGAAATCGGGCGCCACGCTTCCGAGCTGGAGCGGCCCCTGGGTGGCCTGCGTCGTCATGAGAATCCCCCGAAGTTGGGCCCGTCGCCTTGGGCGCCCCGGTCCGGGGGCCGCGGCGAACGGGCGTGAACGGCGATCGAGACGGCTTCCCGCCCTACGGAACCGCGACGGACGCGGGCCGCGCGTCCCCGCCGGGCTTGAGCTCCCGGTCGAAGAACGCCCCGACCCGCGCGTACAGGTTCACGGTCGCCACCGGGTCGTTGACCGCGTGCGTGAGACCCGAAAGCGGCAGGAAGTCGAATCGTTTTCCCGCGCGGAACAGGGCGTCGGCGATCTTCATGCTGTGCAGGAAGTAGACGTTGTCGTCGGTCGTACCGTGCACCAGCATCAGCGGCCGCTCGAGCCGCGCCGCGTAGGTGAGCACCGAGCTGGCATCGTAGCCCTTCGGGTTCGCCTGCGGAAGGCCCAGGTAGCGCTCGGTGTAGAACGTGTCGTAGTCGCGCCAGTCGGCCACCGGCGCGCCGGCCATGGCGGCGTGGAACACCTCCGGGTGCCGCATCACGGCCATGGCGGCGAAGTAGCCGCCGAACGACCACCCGTAGATGCCGACCCGGGTCATGTCCATCTCCGGGTAGCGCGCCCCGAGCGCCTTGAGCCCCGCGACCTGGTCGGCGAGCGCGACGTCGATGAGGTTGCCCCGGATCGCGCGCTCCCAGTCGCGGCCCCGCGCGGGAGTGCCGCGGCCGTCGAGGCGCACCACCACGTAGCCGCGGTCCGCGAACCACTGGTCGAGCAGGTAGCCCGACGGGGCGGCGCGCACGTGCTGGGAGTGCGGCCCGCCGTAGACGTTCACCAGCACCGGGTAGCGGCGGCCGGCGACGAAGTCGGAGGGCCGCACGATCGCCGCGCTCATGCGCAGCGAGTCGCCGACGGTCGTCAGTTCCAGCCGCACCGGCGTGCGCGGCTTCTCCACCGCCGAGCGGATCTCGCCCAGCGGATCGCCGCCGCGGCGGTGCACGGTCACGCGCGCGTCGCCGTCCGGCCCCTCGAAACTGTGCACGTAGATCGGGTAGCCGGGGCCGAAGAACGCGCCGTGCACCCCGGCCGAGCGCGTGGCGTGGATCGGCTCGCCGTCGCCCGAGAGCGGCAGCCAGAAGAGCTGCGTCTCGGTGGGCTCCGCGCCCCCCGACACCCACACCGTGCCGGCCTCGTGGTCCACCGCCAGCAGCTCGCGCAGGTTCAGGTCCGGGGCGTGGAGCGGACGCACCAGCCTGCCGTCGGCGCCGTGCAGCTCGAGCTGCGGCCAGCCGGAACGCTCCGAGATCCACAGGAAGCCGCTGCCGTCCTCGAGCCACCTGGGCGAATGCTTGTGCAGGTTGAGCCAGCTCTTGTCCTTCTCGACCCACAGCACCGCCGTGCCGCCGGTGGTGCGGTCGGCGCTCAGCACCGCGGCCTCGGTCTGCTCGCGGTTCATCACCAGCAGCGTGAGCGGCGCGTTCCTGGTCCACGTCACCTTGCACAGGTAAGGGTAGCGGGCCCGGTCCCACTCGACCCACGTGGTGTGGCCGCCGGTCGCCGGGATCAGTCCGAGCTTCACGTCGGCGTTGCGGCCGCCCGGGCGCGGGTAGCGCATCATGCGGGCGCCGCGGTAGGGGTGCGTGGGATCGGAGAGCGCCAGCGTCTCGACTGCTCCGAGGTGCGCCTGCTCGTAGGCGATCTGCTGGCCGTCCGGCGACCACCAGTAGCCCTCGAGCCGGCCCATCTCCTCCTGGGCGACGAACTCGGCGAGACCGTGGGTGAGCGTGTCGTTGGCGCCCCAGGTCAGCCTCCACCCGTTGTCGGTGGCGAGGTCGGTGACCCACAGGTCTCCCTCGCGCACGCAGGCGACGCGGCCGCCGTCGGGCGAGAAGCGCGCGTCCACCGGGGCGCCGGCCGCCTCGGGCAGCTCGTGGACCGCGCCGGTCGCGCGCTCGATCACGAACAGGCGGCCGCTCAGCGGCACCAGCACGCGGCGGCCGTCGTCGGAGAGCTGGAACGACTGGATGCCGCGGTAGGCGGAGCGCTGGCGGTCGCGCCGCGCGCGCTCCTCGGCGCTGAGCCGCTCCTCGCTCCCGCGCAGGATCTGCTCGGCGGTGAGCAGCACCTTCTCCTTCCCCGTCGCCGGGTCGAACGACCAGAGGTCCTGCTGGAAGCTGCGCGGGTTCGAGCGCAGGAACAGCACGGCGTCGCCGCGGGGCGTGATCCGGAAGCCGTTGGGCTTGCCGAGCCGGAACCGGTTGGTGGCGGCGTACTGGTCGAGCAGCGAGGCGTCCGGAACGGGCGCCGGCGGGGGCGCGGCGCCGCGGCGCGGCTTGGCCGGCTTCGCGGACGCCGGCGCGGGCGGCGTCACGCCGGGCGTGCGGCTCGTCGTCGGCGCCCCCTGCGCCCGCGCGGCGCGCTCCACGGGCAGGAGCCCCGGGACCGAAAGCAGCAGCACCGCGCACCACGTTCCCGCGCTTCGAATCGCTCGCATCGTCACGTCGTCTCCATTCGGTTCAGCTTCCGCCCTGGGAGCGCGCCACCTTCGGGCGGGCCCTGTGGATCACGTCCTTCACCACGCAGTAACCGTCGCCGCCGAGGCGCCCCACGGCCCGGAGCTTCCCGGCGTCCACGCGGCCCTCGGTGAGCACCTCGTCGGCCACGTGCGCGAGCAGCACCTCGCCCACCACGAAGGCGGCCGACCCCAGCTCGACCTCGCGGTGGAGCCGGCACTCGAGCGCCACCGGGGAGGCCGCCACGCGCGGCGGGCGCACCCGTTCGGACGGCGCGGCGGCGAGGCCGGCGACCTCGAACTCGTCGGCGTCGGCGGGCCAGTCCCCCGAGGTCTCGACCATCGGCGCGAGCAGCGGCTCGTCCACCAGGCTCACCGTGAACTCGCCGGTGTCGCGGATGTTGCGCAGCGTGTCCTTCGGGTCGTCGCGGCGGTCGAGGATCGAGATCCCGACCAGCGGCGGGTCGCCGCTGATCGCGTTGAAGAACGAAAAGGGCGAGAGGTTGCGCCGGCCGGAGGGGCTCACGGTCGAGACGAACGCGATCGGGCGCGGCACCACGGTCGAGATCAGGAAGTGGTACATCGCGCCGGCGGAGATCTTGCCGGGCTCGAGGATCATGTCGCGGCGAGTGTAGCCGGAGCGCGCGCGGGCCGCCTAGCCGGGCAGCCGCAGCCCCACGCCCGGCCCGATCGGCCAGCCGGCGAGGACCCAGACCAGCATGAGCACGGTCCACAGGACGAGGAAGGCCGCCGTGTAGGGGAGCATGAGCGAGATCAGGGTTCCGGTCCCGGCGCGCGGCAGGTAACGCTGCACCGAGGCCAGCACGAAGGGCATGTACGGCATCAGCGGCGTGATGATGTTGGTGCTCGAGTCGCCGATCCGGAACACCACCTGGGTCGCTTCGGGCGTGAAGCCGAGCAGCACGAACATGGGCACGAAGATGGGCGCGAAGATCGCCCACTTGGCCGAGGCCGAGGTGATGAGCAGGTTGATGGCGGCGGCGAACACGATGAACGCCACCAGCAGCGGCGCGTCGTGGAGCCCGAGCGCGCGCAGCCCGGCGGCGCCCCGGATCGAAAGGATCGCGCCCAGGTTGGACCAGCCGAACCAGCTCACGAACTGCGAGGCCCCGAACGCGATCACGATGTAGGTGCCCATGGTGGCCATGCTGTCGGAGGTGAGCTTCGCCACGTCGTGGTCGCTGCGGATGCCCCGGGTCGCGATCCCGTAGGCCACGCCGGGCACGAAGAACAGCAGGGCGATGATCACGACCATGCTGTCGAAGAACGGCTTGAGGCGCGCGATCGTGTCGGCCCCCTCGGCGCGGAGCGGCCCCCACGGGGCGAGCGCCATCGCGGCGATCACGCCGGTCGTCACCAGCGTGGAGACGATCGCGGCCACGAGCCCGCGCCGCTCGTGCGGCGCGAGCGGCCCCAGCGAAACCGCCGGGGCGGCCGCGGGCGCGGGCGCGAGCCCCGCGCCGGCGACCACGGCCGGGCCCGCCTCCAGACCGGCACCCTGCGCCTCCCCGGCGCCGCCTCCCTCCCACTTGCCGAGCCGCGGCTCCACGACCCTCTCGGTGACCCACGTGCCGATCAGCGCGAGGAACGGGGTCGAGACCGCGAGGAACCAGTAGTTGCCGAGGATCTGCACCTGGTAGCCCGGAAGCAGCTTCGAGGCGGTGATCGCCTCCTGCGAGAGCGCGACCAGCAGCACGTCGAGCGAGCTGGGAAACAGGTTGGCGCTGAAGCCGCCGGCCACCCCGGCGAACGCGGCGGCGATGCCCGCGAGCGGGTGGCGCCCGGCCGCCACGAACAGCATGGCCGCGAGCGGGGGCAGCACGATGATGCCGGCGTCGGCGGCGAGGTTGGCGTTGATGCCCGCGAACACCACCGCCGCGGTGAGGAGGCGGCGCGGCGTGCGGCGCACGAACGCCCGCAGGGCCGCCGACACCAGCCCCGAGCCCTCGGCGACCCCGATCCCGAGCATCGCCACCAGCACCGTGCCGAGCGGGGCGAAGTTCATGAAGTTCCGCACGGCCTCGGTGAAGATCCGGCGGATGCCGTCGCGATCGAGCAGGTTGATGGCGGCGAGCGTCGAGCCGTCCTTCGGGTGCACGGCGCTCACGCCGAAGTGCGCGGCGAGCCACGACGCGACCAGCGTGAGGCCGCCCATGATCACGAACAGCGTGGCCGGGTGGGGAAGCGCGTTCCCGGCCCGCTCGATCAGGTCGAGGAAGCGGGCGAGCGCGGTGGGCCGGGCGGCGGCCTTCGACATGGACGTCGCGACGCGGGGCGGCCTCGCGGCCTACCCCCCGTACTTCTTCCTTCCGGGCGGCGGATCCTCGCCGCGCACCTTGGGCGGGTACGTCGCGTTCGGGTCGAGCGTCGCGGCGCTCGGAGCGGTCCAGCTGGTCTCGAACACCTGCCGCGCCTGGCGCGCGAGCCCGCGATGCCCGAGCGTCACCGCCAGGTTGCGGCTGGCGCTGAAGTAGTTGGGCTCCCAGTTGCTCGTGCCGACCCACGTCTTCACGGTGTCCACCACCATGTACTTGCAGTGCTCGACGCGCGCGAACGGGATGTACCCGCCGCTCCACTCGGGGAGCGTCGAGAGTTTCACCTCGATCCCGGGGTCCTTCGCCAGGTCCTGCAGCGCCGCGAGTCCCCGGCCGCCCGTGACCCAGTCGGAGATCAGCAGCTTCACCTTCACCCCGCGCCCCGCGGCGCGCCGCAGCGCGTCGTCGATCGCCGGGTCGCGCTCGCCCCGGCCCTCGGGCGAGTACTGGAGGAGCTGCACCACGATCTCGCGGCGCGCGGCGTCCACCAGCCCGACGATCCGCTTGAGGTCGTCCATCGTGGTGTCCGGGATGAAGCGGGTCGGCGTGAAGCTCGGCCACACGTCCGCGGTGTCGCCGGGCGCCACCGCCACGCGGTACGGGAGCGGCAGCGCGGGCCGCCGCGGCGGCGCCCGGAACGTGCGGCGCGTGGTGTCGGGCGGCGTGCCCGCCGGCGTCGCCGCCGCCCAGTCCATCTCGAAGACCTGCTGGAAGTCGCGCGTCACGCGCGCGTCCCGCACGATCACGCCGAGCTCGTGGATGTGCTTGAGCGCGCGCCAGTCGAAGTTCTGGCTGCCGACGAACGTGACCGCGCCGTCGGCGAGGAAGAACTTGGCGTGCTGCACGCCGCCCGCGATCCGGCCGAAGTCCACGAGCCGGACGCTCCAGTTGCGCTGCTTCGCGAGCGAGTCCGCGGCCCGCGGGTAGGTGCGGACCATGCGGGCGTCGAGGATCAGCCGGATCACGACCCCGCGCGCGGCCGCGCGGCCGAGCTCGGCCATCACCGCGTCCATCGGCTCGCCCGGCCACGTCGAGAGGTAGAACTGCTCGATGTCGAGCGTGCGGCGTGCGCCCCGGATCAGCGAGATCCACGCCGGCAGGGTCTCGGGAATCTCGGGGTTGCCGAGCGCGGTCTCGACCGGGTGCGTCTCGACGAACTGGATCGCCGGCGGCCGGGCGCCGCGCGCCGGGGGCGCGTCGGCGACGGCGCGCGCGGGCGATCCGCCCGGGAGCGGCAGCAGCGCGGACAGCGCGGCCACGCCGGCGGTCCACGCCGCGACCCGGGCCGGCCGGCGCCCGGATCGGGCCACGCGTCGAGTGGGTGCGGGTTCGCGCATCGGGCCCCGGACCATAAGGGAGACGGAAGGGGCGGGCAATCGGTCCATCCGGCCCATCGCCGCGCCGGTGGATCTTGACGCGGGCGGAACACGCGCCGCCGTTCGCGACGGCATCGTAGCGGCGTGCGCGACCCCTTCCGCCACCCGACCGGCCGCATCGCGGCCCCGCTCTCGCTCGCCTGCGCGGTCCTGATCGCCGCCGGCTGCTCCGGCCGCGGCGCGGCCGAACGCGACGCGGCGTCCGGCGCCGGGGCCACGGCCTCGACCGCGGCCTCCGACAGCGGGTCCTACGAGCTGGCCGGCTACACGCCGGCGGTGGTGGCGGTGAACGCCCAGGACATCCTCGACCGCGCGCAGCGCGGCGGGAACGTCACGCTCGTCAACCTGTGGGCGACCTGGTGCGCCCCGTGCCGCCACGAGATGCCCGCGCTGCTGCGCGTGGCCCGCGCGCACCGCGCCGACGGCGTGCGCCTGATGCTGGTCTCGACCGACTTCGACGACCAGATCGCGACGGTGCGGCGCTTCCTCGCCACCCACGCGGTGGACGAGACCACCTTCATCAAGACCGGCGACGACAACACCTTCATCAACGCGCTGCACGCCGACTGGAGCGGGGCGCTGCCCGCGACGCTGGTGTTCGACCGCTCCGGGCGCCTCACCGATTTCTGGGAGGGCGCCGCCGACGAAAACCGTTTCGAGCACGCCGTCATCGCCGCACTCACCGAACGAAACCCCAGGGGGGCCACACCGTGAATCGCACGATCGCCAGCCGTCTGACCCTCGCCGCGCTCCTGCTCGCCGCCGGCGCCGCGCACGCCGGGAACGAAACCGCCAAGACGGCTCCCGTCGCGAAAGAGACGGCGGTCCGGAGCCTCGCCATCGGCGCGCCCGCTCCCATGCGCGGCCTGAAGATGAAGTCGGTGGACGGCGCCGAAGTCTCCGTGGAGAAGGCGGCCGGCAAGAACGGCACGCTGGTGGTGTTCACCTGCAACGCCTGCCCGTGGGCCAAGATGTGGGAGTCGCGCGTGGCCGAGATCGGCAACGCCGCGCTCGAGCGGGGCATCGGCGTGATCGCGATCAACTCGAACGACCCGGCCGTGAACGAGGAGGACGGCTTCGAGCCGATGAAGGAGCGCGCCTCGAAGCTCGGCCTCAAGTTCCCGTACGTCGTGGACGCCACCTCCGCGGTGGCGCGCGCCTACGGCGCCACGCGCACGCCCGAGGTGTTCCTGTTCGACGCGAAAGGCAAGCTCGCGTACCACGGCGCGGTGGACGACAACGCGCGCGACGCGGCCGCGGTCAAGGAGCGCTGGCTCCACGACGCGGTGCAGGCGGTGGCCACCGGCGGCAACGTGGCCGTCACCGAGACCAAGGCCCTCGGCTGCACCATCAAGTTCCGCGGCGACAAGGCCAAGAAGACGAGCTGACCGGCCCGAAGTGGACGGCGGCCGGGGGCGGCACCACGCCGCTCCCGGCCGCTTTTCGTTACCGGTAGAGCTGCTTGAGCGCGCCCCAGCTGGCGCGGCGCGCGGCGGTGGGCGAGGTCACGATCTCGATGGGCCCCACCGAGAACGCCACCGGGGCGTAGGTCGAGCCGTCGCAGCCGTTCTCCCAATCGAGGCAGGTGGAGACGAAGATCTGGATGTCGTCCATGTCGCTCATCGAGAACCCGAGCATGGGCACGAACGCCGAGAGCGGGATGCTCACGATCCCCGGCTGGTCCACCACCACCAGCGCCGTGGCCGAGGGGCGCGGCGCCTGGGGGGCGTCCGAGAGGAACTCGACGGCCACGAGCAGCGGCTGGGAAGTCGAGATCCCTCCCTGGAGCACCAGCTGCACGTCGGTCGCCCCGAGCGCGACGAGGTTCAGGTTGAGCGCGCCCGGCTCGGGCAGGAAGTCGTACGGCGTGCCGTACTCGAGGCCGAGGGTGGACTCGCTCGTCCCCCCGAAGCTCGCCTCGACCACGTGCGCGACCGGATCCAGGCGGGCGCTGGTGGGCTCGTCGTAGTAGTTCCCGACCGAGACCCGACGCGGCGCGCCCGCCCAGACTCCCGACGCACCGGTCTGGTCGGCGAAGCCCTGGGAGCAGGCGGCCAGCGGATCGGGCGGGCAGCTCGTGCCGTCGCAGTAGGGGCCGACGAACACGACCGGCTGCATGGAAAGCGGCAGGCAGGGATGGGGCGGCAGGGCCTGGTTCAGGGCGTCGAGCGTGAACGCGTGCCCCGGGGCGGGAGCGAGGGCGAGGATCAGGCCGGCGAGGAGCACGGCCCGGGGAGTGGCGCGCATGACGGGGGTCTCCGGAGCGGGGTGCGGCGGGCCGCGCGGCGCGCGGCGGTGGCGCGCCACAAGCCTAGCAATCGGCTCCCCACGCTTCCACGGCAATTTCCGGCCCGCGGCTCGCGCCGTCCTCGCCCGCCCGCTACCCTGCGTTCCGTGTCCCTCCCCCACGACGACGACGAGATCGAGGCGGCCTCGCGGGTCATCGCCGGGAGCTTCGACGACTACCTCGCGAAGCTCGACGAGCTGGTGCGCCGCGCCCGGCGCAATTTCGAGCGCGCCGACTGGCACGCGGCGCAGCGGGATTCGGCGCGGCGGCTGGACCTCTACAACGAGGCGGTGCGCGAGGGCATGAGCGGGCTCCACGGCCTGCTCGGGCCGCGCATCGCGGACCGCGACACCTGGACCCAGCTCCGCGACGCCTACGCCGCCCGCATCGGCGACCGCGGGGATCGCGACGTCGCGGAGACCTTCTTCAACAGCTACACGCGGCGCCTGTTCGACACCGAGGGCGTGGACTCCCGGGTCGAGTTCGTCACCCCGGAGGGCGACGCCCCGCCGCTGGTGCCGGGCCCCGCCGTGACCCTGCGCTTCGAACGGAGCGGCACCCTCGCCGACCTGTTCCGCGAGGTGCTGTCGGCCTACGAATTCGAAGCGCCGTGGGACGACGCCGAAGGCGACGCGGAGCTCGTGGCGGCGCGCGCCGCCTCGGCCTGCGGTCCCGGGGCGGAGATCACGGGGCTCGAGCTGGCGCGGTCGGTGTTCTTCCGCGGCAAGGGCGCGTACCTGGTCGGCCGGCTGCTCACCACGTCCGGGGCCGAGCCCTTCGTGATGGCGCTCACCCATCCCGCGGGGCGCGTCGTGGTGGACGCGGTGCTCGCCACGGTCAACGAGGTCAGCATCGTGTTCAGCTTCGCGCGCTCCTACTTCTTCGTCGAGGTCGAGAGCCCGCGCGACATGGTCGCGTTCCTGCACTCGATCCTCCCCCGCAAGCCCCTCGCCGAGCTCTACAACTCGATCGGCTGGCACCGTCACGGTAAGACCGAGCTCTACCGCTCGATCCTCCGGCACCTCGAGACCGGCGACGCCCGCTTCGAGATCGCGCCTGGCCAGCGCGGCATGGTGATGGCGGTGTTCGCGCTGACCGGCTTCGACGTGGTCTTCAAGGTGATCCGCGACCGCTTCGAGCCGCCCAAGACCGTGACGCACGAGGAGGTGCGCGAGAAGTACCGGCTGGTGTTCCGGCACGACCGCGCCGGGCGCCTGGTGGACGCCCAGGAGTTCGAACACCTCGAGTTCGCGCTCGACCGCTTCGACCCGGCGCTGCTCGAGTACCTGACGGGGCACTGCGCCGAACGGGTGCGGGTGCGGGGCGACCGCGTGGTGATTTCGCACCTCTACACCGAACGGCGCCTGGTGCCGCTCGACGTGTACCTGCGGGAGGCCGACCCGGAGTCGGCGCGCGAGGCGGTGGTGGACTACGGGCAGGTGCTGCGCGACCTCGCCGCCACCAACATCTTCCCGGGCGACATGCTGATCAAGAATTTCGGGGTGTCGCGCAACGAGCGGCTGATCTTCTACGACTACGACGAGTTGTGCCGCCTCGACGAGTGCCGGTTCCGGGCCCTGCCGGCCCCCCGGAGCGACGCCGAGGAGTCGGCCGGGGAGCCTTGGTTCTACGTGAGCGAGCGCGATATCTTCCCGGAGGAATTCCGCAACTTCCTCGGACTGCCCCCCGACCTGCTGCGGGTGTTCCTGGACCATCACGAGGAACTGCTGGCTCCCGCCTTCTGGCTGCGCATGCAGGAGCTGCACGCGCGGGGCGAGATCCTGGACGTGTATCCCTACCGGTCCCTGCGGCGCCTGCACTGGCGCCCGCGGACCTCCGAACGACGTAACGATCCGCAGGCCGCGAAGGAGCCGACACCATGAGCGTCATTCAGGGCGAAGCCATCACGCTGAAGGACGGCCGGCTGAACGTGCCGAGCCATCCCGTCATTCCGTTCATCGAGGGCGACGGCACCGGCCCCGACATCTGGCGCGCGTCGGTGCGGGTGATGGACGCCGCGGTCGAAAAGGCCTACGGCGGCAAGCGCCGGATCGCGTGGCACGAGGTGCTGGCCGGGCAGAAGGCGTTCGACAAGACCGGCTCGTGGCTCCCCGACGAGACGCTCGACGCCTTCCGTACGTACCTCGTGGGCATCAAGGGCCCGCTCACCACGCCGGTCGGGGGCGGGATCCGCTCGCTCAACGTGGCGCTCCGCCAGATCCTCGACCTCTACGTGTGCCTTCGTCCGGTGCGCTGGTTCCAGGGCGTGCCCTCGCCCGTGAAGCAGCCGGGCAAGGTGGACATGGTGATCTTCCGCGAGAACACCGAGGACATCTACGCGGGGATCGAATTCGCGGCCGGGAGCGACGAGGCGAAGAAGGTGCTCGCGTTCCTCAAGGAGGCGTTCCCTTCCTCGTACAAGAAGATCCGCTTCCCCGACTCGTCGGGCGTGGGATTCAAGCCGGTCTCGCAGGAAGGCACGGAGCGGCTGGTGCGCGCCGCCATCCGCTACGCGGTCTCCCAGAAGCGCAAGAGCGTGACCCTGGTCCACAAGGGCAACATCATGAAGTTCACCGAGGGCGCGTTCCGCAACTGGGGCTACGCGCTGGCCGAGCGCGAGTTCGGGGACGCCACGTACACGTGGGAGCAGTGGGAGAAGACCCGCACCGCCCGGGGCGAGGAGGCCGCCAACGCCGAGCAGAAGGCGGCGCTCGCCTCGGGACGGGTGCTGATCAAGGACGCGATTGCCGATATCACCCTGCAGCAGGTGTTGACCCGTCCGGACGAGTTCGACGTGATCGCCACGCTCAACCTGAACGGCGACTACCTGAGCGACGCGCTGGCCGCGCAGGTGGGCGGCATCGGCATCGCGCCGGGCGGCAACATCAACTACGACACCGGGCACGCCGTGTTCGAAGCCACGCACGGGACCGCGCCCAAGTACGCGAACCTCGACCGCGTCAATCCCGGCTCGGTCGTGCTCTCGGGCGAGATGATGCTGCGCTACCTGGACTGGAACGAGGCCGCCGACCTGATCCTCAAGGGGATGGACGGCGCGATCGGCTCGAAGCGTGTGACCTACGATTTCGCGCGCCAGATGGAGGGCGCGACCGAGATCAAGTGCTCCGAGTTCGGGGAGAACATCGTCGCGCACATGTGACCGGCGATCCCGCGGCCCCCGGGCGCCAACGAAGTCGAACTCATCAGCCGGCGGATGCGAACCGCCCTACGGAGGACCCGACCATGTCCACTCCCGTCCTGTCCGCGGCCGACGCCGCGGCCAAGCTGACCTTCCGCGGCAAGACCCTCGACCTGCCGCTCGTCACCGGCTCCGAGGGCGAGCTCGCGATCGACGTCGAGAAGCTGCGCGCCCAGACCGGCCTCGTCACCATGGACCCGGGCTACGGCAACACCGGCTCGTGCCGGAGCGCGATCACCTTCATTGACGGCGACAAGGGCATCCTGCGCTACCGCGGCTACCCGATCGAGGTGCTGGCCGAGAAGAGCACGTTCCTCGAGGTCGCCTGGCTGCTGATCCACGGCGAGCTGCCCACGCGCGAGCAGCTCGACGGCTTCCGCGGCGACGTCACCCGCCACACGCTCCTCAACGAGAGCTTCCGGCGGTTCTTCGACGCCATGCCGACCGACGCGCACCCAATGCCGGTGGCGGCCGCGTCGGTGGGCGCGCTCGCGACCTTCTACCAGCAGCCCGAGACCGAGAAGTCGCTCCACGAGGCGGTGCTGCGCCTGATCGCGAAGATGCCGACGATCGCCGCCTACTCGTACAAGCACTCGATCGGGCAGCCGTTCATGTATCCCCAGAACCGGCTCGACTACGCCTCGAACTTCCTCTACATGATGTTCGCGAACCCGTGCGAGCCGTACGAGGCGGACCCGGTGCTGGCCCGCACGCTGGATCTCCTGCTCATCCTCCACGCCGACCACGAGCAGAACTGCTCGACCAGTACCGTGCGCATGGTGGGCAGCTCGCAGGCCAACCTGTTCGCGGCCGTGTCGGCGGGCATCAACGCGCTGTGGGGCCCGCTCCACGGCGGCGCCAACCAGCAGGTGATCGAGATGCTCGACCAGATCGAGGCCGAGGGCGGCGACGTGAAGTCGTTCGTGGACCGGGTCAAGTCCAAGAAGGACGACAGCCGGCTCATGGGCTTCGGCCACCGTGTGTACAAGAACTACGATCCGCGGGCGACCATCCTCAAGAAGGCCTGCGGCGAGGTGCTGGAGCGCCTCGGCGTGCACACCCGGCAGCTCGAGATCGCGATGAAGCTCGAAGAGGTGGCGCTCAAGGACGACTACTTCGTGACGCGCAAGCTGTACCCGAACGTGGACTTCTACTCGGGCATCATCTACCGGGCGATGAACATCCCGGTGAACATGTTCACGGTGATGTTCGCGATGGGCCGGATGCCGGGCTGGATCGCGCAGTTCCTCGAGATGCGCTCCGACTCGAGCACCCGCATCGCGCGGCCGCGCCAGATCTACACGGGAGCCACGCAGCGCGACTACGTGGCGGCGGACAAGCGCTGAAGCGGTGCGCCCGCCGCGGCCAGGCGGGCGGGAGAAGTCGCGCGGCCCGGCGAGCGAACCTCGCCGGGCCGCCCGCGTCTCGGTTGGATCGCGGGTGACACCGGGTGACGGTGTTACCCGCCGTCACCTGGAGTGACACCCGGGGGGTGACACTTCGCGCGGCCCCGGCGCTCCCGGTCGCGGCTGTTGAGCCCATCGGCGGCCGACGCTTCGCGGCGCGGGGCTCTCGAGTTCTCGGCCCATCGTGCTGGGGCGCTCGCGGTTGGAGTCCTCGGCGGGCGCGCGAAGCCGCTCCTTCGCGATCGCCGGGCGGAAATCATCGCCGGCTCGGCACCGGCATTGCAGGGAAATCCGGCTGCGATCTTTTCGAGCCCGCCGGCGCCCGCCAGCACGTCCCGGCGCCGGTCAGCCCGGGCTCGCAGGGGCGGCGGCATCATGGGCGCCGCCGCCCTTCCCCATCTCCGCCGCCGCCAGGGGGTGATTCTTTCTCGCGCGCGGCCGCCTTCGGATGGCCCGGCGCCCCGCGACCACGCCTACCCCGGCGGCCACGCCATCGGCCGCCCCCCGAGCAGGTGGAAGTGGAGATGGTGGACGGTCTGCCCCGCCTGCTCGCCGACGTTGGTCACGAGCCGCCAGCCCCGCTCCAGCTTCTCGCGCTTCGCCACCTCCGCGGCCAGCTCGAAGATCGCACCGAGCGCCATGGCCTGGGCCGCCCCGATCTGCGCCGCCGAATCGGCGAGGTGCGGCTTCGGGATGATCAGCACGTGGGTGGGCGCCTGGGGGCTGATGTCCCGGAACGCGAGCGCGTGATCGTTCTCGGCAACCTTGTTCGCGGGAATCTCTCCGCGCGCGATGCGGCAGAACAGGCAGTCGGACATGCGCGTCTCCTTGCCGGGCTCGACCGGCGGGGAAAGCGGGTCGCGCTCAACGCGGACCCGCGATGCCGCCTCCGCCCAAGAGTCCCAGTTGCGCCACGATCCCGAGGCTGGTGCGGTCGGTCCCCGAGTGCAGGATCCCCTCGCCGATCACCAGGCCGAACTCGAAGAACATCGCGCCGGCGTTCACGTCCGTCGCGAGCCCGGCGTAGTTCCACTCGACCGAGCGGCCGGTGCTGATGCTGCCGGCCACCGCGGCCAGCGCCGCGCGCGTATGCCGGCCACGAGCGACGGTGTAGCAGAACGCCCCCTGGTAGCCGGAGAGCCCGTCTCCCCAGTAGAGCCCCGATGCGCGAACGCCCAGCTTCGGGTGGCCCCACCATCCGAGCTGGAGATTGATGAGCGACGGCGTTCCGATCAGGACTCCCGACTCGAAGCGCCGGACACGGGAGGCCTCGTCCTCGTCGAACTTGCGGTTCTCCGCGCGCGGCTCGGCGACGCGCGATCCCGCGCAGGCCGGCGCGACCGAGGCCGAGATCGCGATCGCGATCGCGGCCGCGACCCACTGCCAGGCCCGCGCGGCACCCCCCGTTCGCGCGGGGTCGAGCAAGTGGTCCGCCATGACTCCCCTCCTATTCGTGAGGCGGCAGGTGCTCGTGCCGCACGCGCGAGGTGCTGGGCGCGGTCTCGGGATCGTCGCCGAAGCAGATGCCGAGGTCGCGCGCCGTGTCCACCGTATCACTCGCGACCGGAACGGTCTTCATGCGGCGCAGCGCCTCCGAGAGCGGGACGTACTGGAGTCCCGCGGCGGCGAGCGACACCATCACCGCGGACTGCCCGTGGTCGAGGGCGCGGACCGCCGCCGCGCCGAAGCGCAGCGCCATCAGGCGGTCGAAGCTGGTGGGCGATCCCCCGCGCAGGAGGTGCCCGAGCACCACGCCGCGGGCCTCCTTGCCGGTGCGCTCCTGCAGCTCGGCCGCGACCTTCTCGCCGATGCCCCCGAGCTTCTGCTGCTGGCCGACGCTCTTGCCCAGCACCGAAAGCTCGCCCCCCACCGGGGTCGCGCCCTCCGCCACCACGACGATCGTGCTCTTCTTGCGCTCCCGCTCGCGCTGCCGCACGTGTTCGGCGACCCGCTCGATGTCGAACGGGATCTCGGGAATCAGGATCACGTTCGCGCCCCCGGCGATCCCCGCGTGGAGCGCGATCCAGCCGGCGTAGCGGCCCATCACCTCGACCACCATCATGCGGCGGTGCGAGGCGGCGGTGGAGTGCAGGCGGTCCAGGCACTCGGTGGCGAACGACACCGCGCTGTCGAATCCGAACGTCATGAAGGTGCGGTCGAGGTCGTTGTCGATCGTCTTGGGCACGCCGATCACCCGGAGGCCGCGCCGGGAGAGCCGGTCGCCGATCGAGAGCGAACCGTCCCCGCCGATCACGACCATCGCGTCGATGCCGGCCGCGTGGTAGCGCTCGATCAGCTCGTCGGTGCGATCCTTCTCGACCCACGTGCCGTCGGGCATCTGGACCGGGTAGCTCTCGGGGTTCCCGCGGTTGGTGGTGCCGAGGATCGTGCCGCCGAGGTGGGCGATGCCGGCCACCGCGTCGCGCGTCAGATGCGCGAGGCCGCCCTCGGGGAAATCGCCGGGCTCGAGGAGCCCGTTGAATCCGTCGCGGATCCCCACGCAATCCCAGCCGCGCCGCGCCGCGGAGAACACGATGGCGCGGATCACCGCGTTGAGCCCCGGGGCGTCGCCGCCGCCGGTGGTGATGGCGAGCCTGCGGATCGGGTGGCGGGTCACGCGCCCGGCTTTCCCGCCGCGGCCCGGTGCTGCGCGACCAGCTTCTCCACCACCTCGGGCTCGGCGAGCGTGGTGACGTCGCCCATGCCTTCGTACTCTCCCGCCGCGATCTTGCGCAGGATGCGCCGCATGATCTTTCCGCTGCGGGTCTTGGGCAGCCCCGGCGCGATGTGGATCACGTCGGGAGCCGCGAACCCGCCGATGGCGTGGCGCACCTGCTCCTTGAGCGCACCGGCGAGCTGGTCCTTGTCCTGCGACTGCGCGTCGGAGGTGAGCAGCACGTAGGCGTAGATGCCCTGCCCCTTGATCGGGTGCGGACAGCCCACCACCGCGGCCTCGGCGACCGCGTCGTGGGCCACCAGCGCGCTCTCCACCTCGGCCGTGCCGAGGCGGTGGCCGGAGACGTTGAGCACGTCGTCGATGCGGCCGGTGATCCAGTAGTAGCCGTCCTCGTCGCGGCGGCAGCCGTCGCCGGTGAAGTAGAAGCCCTTGTACTGGCTGAAGTAGGTCTCCTTGAAGCGCTGGTGGTCGCCCCACACCGTGCGCGCCTGCCCGGGCCACGGCGTGCCCAGGCACAGCGCGCCGGTGACGCCGTTGCCCTCGAGCACCACGCCGGTTTCGGGATTCACGACCAGCGGCTTCACGCCGAAGAAGGGCAGCGTGGCCGAGCCGGGCTTCGTGGGAGTCGCGCCCGGGAGCGGCGTGATCAGGATGCCGCCGGTCTCGGTCTGCCACCACGTGTCCACCACCGCGCATCGTCCCTCGCCCACCACGTCGTGATACCAGCGCCAGATCTCGGGATTGATGGGCTCCCCGACCGAGCCCAGCACGCGCAGCGACTTTCGCGAATAGCGCTTCACGGGATCGGATCCCGCCTGCGCGATGGCCCGCAGCGCGGTCGGTGCGGTGTAGAAGATGTCGATGCCGAGGTCGTCCACCATCCGCCAGTAGCGGCCCGGGTCCGGGTAGACCGGCGTGCTCTCGAACATCACGGTGGTGGCGCCGTTCGCGAGCGGGCCGTAGACGATGTAGCTGTGCCCGGTGATCCAGCCCACGTCGGCGGCGCAGCAGTAGACGTCGCCCGGGTGGTAGTCGAAGACCAGCTTGTGCGTGTAGGCGGCGTAGGTGAGATAGCCGCCGGTGGTGTGCATGAGACCCTTCGGTCTCCCGGTGGAGCCCGACGTGTAGAGGATGAACAGGGGGTCCTCGGCGCCCATCCACTCGACGGTGGCGGTCGAGCGCTGGCGCTGCATCTCGGCGTCGAGCCAGTGGTCGCGCCCGCTCCGCATCGGCACTTCGGCGTCGGTGCGCCGGGCCACCAGCACGGTCTCCACCAGCGACATGCCCTCGATGGCCCGGTCGGCGATCGCCTTGAGGGGGATCCGCTTGCCCCCGCGCAGCCCCTCGTTCGCCGTGATCAGCACCTTGCACGAGGCGTCCACGATGCGGTCGCGCAGCGACTCGGCGCTGAACCCGCCGAACACCACCGAGTGGATCGCGCCGATCCGCGCGCACGCCAGCATGGCGTAGGCGGTCTCGGGAATCATGGGCATGTAGATGCAGACGCGGTCGCCCCTGCGGACGCCGTGCGCGGTCAGCACGTTGGCGAGCCGGCAGACCTCGTGCTTGAGCTCGCGGTACGAGATGTGGCGGTACACGCCCGGCTCGTCACCGGCCCACACGATGGCGGTGCGCTCGGCCTGCGTCTCGACGTGGCGGTCCACGCAGTTGAAGCACGCGTTGAGGCGCCCTCCCGAGAACCAGGCGAAGTCGATCTCCTCGTAGTCGGCGTCGAGCACCGAGTGCCACGGGTGGAACCACTCGAGCGCCCCGGCCTGCTCGGCCCAGAAGCCGGCCGGATCCTCGAGCGATCGCCGGTAGATCCGCTCGTAGTCCTCCATGGAGCGCACGTGGGCGCGCTCGCGAATGTGGGGCTTGACCGCGACGAGGTCCTGGGACACGGCGAAATCTCCGGAAGGTCGTAGGAAGGCTCGGGCCCGCAGTCTAGAGCCGGCCGCGGGCCGGAACAACAATGCCTTGGGCCGGAGGGAGTTAGGGGCCGGCGGCCGCGGGCTCCCGGGCGGCCCGACGCCGGCGGGCCTCCGGCGAGACCGCGCGCCCGGTCCGCTCCTCGGCCGCCCCAGTCAACTCCCACTCAACCGTCCGCGGCCAGTCTGCCTCCCGTGAACGCGGCGCCCTTGCCCCGCGACAGGAACCCTTCCGCTTCCGTGGAGGAACGGCAGATGAATCCGGCTCTCGCTTTCCGAATGCGGCTCTGCGTGGCCGCAGCCACGCTTTTCATCACGCTCACGGCGGCCCCCGCCGCCCGCGCCTTCGTGGACGCCAACGCCAATCGTCTCGACGACCGCATCGAGGCCGTGAACACGCTCGGCTGGAACGCCGCGTTCGTGGACCAGGATCCCACGAAGCGCATGCGGATCGGTGTCGAGAATCCGCTGAACGTCACCTACGCGATCTACGTGGGGTACGACCACCGGCCCACCTCGCTCGACCAGACGCTGATCGGCGCCACCGGGGTTTCCATGGTGTGGCCCTTCCAATACATCGACTACATCGAGTCGCGCGCCACGTTCGCCCAGATCCAGGCGATCCTCGCGCTCCCGGGCGTCACGCGCGTCGAGGCGATCCCGGTCGAGTACGCGCTCAACCACTACGGCTCGCGCGTCGTGCGCTCGAAGGACTCGCGCGGGCTGTCGGCCGCCGAGAACTACGCGCTGTTCCCGAGCGTCCGCGGCAATCTCGGCTTCGACGGCACCGGCATCGTGATCGCGATCCTCGACACCGGCGTCAACGACGACGTGGACCAGGTCAACGCCGGCTACCCGGGCCACGAGAGCCTGAAGGGCAAGTTCCTCGGCGGGGGCGAGTTCTGGTGCGGCCAGCCCCTGTGCGTGACCGCCAACGACGCCAGCACGAACCCGCAGGACCACGGCGCGGAGGCTTCGAGCTACCACGCGACGCACTGCGCCGGCTCGGCGATGGGCACCGGCGGCGTGGACGGCTTCTTCGCCGGCGTGGCGCCGGGCGCGCGGCTGGTGGACTGCAAGGTGCTCTCCGACGCGGGCGCCAGCGTGGGCGGCAGCCCGCGCGGCGTGGAGTGGTGCATCGCCAACCGCCGCCGGCTGTGGGCGGGACTCTCGCCCGGGAGCCCGTGGCAGGGCATTGACGTGCTCAGCATGTCCCTCGGCTCGACCGAATGCACCGGCGGCAGCGGCACCAGCACCGGCGCGGGTTCGGCGATCATCAACACCGCCGTGGACTCGGGGCTGGTGGTGGTGATCGCGACCGGCAACGACAGCGCGGTCGAGTGCATCGCGTCTCCGGCGGCCGCGGACAAGTGCATCGCGGTCGGGGCCTCGGCGCACTACCGCACGCTGAACCGCGCCGACGACAAGGTGACGGGCTTCTCGAACGAGGGCCCGCGCGACGACGACGGCGACGGCGACCACTTCGACGAATACAAGCCGAGCGTGGTGGCCCCGGGCGCCGGGATCATCTCGGCGTTCGGCGACCCCACCACCGACGGCTCGGCCTACCAGCAGCTCTCCGGCACCAGCATGGCGTGCCCGCACGTGGCCGGCTGCGTGGCGCTGCTGCTGCAGGCCAATCCCTCGCTGACGCCGCTCCAGGTGCGGACGATTCTGCAGAACACCGCGGAACACAACGTGCCGACCGAGAAGGCCTCCGGCGACCGCGGGCAGGACCCCTACGGCATCGACGCCAACTACGACCCGGGCTGCGGCTGGGGCCTGGTGGACGTCTACGCCGCCACCCTCGAGGCCCTCAACAGCGCGTCCGGCGTGCAGGTGGTCCAGATCAAGGCCACCGCGCAGCCGAGCCTCGGGCGGATCGACTTCAGCTGGGTCACCCAGCGCGAGTATCCGTTCCTCGGCTTCAACGTCTATCGCGCCCCGGACGTCGGCAACGCCCCCGGCACGTTCGTCCAGCTGAACGGCTCCCTGATCGCGCCGAGCGGCGATCCGGTGATCCAGGGCGACGACAACCGGCAGGTCTACCTGTTCCAGGACAACGACCCCTCCCTGACGCTCGGCCAGCAGTACTGGTACCGCGTGGACTGGGTGGACCTCTCGAGCGTGGCGCACGCCGAGCCGCCGGTGCCCGCCGCCTTCGGCACGCTGGCCCGCGTGGCCACCGCCTACTACCAGATCGTCCACAACGCCGTGGACAACGACCTGCTGGTGCGCGTCGGGGCGAGCCTCGACTACGACCCGGGCAGCCTCGGCGACGCGGAGTTCGAAGTGCTCGGCCCGGGAGAGTCGAAGCAGGACAGCGCGAAGGTCGTACTTCCGCCGACCGTCCCCGCCAACACCGGCACCTCGACCCTCGGCACGATCGAGCACTTCTGGTCGGTGGGGATCCGCGAGGGGGACGGGGCCGACTCGTTCCTCCCGCCGCGCGCCGGGAGCGCGTGGTTCCTCAAGGTGGTGGACGGCGGGTTCGTGAACCGCACCGGCCGCGTCACCGCGTTCTCGCTGTTCGTCAACGACTCGGCGGGGAGCCCGAGCGGAACCACCTACGTCACCGACCACTCGCCGATGCCCCAGCCGCTGGTGGAGGGCGGCGCGGTGCCGGTCACGCTCTGGATCCCCGAGCAGGGCACGGTCTCGGTGGCCGTGGCCCAGTTCCGTGGCGTCTGGGACGACTCGCATCCGCGACTCGTTCTCGACCTGCTCCGCGAGTCTCCCGGCGCCACGGCCCAGGTGTTCCGGTCGCGCTCCGAGAATTTCGGGACGCGCACCGCGATCAGCGCGGACGACCTGCCGGTGTCGGGCACGCGGTTCGAGTACGTGGACGAGGGCGCCGAGGCCGGGGTCACGCAGTACTACTGGGTCGCGCTCCGCGAGCCGGGCGGCCCGGTGATCATGAACGGGCCGGTCGCGCTCGCCGCGCCCCGCGCCGAGACGGTGTCGTTCGCCCGCGCGCCGTGGCCGAACCCGGTGTCGGGCAGCACGACCGTCGAGTACGTGGTGGGCCGTGGGACGTCCGGCGCCTCGCTCGCGATCCACGATCTCCAGGGTCGCGTGGTGCGGACGCTGCCCGCACCGGGCGCCGGACCCGGCCTCCAGCGCGTCACGTGGGACGCCACCGACGACGCCGGTGCGCGGGTTCCCGCGGGGCGCTATTACCTGAAGCTGTCGGCCGGATCGGTCAGCAGGACCGCGCCGGTCACGGTCGTGCGGTAGCGGGAGGTCGCGCCGCGGTTCGGCGGCGCAACGCTGGCGCACGCGCCGCCCCGGGGGCTGCCTACCCCGGGGCGGCTCCGTTTTCGGGGCGCGCCGGCCGCCGGCGCCGATGGGCACGCCCCGGCCGCCGCGCTAGGATGCGCGGCATGATCGGTCGCACGCTCGGGCAGTACCGCGTTCTCGAAGCCCTCGGGCAGGGCGGCATGGGGACCGTGTACCTCGGCGAGGACACGCATCTCGGCCGCCGCGTGGCGATCAAGGTGATCTCGGGCGCCGCGGGCGGCGACCCGGAGGCGCGCGCGCGGTTCCTGCAGGAGGCGCGCGCCGCCTCCTCGCTCGACCATCCCAACATCTGCGCGATCTACCAGATCGGGGAGACCGACGAGGGCGCCCCGTTCCTCGCGATGGCCCATTACGACGGCGCCACCCTCGACCGCCGCATCGACGCCGGACCCGTCCCCCTCGGCGAGGCGGTGGAGATCGCCGCGCAGGTCGCGGACGGACTCGCGCACGCCCACGCCCGCGGGATCGTGCACCGCGACATCAAGCCGTCGAACGTCCTGCTGACGCGTGACGGCGTGGCGAAGATCCTCGACTTCGGGCTCGCCAAGCGGCTCGGCGCGGAGAGCCTGACCACCACCGGCGTCTCGATCGGCACCCCCGCCTACATGTCGCCCGAGCAGGTGCGCGCCGAGAAGGTGGACGCCCGCAGCGACGTGTGGGCGGCCGGCGTGCTGCTCTACGCGCTGCTGGCGGGACGCTCGCCCTTCGACGGCGAGAACCTCGCGGCCGTGACCTACGCGATCCTCGAGAACGAGCCCCGGCCGCTGCGCGAGTTCTTCCCGCGGGTGCCCGAGGGGCTCCAGGCCGTCCTCGACCGCTGCCTCGCCAAGAACGCCGCGGACCGCTACCCCGACGCGCGCGCGCTGGCCGCCGACCTGCGCGCGCTGGCGGCGCGGCTCGCGGGCGACGAGACGCGCACGCAGACCGCGTCGGTCGCCGCGAGCGGGGCGCGCACCCTGGCCGTGCCCTCGACTCCGCGCCGGCGGACCGCGGGGAGCGCCCCGGCCCGCCGCCTCGCGGCGCCCGCCGCGGCGGTGCTGGCGCTGGCGCTCGCCGCCGGAGCGATCGTCGCGTGGCGCGCCACCCACCCGGCCACGCCGCTCCGCGTGGCGGTGCTGGCCCCCGAGGTCGCGGGCGAGCCCGATTCCGCCGCCGCGGCGGTGGCCTCGGCCGACGCGATGGCCGCGGTGCTGCGCGCGCTCGCGGCGCTGCGCGGCGTGGCGCCGCTCGACGCGGCCTCGGTGCGCGGGACTTCCGGCTGGCGCCAGCTCGCCGACGCGCTCTCGGCCGACGAAGTCTTCACGGTCTCGCTCACCCGGTCCCGGGAGGAGTGGAACGTCGCGCTCCGGCGGATCGCCGCCGCCGACTCCGCGGTGCGCTGGGCGGGCAGCTTCTCGGTGGCGCGCGGAGCGGCGCTCCCGTTCCTCGACGCGGTCCGCGCGGGCCTCGCGCGCGCCTATCCCGACCACGCGCCGCGGCCGGGCGAGCGGAGTTCGCGCATCGGCGCCGCCGAGTACGAGGAGTTCCTCGAGCTCGAGCGGCGGTTCCGCCGGAACTTCGCGAACGACGTGCCGCGCGCCGAGATGCTGGCGCGCTTCGAGCGCCTGCGCCGCGCCGCGCCCGGCTACCTCGGCGTGCACCTGCTCGAGGCCGAGTGGGCGCGCTACCAGTTCGAGACCCACCGCGCGCCCGGGGACCTCGCGCTCGCGCTCGAAGCGGCCGAGCGCGCCGCGCGCCTCGCCCCCGACGACCCGCGCCCCTACGTGGCCCGCATCAACGCCCGGATGCTCGAGGCCGATTGGGCCCGGGCCGGCGAGTCGCTGCAGGAGCTGCGCCGCCTGATCCCGGGCGAGCCCGAGGTGGATTTCCTCGCCGCCCGGATCCTCGAGGGCCGGGGCGAGCGCGCCGCGGCGATCGAGGCGATGAAGCGGCTGGTGCGGAGGCGTCCCGCGCGCCACTACCTCGAACGCCTCGCCCGCATGCAGTACAACGCCGGGCACTACGACGACGCGCGTGCGGTACTCGCCTCGCTCGCGGCCCAGTATCCCGACTACGTCTTTCCGCGTTCCTACCGGGCCCAGCTCGAGCTGCTCTACGGCTCACCGCCCAGCGCGGAGAGCCTCTACGCGGAGCTCGCGGAACGTTTTCCGCGCGGCATCTACTACTCGAACCTCGGGCTCGCGCGCATGCTGCAGCACGACTTCGCGGGCGCCGCCGAGGCGACGCGACGCGCCGACGCGCTCCAGCCCGGCGATCCGGCCACGCTCCTCAACCTCGGCGATTGCGAGGCCCTGCTCGGGCGCCATGAGGAGGCCGCGGCGCTCTACCGCCGGGTGCTGGCGATGGCCGGCCCGGGATCCAGTGACGATTGGGAGACGCGCCTGACCGCGGCCCAGTGCCTCGCCCACCTCGGACGCCGGGAGGAGGCCGTGGCCGCGACGATGGACGTGCTGCGCACCGAGGGGGACAACGCGGACGCGCTGTTCCAGTCGTCGCTGGTGTGCGCGGTGAGCGGGGAGTCGGCCTCGGCGATCGTGCACGCGAGGCGGGCCATCGAACTCGGCATCCAGCCACGCTGGTTTTCGCTGCCGTGGTTCGACGCGGTGCGCAAGGACCCTCGCTTCGAGGCGGCCCTCAAGACGACGCCGAAGCCCCCGGCCTGACCGCGGCCGCGGGGCTCCGGTGGGGTGCGGCGGGCGGAACGGTCAGCGGCCGCCGCCGCCCCCGTCCTGCTTGATCGTGGGATCGTACGACGCGTACTGGCTGTCGCTCGGACTCTCGAGGTAGACGCCGTAGGCGTAGGTGCCGGCGACCGAATTCGAATCGGTGAACGTAACGTCCCCGTTCGCGTCGGCGTCGTGCGCGGTCGGCCCGCCCGCGGGGTTCGTGGACTTCGGGATGAACTGCTTCAGCTTCCAGCCGTTGGTCGAGGCGTTGTTGTCCATCTTGATCTTGATGGTGGCCGTGTCCCCGTAGGCGATCTCGACGGAGTCGGGGGCGAACGACCAGTTCCCGGTCGCCTCGTACCAGGTCTTGCCGCCCTGCTGCTTCTGGTTCCCGGTCAGGCCGGTGTAGACGAACGTCACCTTCACGGTCGGGGTCTCGTTGGTCCCGCCCGCGGCGGCGCTGGGAACCACGTTTCGCGGCAGCCGGGTCACGGAGAAGGTGCCGACTCGAACGGTGCTCATGGTGTTCTCCTTCCTCCGGCTCGCGGCGAGCCGGGGAGCATGGGGAATACCGGACGGCCTCGCGGAGTCCGTTCGCGTCGAGCCATTCGAATGTCCGGGGGGGACCGACCGGGAGAGGGTACGCCCTTCGGAGCAGTTCCGAGAAGCGAAATGTGGGTTAGGGTGTGTTCGCGCGCCGCGAACGCGGGTGAAACGGCCCCACATCAGGGAGGACCGGCAGGATGAACGTGCGAATCGTGGTCATCGCGGGAGTCGTGGTGATGCTGCTCCTCGGAACGCTGGCCTGGCGGCAGTTCGCCTCGAGATCCGCCGCCCCCGCGGCCTCCGGCGACCCCTCGGCCCGGGCCGCCGAACCCGGCGCGGTTCCCGAGGTCGCGATGGACGTGCCCGACGCGGACCGGATCGGCGTGGACTGGGTGGTGCCGCGCTCGTGGGTGAAGCAGATCGGCGGCAGCATGCGCCTCGCCACGTACGTGGTGCCGGGCGCCGACGTCGCGAGCGACGCCGAGTGCGCGGTCTTCTACTTCGGCCCCGGGCAGGGCGGGGGCGTGGACGCCAACCTCGACCGCTGGTCGGGGGAGTTCGACAAGATCGAGCGCCAGTCCACGAAGCGCCGCGAGATCGGCGGCCTCAAGGTCGCCACCATCGAGGCGAGCGGGACCTTCGCGGGCCACACCATGAAGTCCGGCGACGCGGGCGGCCCGAAGGAGCAGTGGGGCCTGCTGGGGGCGATCGTCGAGGGACCGAACGGCGACGTGTTCTTCAAGCTGACCGGACCCGCGGCCACCACGGCGTCCGCCCGGACCGCCTTCGAGGAGATGCTCTCGTCGCTCCACACCCACTGACCGGCGGGCTTGGCCCCGGAGCCGTGCCCGATCGGCGGGAGCGATCGCGCCCCGCGCCCGACCCCGGCCGCCGCTAGAGGTTCTGCGCCGGCTTCACCTGCCCGCGGTGGCAGGTCGTGCAGTTCACGCCGGGCTGCTCGCTCTTCAGGTTCCTGATCGCCGGCAGCAACTCGGAATTGATCCGCCCCATCATCGCGTGCATGTCGCGGGCGATCTGCTTCTGGGCCTTGTCGTCGGAATCCCACTTCGCGGGATCGTGGCAGTGGGCGCAGCGCACGCCGAGGCTCCGGCCATAACCGAAGTTCATGATCCGGGCGACGCGTCCGGCGGGCACGCCCTTCAGCGTCCGGATGTTCTTGAAGACGCTCTCCGCGGGCATCGTCTCGCGCCCGGCGATCTGCTTCAGCACCTCGCGCATCAGGCTGTCGCGCTCGGCCGCGAAGCTGTCGCCCGGAACCGGCGCGAATCCCGGGGGCGCGCCCGCGCCGCGCGGAGGCCCGCCGGCCCCGGGAGGCGGCCCGCCCGGCGCGCCCGGGGGACGGTCCTGCGCGCCCGCGGCGGGAGGCTGGAACTGCAGGGCGCAGAGACCCGCGAGGGCGGCGGCGAGGACGAGCACGGCTCCGGCGGCGCGACGCATGGAGACCTCCGAGTGGGGAACGTCGAGTGAGCGGCGAGCGTGCGACGCGACGGCGACCGGCGGCCTTCGCGTGCGACCAGCGCCGCGTTTCGCCGGACGGGCGGCCCCCCGCGACCGGCCCACTTGCGGCGCCGCCGGGGGGCCGTGCAGGCTGCGACCATGAGTGTCCCCCGCCGCGCGCCGGCCGCCCGTTCGACGCCCGCGCCACCTCCAGCTCTGCCCGCGGGGCTGCGCACCGCCGCGACCCTCGCCACGTTCGCGGCGCTCGCCGCGCTCGTCTCCTTCCCCATCTCCGATCCCGACCTCTGGCAGCACCTGCGCACCGGGCAGGCGATCTGGGAGAGCGGCCGGCTCGAACCGCGCAACGTGTGGACGTGGCCCACCTACGGCGCCCCGCACCTGATTCCCTCGTGGCTGTTCCGGGTGATGCTCTGGCCGTTCTGGTCGGCGGGCGGCGTCGCGGGCCTGTTCGCGTGGCGCTGGCTCACCACGCTCGCCTGCTTTGGCCTCCTGTGGGCCGCGGCGCGGGCCGCGCGGCGCCCCGGCTCGGCCGGGCTCGCCGCGCTGTTCGTGCTCCTCTGGTGCGGAGTCCTCTACCGCTTCCGCTCGCAGGTGCGGCCCGAGACGCTGGTCGCGGTGCTGCTCGCGGCGCAGCTGTGGCTGCTCGAGTCGCGGCGGGCGCGCGCGGCGGCCGGGGACTCCGTGCGCCTGCTCGGCCTCGACCGCGCGTGGTGGGTCGTTCCGATCGCGGCGGTCTGGATCAACGTGCACCTCTCCTACGTGCTCGCCCTGTTCGTGACCGGCGCCTACCTGCTGGACGAATGGGTGCGCGGCCGAAGCCGGCCCGCGCGCGTTCCGTCGGCGGCCGCCCCGCTGGCCCTGGCGCTCGCGGCGAGCGCGGCCGCCTGCTTCCTCAACCCGTACGGCTTCGCGCTGGTGCGGCAGCCCTTCGACTTCATGCTCGGCGGGCGCGACCATCCGGCGCTGCGCATGATCTCCGAGCTGGCGCCCGTCCCGTGGCGTCCCTACCTCCCGACCGGGCTGCCGCTGCTGGTGGCGCTCCCCCCCGCGCTCGCGCTGTGGCGCTGGCGCCGCTCCGGACCCGACCTCGCCCAGCTCGCGATCCTCGCCGTGTTCCTGTGGCAGGGGCTCTCGACCCAGCGCTTCCTCGGCTTCACGGCCGTGGCGATCGCCCCGTTCTTCGCGCGCGACCTCGGCGAGTTCTGCACGACGCGTCGCTGGCCCGCGTGGTTCGCGCGTCCCGCCACGCGCGCCGGGCTCGCCGCCGCGCTGGCCGCGCTGCTCCTGTGGCCCGCGTTCGCGCAGCGGCCGCTCCGGCCCTCGATCGCCTTCCGCGCTTCGGCCTTCCCGGCCGCGGCGTGCGACGCCGTGGACTCGCTCGGCATCCGCGGCAGGTCGTTCGGCCTGTTCTCGCAGGGCGGCTACCAGATCTGGCGCTTCTGGCCCGAACGCGACCGGCTGCCGTTCATGGACGTGCACCAGACCGGCACCCCCGAGGATCTCGCCGTCTACCCGAGCGCACTCACCGACAGCGCCGCGTGGGCCGCGCTCGACCGCCGCTACACGTTCGACTGGGTGCTGCTGCCCCGCAGCGGGCTCGCGCGCGGACCCTTGCTCGAGACGCTCGACGCCGACACGTCACGCTGGGCGGCGGTGTTCGTGGACGACGTGGCGGCGGTCTTCGTGCGACGCGACGGCGCCAACGCGGAAGTTGCGGCGCGCCACGGTTACCGCTGGCTTCCCGCCGGCGACCGCCGCCTCGCCGACATCGCCGACCGGATGGGCCGCGACCCGGTCGCGCTCGCCGGAATGATCGCCGACCTCGAGCGCGTGGTGCGCGAATCGCGGCAGAGCGCGTCGTTCCGTTTCATGCTCGGGAACATCGAGTGGGTGCGCGGCCATCCCGCCGAAGCGCTCGCGCACTACGACTCGGCGCTGGCGGTCGAGCCCGACCTGCCGGGCCTGCGCGTGCGGCGCGGCATGGCGCTGCTCCAGGCGGGACGCCCCGCGGAGGCGCTCGCCGCGTTGCGTGCCGCGCGCCGCCACGAACCGCCGAGCGCGATCACCGAGGCGTTGATGGGCCGTGCCTTCCGCGCGCTCGGCCGCACCGGCGACGCAAGGCGCGCGTGGCGCCGCGCGCTCGAACTGGATCCGGGGATCGCCGGCGTCCCCGACTCGCTCGCGGCGGTGGATCGGGAGGAAGTGTGGCCGTGATGGGGGGTGTCGGGCCGGTGAGGAAGTTGCGCCGCCGCGATGTCTGCCAATTAGCACTTCAAACCGCCGTCCCTTCGCAGTAGGCTTCATGCTAGCTCGACATCGCCGGTGAATTCGTCATTGGTTGACTGCCAGAGCGCGACTCATGCCGCGAGGTGCAGCATGGCCGCTTCAA
>CAZIVR010000024.1:0-37699 GCA_964542745.1 uncultured bacterium
GGGCGCCAGGCATGATCGACAGCGATTTGGCGACCACCTGGAAAGGTACAGGGGGCGGCGACGAGGAGCTTGTTCGTGGCGGCCGCGCCGACGTCGAGGAAGTCCTGCAGTTGGAGCGTGCTTGAGTCGTAGACCTCGACGGAGGTGGGCTGTGGGTCGGGATCGTTCACGGTGACCGGTACAGTCGTTCCCGTCTTCACGGTCGCACCCGGCTCGAGCAATTTGATGGTCGCGCTCGCCGGAACCTGAGCCGTGTCCGAGGCGGACTTGTTCTTGAGAATCGTCACATCGAAGGCATGCGCGCCGGGATCCTGGCCAGCCATGGAAGCCTCCACGTTCGTGAGATTCCGGGGTCGGAGCACCCCGCGACTCCGAACCTGTACCCGGTCTGCAAGATGATTCTCCCACCACGCCGTCAGCTATCCAAGGACAATTATGTGGATTATTCCGGAGCTTGCTTCGGAGACCGGGAATCATCTCGAAGATTACTTCCCCTTCACGATCCCCTCGATCCGCACGAGTCCCGTCTGGTGGTCCGGTTTGGGAGCCGGCACGCACCCCGGGCAATCCCCGCACATCGCGCTCGGACGCGCGCGGCGCCGGAGCCACCGCCACCCGAGGAACCCGATCGCCGCGACAACGATCGCCGCGACCGCGAGGTTCTGGAGCAGTTCGCCGCTCACGCGCGCACCCTCCCGCCGCTCACGTGCCGAGCCCCAGCGCCATGCCACCCTGGTAGACGGCGAACGACGCGAGCCAGGCGAGGACGTTCATCATCACCAGCATGAAGATCGGCCAGCGCCACGAGTTGGTCTCGCGGCGCGCCACCGCCACCGTGGACATGCACTGGCAGGCGAGCGCGAAGAACACCATCAGGCTCACCGCCACGAGCGGCGTGTACGACTTGCGCCCGGTCGCGGGATCGGTGGCGTTGCGGAGGCTCTGCCGCAGCGGCACCACCTGGTCCTCCGCGTCGCCGAGGTTGAACACGGTCGCGAGCGTCGAGACCATCACCTCGCGCGCGGCGAACGAGGTCACGAGCCCCACGCCGATCCGCCAGTCGAACCCGAGCGGGGCGATCGCGGGCTCGAGGAAGCGGCCCACGCGGCCCGCGAACGACTGCTCGAGCGAGGCCCCGGCGATGCGCTTCTCCAGCCGGCTCGCCTCGGGGCTATTGCCGGCCTCGAGCGCGGCGGTGCGCTGGACCTCGAGCGCCCGCACCTCGGGCCCGCCGCGCGGGTACGAGGCCAGGAACCACAGCACGATGGTGATCGCGAGGATCACCGTTCCCGCGTTCTTCACGAACAGCCACGATCGCTCACGCACCGTGAGCAGGATCGAACGCCACGACGGCAGCCGGTAGGGCGGCAGCTCCATCACGTAGAGGGGCCGGCCGCCCCGAAGCACCGTGCGCTTCAGGATCGCCGCCACCGCCACCGCGGCCACGATGCCGAGGAAGTACATCGAGAACAGCACGATGCCCGGCAGGGTCAGGAAGCCCACCCACACGTTCGGGAAAAACGCGCCGATCAGGAGCGCGTAGACCGGCAGCCGCGCGCTGCACGACATGAACGGCGCGATCATGATCGTCGTGATCCGGTCGCGGCGGTTGTCGATGGTGCGGGTCGCCATGATGCCGGGAATCGCGCAGGCGAACGACGAGAGCAGCGGGATGAAGGCCCGGCCCGAGAGCCCGACCCGCCCCATGACGCGGTCCATGATGAACGCCGCCCGCGCCATGTAGCCGGTGTCCTCGAGCACGCTCAGGAAGAAGAACAGGATCGCGATCTGGGGCACGAACGTGAGCGTGGTGCCGACCCCGGCGACCACGCCGTCCACCACCAGCGAACGCAGCGGCCCGGCGGGCAGCACGCCCTCGAGCGCGAGCCCGAAGCGGCCCACCACCGCGTCGATCAGGTCCATCACCGGCTGCGCCCACGCGAAGACCGACTGGAACACCGCGCCCATCAGCAGCACGAACAGCACCGGCCCCCAGAAGCGATGGGTGAGCACGCGGTCCACGGAGTCGCGCCGGCGGTCGCGGGTGTCCCCGGGCGCGACCACCGCCGTGGCGAGGATCTCGCGGATGGATTCGAAGCGGCCCTCGACGTCGTCGGAGCGCCAGCCCGGGAAGCCCCGGTCGAGGCCGCGCGCGAGCGTGTGGGCGTCGTCGAGGATCTCGGGCGCGACCGCCCGGGCGAGCGCGTCGTCCTCGCCGTCGTCGAGCAGCAGGGCCAGCGCGAGGTCGTGGCGCGCGCGCTCCGGCAGCGGCTCGAGGCGCGGGAGCCGCGCCTCGAGGCGGTCGAGCACCCGCTGCAGATGCGCGGGACGGCGGCGGAAGTGGCGCGCCGAGGGCTCGATCTCGCGCTCCATCAGGCGCCGCAGGTTGCCGAGCCCCTCCCCCTTCACGGCCGAGATGCCGACCACCGGCACGCCGAAGAAGCGCTCGAGCGCGTCGAAGTCGATCGCGAGGCCCTGCGCCCGCGCCGAGTCCATCATGTTGAGGGCCAGCACCACGGGGCGGCCGAGCTCGATCACCTGAAGCGCGAGGTTCAAGTGCCGGTCGAGGTGCGTCGCGTCCGCGACCAGCACGATCAGGTCGGGCGGCGGCGTGTCGCGCTGGAGGCCGAGCAGCACGTCGCGCACGATGCGCTCGTCGGGCGAAGCCGGGTGCAGGCTGTAGCTGCCGGGAAGGTCGAGCACTTCGGCGCGCCCGCCCGAGGGCAGCTCGCAGAAGCCGAGCTTCTTTTCGACCGTCACGCCCGGGTAGTTGCCCACCTTCTGCCGCAGCCCGGTGAGGGCGTTGAAGAGCGTGGACTTGCCGGAGTTCGGGTTGCCGAGGATGGCGACCCGGCGCGACGCAGGGGCGGGGCGGCGGCGCTCCAGCGGCGCGATCGCGACCGGCGCGGAGCCGGCGGCCTCAGGCGTGCGCGTCATGGCGGAGTCGGGTGGGATGCGGGTGCAGCATGGTTGCGGTTCGCCTCAGCGCGGAGCGACGAAGATGCAGGCGGCCTCCGAGCGGCGCAGCGACAGGTGCAGCCCGCGCACCGCCACCTCGAGCGGGTCGCCAAGCGGAGCGACCCGCACGAACACGATCTCGACGCCCGGCACGAGCCCCAGCTCCATCAGGCGGCGCGCGACGGTGGGCGGCGCGTCCATGCGCGCGATGCGCCCGCCCTCGCCCGGCGCGAGCCCGTCGAGGGTGCGCTCGGCCGGCGCGGTCCCGGTCGGTTCCGGTCCGGCCGGCCCGGCGCCCGCGAGCGGTTCCTCGATCATCGGGACGTCCCGGCCTGGCCGGGCTCACCCACCAGCGCCTCGCGCAGGCAGGTGAGGCCACACATGTCGCAGGCGCCGGGCGCGTGCTCGGCGCAGGAGCGCGGGCTGGCCTTGTAGGCCTCGCGGAATTGCGCCGCCACGGGGTGCTGCGAGCGCACGAAGGTGGTCAGCCGCAGCAGCTCGACCGAGACCTCGGGGCTCACCAGGTGCTCGATCATGCAGGCGTCCTCGCTGGCGACCTCCTCGGGCACGCCGAGGATCTCGCTCAGGAACATGGTGAGCACGCGGCGGTTGGACTCGGTGCGCGAGGCGAGGCGCTGGCCCGCGGGCGTCAGCTCGACCGCGCCGTAGCGCTCGTGGCTCACGAGCCCGCGCGCCTGGAGCGAGCGCAGCATCGAGGTCACGCCGCTCTTCGAGACGCCGAGGTGCTCCGCGATGTCGCCGACGCGGGCGTGGCCCTTGTCGGCCTTGAGCGTGGCCACCGCCTGGAGGTAGTGGGCCATGGAATGGGAGACTTCCTTCTCGCCGAATCGCTTCCAGATATCCACGGGAATCCTCGTGCTGGGGGCGCGCGGGCCGCGGCTCGCGGGAACCCCGCGTGGCTGCGCGCCGCTCCGAGTTGCGCGGCCTGAACTCTGTTGAGGGAGCTTAACAACAACACCCGGGGCAGGCCAAGCGCGGAGTGGCGGCGGGGTGATCCGGGACCGGCGCGCCCGCGGGGTGACCCGGACGGGCCTAGGGACCGGCGGGCAGGGGCGGCGCGCTGCGGCCGAGCTTCTGCATCAGCGCCCCGATGCGCTGGTGGAGCACTTCCTTCATCGCTTCGGGGGGGCCAGCCTGGAGGGCCCGGTGGTACCAGCGCAGCGCCTCCTCCGGCCGGTCGGCGGTCTCCTTCACGATGCCCATGTTGAAGAGCGCCACGCCCTGCCCCGGGTCCTTCGCCAGCGCGATGAGGAAGTGGCGTTCGGCCTCGTCGGGGCGCCCGAGGTTGAAGTAGCAGACGCCGAGATCCACGATTGCGGTGAGCTGGCTCGAGTCGCGGCGCACCGCGGCGCGGTAGTGGACGATGGCCTGCGACCAATTGGCGGTGTCGTAGAGGAGGTCGCCGAGCTGGCGGTGCGTGTCCACGCTGTTGGAATCCTCGGCCAGCGACCGGAACAGCGCGTCGGCGCGTTCCTGCTGGGCCCGCGACGAGCCCTCGACCGGCTGGTTCGCGCGGTCCACGTTCGACTTGAGCGCGACCCACAGCACCGCGAGCACGCCGATCGTGCCGAACACCAGCCACAGCTGGAGCACGATCTGCGAGTCGCGCGGGCTGGGCCGCGGGTGGCGGCGGCGCCGGATGATGGCGGGCCCGGCCTCGGAGGCGTCGCCGGGCGCGGACGGCGGCGCGGGCGCGGTGGCCGGCCCGCCCGCGGCCGGATCCGGCCGCCGCGCGACCGGGGGCCGCCGGTCCCCGAGCGGATGGTTGCACTGGGAACAGGTTTCGCGGCCGGCGTCGTTCCAGTTCCCGCAGTCGGGGCAGCGCGTCGCGTCGCTCATCGGGATCCTCGTCGGGGTTCGGGCGCGGACTATAGGGAGCGGACCCGTGCGGCCGCAACGCGCGGGGCCCGTTCGCGAGGCGGGTCCGGGCGCGGGGCGCCACTCTTTGCGCCGGTTTGACCGCGGGCCGCGGAGCGAACTCCGGCGGACCGCCCGCGCCGCGATTGAAGCGGCCCGGCGGCGGTGCTAGCGTCCCCCCCTTCATGCGCCTCCCACCCTATCGCGCGCCCCTCGCGTGGCTCGCGCTCGCGCTGCTCGTCGTGGGCGCGCCGCCCGCCCGCGCCGACGACGCGCGGCTCGTGATCCTCCACACCACCGATCTCCACGGCGCCTTCGACGGGTGGGACCACGCGACCGACCGCCCCGTCGCGCGCGGGCTGCCGCGGATCGCGACGCTGGTGCGGCGCGAACGCGCCGAGGGCGCCCCGCTGCTGCTGCTCGACGCCGGCGACGCGATCCAGGGCGGCGCGGCCACGCGGTTCGCGAGGCGGCCGGGGGGGCGGCCCCACCCGGTGATGGCCGCGATGAACGCGATGGGCTACGACGCCATGGCCGCCGGCAACCACGAGTTCGACTTCGGCCGCGACGCGCTCGAGCGGATCCGCGGCGAGGCCCGCTTCCCGTGGCTCGCGGCCAACGTGGTGCGCGACGACGGGCGGCCGGCCTTCGACGCCTCGCTGGTGCGCACGCTGGGCGGCATCAAGGTCGGCGTGGTGGGCGTGTGCACGCCGGCGACGCCGTCGTTCCTGGACCCCGCGCTCCTCGCCGGCCTGCGTTTCCTCGATCCCGTGGAGCCGGCGCGGCGCGAGGTGGAGCGCCTGCGGCGGATCGAGCACTGCGACGTGGTGGTGCTGCTCGCCCACACCGGGCTCGAGCGCGACCCGGCGACCCGCGCCGAGCGCGGCGGAGACGCCGCCAACGAGAACTGGGGCTGGCGCCTCGCCGAGCAGGTGCGGGGCGTGGACGCGCTGATCCTCGGCCACACCCACGCGACCGTTGCCTCGGCGAAGGTCGCCGGGACGCCGGTCACGCAGGCGGGCCGCCACGGCGAGACGCTGGGCCGGATCGAGATCGCGCTGTCGCGCACCGGGCCGCGCCAGCCGTGGGTGGTGGGCGAGGTGCGCACCCGCGCGATCGCGGTGGGCGACACGGTGGCGCCGGACAGCGCGGTCGCGGCGATCGCGCGGGCCTACCGCGAGGAGGCGCGCGCGGCGTTCGACGCCACCGTGGGGACGACCGCGCGCCCGCTCTCGGCGCCGGCCGGGAGGGCCGCCGACAACTCGCTGTGGGGGCTGATCCACGGCGCGCAGCTCGCGGCGAGCGGCGCCGACGTGTCGCTGGCCGCGCTCCCCGACGCGGGCGTGACGATTCCCGCGGGGCCGGTCACGGAACGCGACCTGCTGCGCCTCTACCCCTACGAGAACACGCTGGGCGTGGTGCGGCTCACGGGCGCCGAGCTCAAGCGCGTGCTCGAGCACTCGGCCGCCGCCTTCGGCGACTACGACTTCTCGCACGAACGCCCGCTGTTCGCGCCCGGCGCGCCGCCCTACCAGTTCGACATGGCGGCCGGCGTCGAGTACGCGGTGGACGTGTCGCGCCCGGCCGGCGACCGCATCGTGGACCTCCGCTTCCGCGGCGCGCCGCTCGATCCGGACCGCGAGCTCGACGTCGCGGTCAACAGCTACCGGATGTACGGGGGCGGCGGCTTCCCCGCGATCGCCTCGGCGAAGCGCGGCTGGCGCACCTCGAAGACCGTGCGCGAGCTGATCGCCGAGCACCTCGCCGCGCACCCCGCCTACGATCCTCCCGCGCGGCCCGGCTGGCGGCTCCGCCCCGCCTTCGCGGCCGCCCCCGAGCGGGCGCACGTGGACCGGCTGGTGCGAAACGGCGTGCTGGAGCGCGGGGAAGCGCTGGGACTCGACCCCACGCGCCCGGTGACCGGCGCCGAATTCCACGCGTGGCTCGCGCGCGCCATGGGCGCCCGCCTCGCGCCGGTCCCCTCGTCCGCGCGCAGCGACCGCGCGATGCCGCTCGGCGACGCGCTCGCGGCCTGCGAGCGGGCGGCGCGGGCGGCGCGCTACGCGCTGGCCCCGCGCGCGCCCGACGCCGCGTTCCGCCGCTCGCTCCTCACCGGCACGGCGTTCGCCGCCCTCGCCGGCCCGCCGCCGCCGGCGGCGACGCTCACCGCGCCCCAGGCGCTGGGGCTGATCGCCAACCTGCGCTACCCCGCGGTGCGGGTGCTCGAGACCACCGACTTCCACGGCGCGATCCTCCAGTCCGGGCGCGACCGCGCCACCGATCGCGCGGTGGGCGGGTCGGCCGCGCTCGCGGCGTGGGTGGCGCGGCTGCGCGCCGAGAACCCCGAGGGCACCGTGCTGCTCGACGGCGGCGACTGGTACCAGGGCACGATGATCTCGAACCTCCAGTTCGGCCGTCCCGTGATCGAGCAGATGAACGCGCTGGGCTACGCCGCGGCGGCGATCGGCAACCACGAGTTCGACTGGAACGCGGACACGCTGGCGCGCCGCGTCGCCGAGCTGCGCTGCGCGGCGCTCGGCGCCAACATGGTCGAGACCCGCACCGGCCGGCGCCCGCGCTGGGCCCGCGCCGACACGGTCTTCGCGCGGCGCGGCATGAAGGTCGGGGTCCTGGGCCTCTGCTACCGCAACACGCCCACCGTGACGCTCGGCAAGTACGTCGCGCACCTGCGCTTCGACGACGACTCGCTCACCGCCGCGCGCCTCGCGCCCTCGCTCGACCGCCGCAGCGACGTGATGCTCGCCGTGGGGCACGTTCCCGCCGAGCTCGACTCGGCGCGGCGGGCCCACGGCGACCTGCCGCGCATCGCCCGCATCCCCGGCTTCGACCTGGTGCTGGGCGGGCACAGCCACAACCAGGTGCTGGACCGGGTGGGCGACGTGCCGGTGATCATCTCGGGCTCCCACGGCGCCGTGCTCGGGGTCTGCGACCTGGTGGTGGACGGCCTGTCGCGCCGGGTGGTGGAGCGCCACGCGCGCCTCCAGCCGACGTTCCACGACGAGGTCGCGCCCGACTCCGCGATGCTCGCGCGCATCGAGCGTTGGAACGCGGACGTCGCCCCGATCGCGGGCCAGTTCCTGTGCCGCAACGCCCGGCGCCTCGGGCGCGACCGCGGCGGCGAGTCGGCGCTCGGCAGCCTGGTGGCGGACGCCATGCGCGCCGAGGTCAAGGCCGACGTGGCGCTCCAGAACAGCGGCGGCCTGCGCGCCGACCTCGCCGAGGGCGACGTCACGCGCGGCTCGATCTACGAGGTCATGCCGTTCGACAACACGCTGGTGACCATGCGCCTCACCGGCGCGCAGCTCCGGCAGGTCCTCGAGGACGGCCTCGCCTTCGGGCGCGTGCCGCAGGTGAGCGGGCTGCGTTTCGTCTTCGACCTCGGGCGGCCGCGGGGAACCCGGCTGGTGATGCTGGCGCAGGCCGACGGCCAGCCGGTGGACGCGACCTTCAAGTACCGGGTGGTGGTCAACAACTTCATGGCGGGCGGCGGCGACAACTACGACACGCTGGCGCGCGGCCTCGACATCACCGACACCGGCATCAACGTGCGCGACGCGCTCGAACGGCACGTGCTCGAGCGCGCCCGCGAGGGCGGGGGCGTGCTCCAGTACCGCCCGGACGGCCGGATCCGCCGCGGCGGCTCCGCGCCCGGCCCCGGGCAGCCCGACCGCTAGAACCGGACCCGGGGGCCGCCGCGCACGAGCGCGCCGCCCGCCGGGCTCGCACCCGCGCTTCGCGGCGGTCGCCTCCCTGCGGCGAAATCCCCCCCGAAAGAATCTTGAGCGCGCCACCGATAACCGGCGCGTGAACCTCACCCGACGCACCGCCGCGTGGCTCGCGTTCGCCCTCGCGCTGCCCGTTTACCTGGCCACCATGAACCGCACGGTCGGCTTCATCGACCGGGGCGAGCTGGCGGCCGCCGCGTGGACTTTCGGCATCCCGCACGCGACCGGCTACCCGACCCTGATGCTGCTCGGGGGCGCGGTCGCCCGCCTGCTCCCGCTCCGCCCCGTGCTCGCGCTCAACCTGTTCGCGGCGGTGCTGGTCGCGGCGGGGGTCGCGGTGCTGGTGCTGCTCCACCATCGAGTGCTGGAGCGGCTCGGCGCAGGGGACGATCCGGCGCCGGTCCGGCGCGCGTGGCTCGCGCTGGGCTCGGCGCTCGCGACCGCGTTCACGCTCACCTGGTGGCAGCAGGCGAACGGGTTCGAGGTGTACGCGCTTCACGCCCTGATGATGCCGCTCGTCACCCTGCTCGGGCTGCGCTGGCTCGACGCGGCGGACGCGGAAGACGCGGAAGTCGGGCGGCCCGGCCTGAGCGCCACGAAGGCCGGCCTCGCCTTCGGGCTCGCGGCCGGGCTCTCGTTCACCAACCACGGCACCACGCTGCTGCTGGTGCCGGGCCTGCTGGCGGCGGCCGTGGCGCGGCTCGGGGCCGGGCGGCGATTGCTGCGCCACGCGCTCCCGCTCGCCCCGGGCTTCCTGCTCGGGCTCCTGCCCTACGCGTGGCTGCCGCTGCGCTCGGCGATGCGCCCCGCGCTGGACTGGGGCGGCACCTCCACGTGGCGCGGCTTCCTGCACCACGTCACCGGGGGGGACTACCGCGGCTGGATGTTCACCGGCCCGGACGATTTCCTCACCCAGCTCGCCTTCGTGGCGGGACGCCTGCCGTGGGATTGGGCCTGGATCGGCCTCCTGCCCGTCGCGCTGGGGGCGTTCGCGCTCGCCCGCCGCGCGCGCGACCTCGCGCTGCTCGCGGCCGGCTGCGTGGTCGCGGGAGTCACGTTCGCCTCCGGCTACCGGATCCTCGACCTCGACTCCTACCTGCTCACGCCGGTGTTCGGCCTCTCGATCCTCCTCGTGGCCGGCCTCGCGCGGCTGGCCGGGCGTTTCCACCCGCGGGCGGCGCTCGCGACGGCGGGGCTGCTGCTGGCGCTCAACGTCGCGCTCCACACCCGCGAGTGCGACGAGAGCGGCAACCGGATGGGCGAGCAGGTGACGCTGGACCAGATCGGCCCGATGCCGCGCGGCTCGCTGTTCGTGACCTCGCTGTGGGACTTCGGGCAGTCGGCCGCGCTCTACCTCCAGCTGGTCGAGGGGGTGCGGCGCGACGTGGTGATCGTGAACCCCGAACTCGCGCGTCTCGGCTGGTACGTCGAGGCGCTCGTGCGCCGCTCACCCGAGCTGACCGGCCGCATCCCCGCCGAGACCTCGCGCCTGCGGCGCGCGCTGCGCGCGGCCGAGAGCGGGCGGCCCTTCGACGGCGCCGAGGCCGAGGCCGCCTACCGGGGTTTCCTCCGGGCGCTGGTCGCCTCCGCCATGGAGGACCGCGCGGTGTTCGTCTCGGGCCGCTTCGACTGGCTGCCGCGCGGGACCTCGGCCGTGCCCTGGCACCTCGCCTACCGCGTGTGGCCGGAGGCGGGCGGCTATCTCGGCGAGAGCGGCTGGGAGTTCCGGCTGCGCCCGTGGACGGGGCGCACCGACGCCTACCTCGCGATGGTGACCTGGCTGTACGGGGACCGGCGGCTCGAACGCGCGCGCTATGAGGCGCGGCACGGGAACGAGGCGCTCGCCCGCGTCACGCTCGCCTCGGCGGCGAGGTTCGACCCCCGCTTCCGCCTCGACCGCGTCGGCGTGCTGCCGCTGGCCGGGCAGGAACTGGTGGCGCGCAGCGCGCGGTTCTACGCGACGCTGGACCGCACGCTGGACGTGGCGGGAAGCGACGCGCGCTAGGGTCGGGGACGCTGCGGACGTTCGCGCCGGCGCCGCCCGGGCGCGCGCGGATCCTAGCGGCCGCTCCCCGAGCCGCCCGTGGCGCCCGAGCCGCCGGAGGAGGGACCCGCCCCGAGCCCGATGCCCGCGCGCTGGAAGTAGGTCTTCACCCCCACCGCCAGCTGCTTCGCCATGGTCTTCTGGAAGGCCGGGTCGTTGAGCATCCGGGCCTCGCGCGGATTGTTGATGAAGGCGGTTTCCACCAGCACCGACGGGAACTCGACCGACTTGAGCACCACGAAGCCGGCCTGCTTGACCCCGCGCGCCGCGAGGCTCCGCCCCGAGATCTCCTCGAGCAGCGCCTCCGCGAGCACCTGGCTCTTCTGGAGCGCGGAGTTCCGCTTCACGTCGTAGAGGATGTTCACCAGGTCGTCCTCGGCGTGCTGCGGGACGCCGCCCACCAGGTCGGCCGCGTTTTCGAGGTCGGCGAGGTCGGCGTCGGCCTGGTCGCTCGCGCCGCGCAGCGAGAGGAAGAACACCTCCGCGCCGCTGCCCGCGCCGCGACGGCGCGAGGAGTTGCAGTGGATGCTGATGAAGACGTCGGCCCTGGCCTTCTCGGCGATGCGGTAGCGCTCGCGCAGCGGGATGAACCAGTCGCCGGAGCGGGTGAGCAGGGTGCGCACGCCGGGAATCTGCTCGAGCTCGGCGGCCAGCGCCTTGCCGACCGCGAGCGTCACGTTCTTCTCGCGGATGCCGTTGATGCCACGCGCCCCGCCGTCCTCGCCGCCGTGACCGGGGTCGATCACCACGAGCCGCACGCGGTCGCGCTTCTTCGCGGTCGCGAGGTTGGCGAGCTTCTGGTCCTCGGCCGCCGCCGCGCCGCGGCGCGCCACGTCCACGACGATGCGGAAGGGCTTGTCCTCCTCGGGCCGGAGCGCGAACACGGCGAAGCGGGTGGTGTCGCGGAAGCAGACGCGGAACGACGCGCCGCCGGGTCCCGTTCCCACCACGACCGAGTCCAGGGTGCCGTCGCCCACCCGGACCGTCCCCGGCACGCCCTCGCCCCGCTCCACGGACTCGCCGGGGATCCCGATCACCAGCTCCGTCGAAAAACCGGAGTCGGGCATCACCGGCGTCACCTCGCGCGAGAAGTCGAACACCACGCGGGTGTTGGAGGGCGCGGTCCACGAGCGGACCGACGTGACGCGGAGCGCCCCCTGCGCGGCCGCCGCACCGGGACCGGCCGCGAGGCCGGCGATGGCGGCGAGGCCCGCGGCCGCGAGCGCGGCGAGGGCGCCGAGTCCCCCCGTCCGGCGCGGCCGGGCCGACGGATTCGCCCTCCGGCGACGCGGGACGAACCGGCCGCGGTCGGGCGCACTGCGGTGCTCGGTGGCGATGCTGGCGTCACTCCTCATCGGTCGCCCTCCCTGGCGGCACGAACGGGGTCCGGACGGCGGCCGGGCGCGGGGAGCGTTCCCGCCCCCCACGCCCGGTTCGAGCCCCGCCAAGCTACTCCTTGATGCGCAGCGGCACGAACTGCGAGTTCTCGCCGCGTCGCACCAGCAGGACGGCGTGCCGCTTGTCCGCCTTGCGCGCCGAGGCGATCGCCTCGCCGAACTCGCTCGCGGAGGCCACCGGCTTGCCGCCCACCTCCTCGACGATGTCGCCCGTCTGCAGGCCCGCCTCCTCGGCGGCGCTGCCTTCCTGCACGTCCGTGACCGACACGCCCGCGGTGATCCGGGCGCCCGCCAGCTCCCCGCGCGTCAGGTCGCGCACCTGGAGCCCGCCGAGGTTGGCCGGCGAATCCGGCGCGTTCGGGTCGGGCGTCACGCCGCCCTGGGCGATCTGGTCGCGGTTGCGCTCGGATAGCGTCACGGAGATCGGGACGCGCTTGCCGTCGCGCAGCACCGTGAGGCCGACCTTCGAGCCGACCGGGGTATCGGCCACCTTGAGGCGGAACTTCTGGAGGTCGGTGACCGGCGAACCCTGGAACTCGACGATCACGTCGTTGCGCCGGAGGCCGGCGCGCTGCGCGGGCTGGCCCGGCAGCACGTCCTGGATCACGACGCCCTGGCTGCCCTTGAGGCCGAAGCCCTCGGCCAGCTCGGGCGTGAGCTCGGCGAGCTGGACGCCCAGCCACGCGCGCTGGACGGCGCCGTTCGCGACCAGCTGGTCGGCGACGTGCTTCACCAGGTTGATGGGGATCGCGAAGCCGATGCCCTGGCCGCTGGGGTTGATGGCGGTGTTGATGCCGATCGCCTCCCCGCGAATGTTGCAGAGCGGGCCGCCCGAATTGCCGAAGTTGATGGACGCGTCGGTCTGGATGAAGTCCTGGAAGCCGGGCGAGCCGCCGAAGATGTTGAGGTTCGAACGGCCCTGCGCGCTGATGATGCCGACCGTGACCGAGCCCTTGAGCTCGCCGAGCGGGTTGCCGATCGCGATCGCCCAGTCGCCCACCCGCAGGTTGTCGGAGTCGCCGAGCGGAACGGTGGGCAGGTTGTCGCCCTGGATCTTGATGACCGCGACGTCGGTCTCGGGATCGGTGCCCACCACCGTGGCCTTGAACTGGCGCTTGTCGTTGAGCGTCACCGTGATCTGGTCGGCGTCCCGCACCACGTGGTTGTTGGTGAGGATGTGGCCCTGCTTGTCCACGATGAATCCCGAGCCCGAGGACGGCCGCACCATCGGGCGCCGGGGCGCGTCGTCGCCGAAGAAGCGGCGGAACAGCTGCTCCTGCGGATCGTTGGAGCCGGCGCCGCCCACCTTCTTGCGCACGTCGATGAACACCACCGCGGGAAGCGCCTTGTCCACGACGCTGACGAACGGGCTCTCGGGCAGCGGCGCGTTGCTGCCGGAGAGCGCGGCCAGCCCGGACTTGGCGGCGGTGGAAGGGCCGGAGAGGTTGAGGCCGGCGCTGAGGCCGAGCCCGGCGATGACGCCGGCCAGCACCAGCGCGACGGCGGTGAGGACGTAGTTGCGCGGCCGGAGCTGCGACTGCGGAGACTGGCTCATCCGTCGTTCCTCCTGGGATCGCCTGCGCCGCTCCCGGCGGTTCGCGCGGGGCGGGGGCGAGAATGCCACGTTGGGATGTTGAGGCTCACGTTCGAGGTTATCGTCGCTTCCGCACTGCCTGTCACAGCCCCGTCAATTGTCGCCGCCGCGCGCTCCCGATGCTGCCCGGCGCGGCGCTTCGCCCGGCCGCCCGCGGGTCCGAGCCGCTCCCCCGGCCCGTTTCGCGCGGCCCGGTGGCCCGGGCGGGCGGCCCGCACTACACTGCCGCGCCATGCCCGACGACGTCATCATCCTCGCGGACGCCCACCTGGGCGCGGAGTCCGGCGACCGCGAGCGGACGCGGGCCGCGAAGCTCCACGCCTTCCTCGAGGACCTGCCGGGACGGGCCCGCGCGCTGGTCATCGCCGGCGACCTCTTCGATTTCTGGTTCGAGTACGCGACCGCGATCCCCCGCCAGCACTTCGCCACGCTGGCGGCGCTGAGGCGGCTGCGCGAGGCCGGCGTCGCGATCACCTACATGAACGGCAACCACGACTTCTGGCTGGGCCGCTTCCTGGCCGACGAGATCGGCGTGATCCCGCACGACGGCGCGCTGACCCTCGAGCACCGGGGACGGCGCGTCTGGATCCATCACGGCGACGGCCTGATCGGCGGCGACACCGGGTACAAGATCCTGAAGCGCGTGCTGCGCAGCCCGTTCAGCATCTCGCTCTACCGCTGGATTCATCCGGACCTCGGCATTCCCCTCGCCCACTGGGTCTCGGGCCGCTCCCGCCACGCGCGCGACCCGGAACACTTCCCGGTCGAGCGCCTGTGGCGCGAAGTGGCCGAGCCCCGCTTCGCGGAGGGATTCGACAGCGTCGTGATCGGTCACTTCCACCGCGCCCTGGACCGCAGCGAGAACGGCCGCCAGCTCGTCGTGCTCGGCGACTGGATCGGGCAGTTCACCTACGCGCGGCTTCACGGCGGCGAGCTCTCGCTCGAAACCTGGAACGGCCGCTGACGCGGGGCCCGCGCGGGCCGCTCGCCGGCCCCGCGGACGCCGCATTCGACGCTTCCCGAAGTCCCGGGGTTGGCCCGGCGGGAGCCATCGGCCGTTCCGTCCCGGTCAAAATTCCCGGCCGAGCGAGAAGCGGTGCGATTCCCCGAGGTTCAGGTCGAGGGGAATGAACGCGTAGTCGATGCGGATCGCCCGGGTCGCGAAGCCGGCTCCGAGCGTGAGGTCGGTCGAGGCGTCGTTCACGCGCCACCCGGCGCGCAGCGCGGCGCCCGCCGGGTTCGCCATTTCCACTCCGATCGCGCCGAGCCCGGGACGGCCGCGCGTGAAGCGCCCCTCGACCGCCCCGCGCAGCACGAGGCCGCTCTCGAGGCTCCGCGCGAGCGAGACTCCTCCGTGGAGCCCGGCCGGGAGACCGACGTCGTCCCCGGGGACGCCGTCGAACGTGTAACGGGCGGGCGGTCCGAGGTTGTGGACCCCGAGGCTCAGGCGCAGCCCGGGCACGACCGCCGGATCGAGGGTGGCGCCGGCCCCGAACGCGTAGGTCTGGGCCGCGAGGTCGGCGATCCGCTCGCGCACCAGCTGGGCGGAGCCGCCGAGCGCGAGCCCGCCTCCCACCGAGCGGCCGTAGGAGAAGCCGAACTCGAGGTCGTGCGCGCCGAAGGTCCCGGTGAGGTTCCCGAGCTCGTCGCGGGCGTCGATCGCCTCGCTGTAAAGCGCCCGCAGGGAGAGGCCGTAGCCGCCCCCCCACAGCCCGCCGGCCAGCACCACCGCATCGTGGTGCAGCTGCTGGTCGAGCTCGGCGTGGCTCGCGCCCACCTCGAAGCGGGCGAGCCCCGCGAGTCCGGCCGGATTCCAGAGCGCGGCGTCGGCGCCACGGGCGATCGAGGCGTAGGCGCCCCCGAGCGCGGAAGCGCGCGCGCCCGCCGGGATCTCGAGGAACGCGAAGCCGGGGGGTGCGGCGGCGGCGGGGCTGGACCCGCCGAGCGCCAGGGCGAGGATCGCGCCCGCGAGGGCCGCGCGCGGGGAAAGTCCGGAGGTCCGGCGAGGGGTCATGGTGCCTGGGTTCTCGGGGTGTGCGGGAGCGCGGGCGGCCGGGGCGGGAAACGGTATCGGGTTCATTCCCTTACCGGAGAGGCGCCCGCCGGGTTCCAAAGAGCACGGACGGGACCCTCGCGGGTCCCGTCCGCAGTATCGGCCGCCGGACGGTCGCGGCTCAAGCGAGCGGCGGGAGCGTCAGCGATCCTTGCGTCCCCCCTCCCGGTCGCGCGCCGGGCGCGAGCCCTCGTCGCCGCGCGAGCGCGGGGCTTCGGAGCGGCCCGACTCCTGGCGCGGCGGGTCGGGGGCCCGGTACTCCTGCCGCGGGGCGGGCGCACGTTCCTCCCGGCGCGGCGGATCCGGGGCGCGGTTTTCCTGCCGCGGCGCGGGACGATGCTCGATGCGCGGCGGCTGCGGCGCCCGGGACTCGTCGCGCGGACGCGCGTACTCGTCGCGCGGCCCCTGCGGGGGCCGGTACTCGATCCAGGGGCGCTCCGGCGCGCGCGAGCGCTCGCCGCGCGGAGAGGCACCCTCGTCGCGCGACCGGCCGAACCGCGGCGGATCGCCGGAATCGCGCGAGCCCCGCCCGGCGCGGGGCGGGTCGCCCTCGCCGCCGCGGCGAGAACCGGGCTCGCCGAAACCGCGGCCGCGGTCCGGGCCGTCCGGCCGGATCTCGCGCCGCCCGTCGGAATCGTCGCGGCGCTCGCGCGCCTCGCCCCGACCGCGGCCCGCGCGCTCGTCGCCCGGGTATTCGTCGCCCACCCCGAAGCCCACGGACTGGCGCAGGCCCCCGCGCTTCTCGGCGGTCGAGGCGATGAAGCCCGGCGGCAGGTCCCGCGGCGAGCGGCCCGCCCCGTAGTAACGCTGCGGCGGCACGTAGCCGGGAGGCGGCGCCGACTTGTAGCGGCGCAGGCCCCCCGCGCCCCATAGGTCGCACCAGCGGTTCCAGCCGTCCCACGCCGAGTACCACACGCCGGTGTGGGAGTAGCGGCGATAGTGCGGCGGGCAGTCGGGCCGGTAGACGTACACGAAGTAGGGCACGTTCCCGAACCAGCAACGGGGCCCCCAGCCCCACGACCAGTTCACCCGGAAATCGAAAACCGAGCAGGTCGAGTAGTAGGGATCCCAGCCGTCCCACCACGCGTAGCGGCCCGGGCGGTGGCAGTCGTTGCACAGGTAGCGCGGGTAGCGGACCCGCTCGTGCACGTAGTAGCTCACGTACGCCGTCGCGAACTCGTCCTCCTCGCTCGCGTTCCGAAGCACCCGGCGCCGGATCCGTTCCATCGCGACGAACGGGTCGCCCACGATCCGGCCCTCGGCGGTGATCCCTTCCTCGTCGTCGGGCGCGCCGAAATAGCCCACGCCCTCGGCCTGCACGTTCACCGGCCGCAGGTACCACGGCAGCGCCTCGAACGGCGCGCGCGACGCGATGGCGACGATGTAGCCCTGCCCGGTGGTCTGGTCCACCACCAGCTCGTCGCGCTCGTCGCCCCCGAGGCGAAGCGTGCGGCGCCCCTCGACCGTCGCGGAGTGCCCGGGTGCCGGGAAGAGCAGGTGAACGCTGCCCTCGGCGTCGATCTCGTAGACGAGCAGGTGCGCGTCGTCCGAAACGCGGGACTTGATCAGGATGGGGTCGCCGGGCTGGTACACGGCGTCGTTGCCGCGGTCGGTCCACAGCTCGACGGCGAGGGACCGCGCGGAGGAACTCCCCGGCACGAGCACGAGCGTGGCGAGCGCGAGGACGGAGGGCCAGGCCCTGAGCTTCATGACGTCTCTCCTTTTCGCGGAACGCCGGCCTTCGGGAGCGCGTTCCGCGTTCGCGGTTTCGGGGAGCGGCCCCCATTCTGCGCGCATCCGCGGCGCAGGGGAAGCCGTTTGACCCCGATTTGTCATCGGGCCGGGGCGGGGCCCGAAGCCCCGCCCCGGTCCGCGTTCAGCTCGCGGGCCGGCGGACGCGCGCCCCTTCCTGGCGCGGGCGGTCCTGCGCGAGCTCGCCGTTGTTCGGGTCGGTCTGGTAGGCCCAGTCGAACACCACCTGGCCCGAAGTCAGCGAGGTCACCCGGAACTTCGCGAAATTGTAGGCGCCGCCCGAGAGCACGCGCACCACGTAGCAGTGGCCGACGATCAGCTCCACGGCGCCGGTCGGCGACCATCCCGCCGACGGGGCGTAGTCCACGGCGTCGAGCGACGAGGCGTAGCCCGCGTCCTGCAGGTCGGTGTCGGTGAAGGGCGCCAACATGCGGCGGGCGCCGCCCGCCACGCTGTAGTAGATGTCGGTCCTCGTGTCGTCCCACGGGCGGACCGTGAAGGCCGAGAAGTCGTAGCCCGCGGTGGCCGGCCCGTCGGTGGCGTTCGTGAGCGAGCGGCCGAAGCCGGCGGGGCGCGGCGTGTCGTAGACGTCCTCGTAGCTGAGGTCGCTCTCGTTGCCGGCCCGGTCGTACGCCGCGACCGCGAAATAGCGCGTCGTGCCGTTGGCCAGCCCGGTCACGGCGAAGGACGTCCCGGTCGTGGCGCCCACGAGGTCGTAGGGGCAGCTCGAGCCGCCGGCGCAGGGCGCCCGGTAGATGCGGTAGCCGGCGACGTCGGATTCGGTGTTGTCGTACCAGCGCAGCAGGACCTGCCCGTCCCCGGTCACGCTGACGAGGCCGCGCGGCGCCGCCGGCGGGGTGACGTCGCGCGGGGCGACGATGCGTTCGTCATGGTCGCAGCCCGTGAGCAGGAACAGGGCGACCGCAGGAACGATCCAGAACGTCTTCATGGTTTCCTCCCGCCAGGCACGTGGTCGAAACGAGCTTTGCCCTACGGGAGGGCAACGGCCGTGCCATGGCCGGGGAGGAAGGGAGCGGCGGTGGAAAAGTGGCGAATTCCAAGGAAATTCCGGGCATTCGCGGGGAGTGCGGGCGGGATCACCCGGCCGGGCGAAAGCCCGCTTCGCGAGCCGGGTGTGGCGGACCCGCCTCGCCCGCCACACCCGGGGACCGAGAACACCGAGGCCCCGCGCCATGAGGCGCGGGGCCCGTCGCTTGCTGCCAATGCTCAGGACACCGGTCGTGAGATCCGCTCAATCGGCCAGGACATCCCCCAATGCCGGCAGACTTCGCGATGGAACCGGTGTCCCGAAACCCAGAGCCGCGTTCGCGTGGCGGTACCGCCGAAGTCAGCCGCTTCGTGAGCCGTGCCGCTACGTTGTGAACCCACCAGGCCCCAGGAATTCCAATTCGAGTTCGGGATTTCTCCAAGCTAGCCGGCCGTGAGGAACAGTGCGTTGTCGTGTGACGGGGCTCGTACCCTCGACCGGACCCCACTGCACCGGCTAGCCCAGATTCTCGTCCGGCGATGTTCCGCCGGACTGTTTGGAGGTCCCCCCCCTCCGCACGGGCAAGAGAGCACCTCGCATGCCACCGCGTGACGAATCCTGAAACTCAGTCGCAAGCGCCTTGAAGGCAAGGCATTACAGCCGCGATCCCCGCCGCGTGCGCCGCGGCGACCGAGTGCGAGCGGGCCCGAAAGTCGAAACAAAAGATCGAGGCCCCGGATCATCGCGCTAAGTGGCGACGTATCAAGGGCCTCGATATCAAGACTTTTCACAGCCGACTTCTTACATCGAGCTAACCGCGGCGCCTCCGCTCGATCTGGAGGGTCCGGATCTTGGAGAGCAGCGTGGGGTAGCTGAGCCCGAGGTCGCGCGCCGCGCGCGCCTTGTTCCAGCGCGTGCGCTCGAGCGCGTCGGCGATCATGCGCCGCTCGAGGTCCGAGATGTTGCTGCGCAGCGAGCGCCCCGCGGCCCCGGGAAGCGCGGGCGCGGCGGCGTCGCCCTCCGGCTTCTGGGCCTCGCGCATCTCGGGCGGCAGGAGCGCCAGGCCGAGGGTCTCGCCCTCGTCCGCGAGCACCACCATCCGCTTGAGCGTCTTCTCCAGCTCGCGGACGTTGCCGCGCCAGGGGTGCTCGAGGAAGACCCGCATGACGGCGGGATCGAGCCCGGCCACCGGCTTCTCCATCTGGCGGGCGAACGTGGACAGGAAGTGCTGGACGAGCATCGGGATGTCCTCGCGCCGCTCGCGCAGGGCGGGCACCCGCACCGTGATGTCGTTGAGGCGGTAGTAGAGGTCCTCGAGGAACCGGCCCTCGCGGATGCGGACGCGCAGGTCGCAGCCGGTGGCGCAGATCACGCGCGCGTTGACCTTGCGGCTGCGGGTCGAGCCCACCGGCCGGATCTCGCTGCGGTCGAGCACGTGCAGGAGCTTGGCCTGCACCGACTCGGGAATCTTCTCGATCTCGTCGAGGAAGATGGTGCCGCCCTCGGCCTCCTCGAACAGGCCGGCCTTGTCGCGGTTGGCCCCGGTGAAGGCGCCCTGCACGTAACCGAACAGCTCGCTTTCGAGCAGCTGCTCGGGAAGCGCCGCGCAGTTCACGGGCACGAAGGCCCGGTCGCGCCGCGCCGACATCTCGTGCACCACCTGGGCGAGGAGTCCCTTGCCGGTGCCGGTCTCGCCGGCGAGCAGGATGGTGGCGTCGCTGTCCCCGACCTTGGCGAGCAGCCCGAGGATCCCGGCCATCTCGGCGGAGCGCGAAACCACCCGGTCCACGCCCGGCGTGGGCTTCAGGCGGTCGCGAAGCTCGCGATTCTCGACCAGCAGCAGGGAGCGCTGGGCCTCGACGATCGCCACCGCGGCGCTGTTGGCCAGCACCGCGAGCAGGTTCAGCTCGCGCTGGCGGAACGGCCCGAGCAGGCTGTCGTTCAGGCGGTCCACGTAGACGAGTCCCACCGACTGCGACGGGAAGTTGAGCGGCACGCAGACCAGGGAGCCCACGCCGTCGAGCGAGTCGGTCATGGCGGCCCCGAAGCGCGGGTCGGCCACGACGCGGCTCGAGAACAGCGGCCCGCCGTCCCCGAGGCGGTCGCCGCCCACGCTCTCGAGCACGCGCAGGACGCGGCGCGCGCGATCCCGGCCGAGCCCGTGCTGCGCCACCACGTCCATGCGGCCGCCGCCGCCGCTGAAGGCGACGAAGCCGCGGTCGCCCCCCGAGTGCTCGACCGCGAGCTTCACGGTCTGGGCGAGGAGGCCGTCCATGTCGGAGGTCCCGCGGAACAGCCGGTTGGCCTCCTCGAGGGCGCGGAATTCGTTGCAGGTCGAGAGCGAGACCGCGACGTACTGCCGCTCGAGCTCGCGGCGCAGTGCGACGGCCCGGTCCTCGGTGGCCGCGTCCCCGGACTCGGCGAGCCACTGCTCGGCCTGCTCCAGGAGGGCCAGCGCCTGGTCGTAATGCTCGCGCTCGGCGTCGAGCCGGGCCAGCGTTAGCAGGGCCTCGGCGGCCATCGGGAGCACCCCCAGCTGGCGGAACAGCGCCGCCGCGCGGCGGGCGGCGTCGGCCACGGGCTCGAGGGGCGTGCGCAGCCGGACGCTCGAAGGCGCGAGGAACAGGGCCTCGCCGCGCGCGACGAGGGTGAGCGCGAGTTCGTACGGCTCCCCGAGCTCCTCGAAGCACTGGGCGGCGGCGGCGAGCCGGACCTCGGCGAGCGCGAGGTTGCCGGTCGCGGCCTCGAGACGCGCCAGCGCGCGCTCCGCGATGAACTGCTCGATCCGGTCGCCGATCCCCTCGGCGATCGCGAGGCCGCGCACCAGGTGCGCGCGCGCTTCGTCGTGGCGCCCGAGGGCGAGCTGCGCCATGCCGAAACGGATCTCGAGCTCGGCCGCCATGTCGCCACGCGGGGCGCCGCGGAGCGCCTCGGCGAGGGCGGGCTCGAGGATGCCCGCGGCCTGCGCGGGGTTGCCGCGATCGAGCTCCAGTTCCCCGAGGAACTCGCGCGCCAGCAGGCTCTCGCGCTGGGCGCCGGCGCCATGGGCCAGTTCGAGCCCGGTCCGGAAGTGCTCTTCGGCGCGGTCCAGCTGCCGGCGGCGGCGCGCCAGCAGGCCGAGCGCGAGCAGGGCCGACGCTTCGCCCTGCGCGTTCCCGGTTTCGCGCGCGATCCGCAGGGACTGGCGGAAGTTCTCCTCGGCCAGGTCCCACTGCCCGAGCCGGTACCGGATCAGCCCGAGGTTCTGGTTGTGGCCGCGCATGCGCGCGTAGAGGCCCGCCTTGTTGTCGAGCTGCAGGGCCTGCTCGAGGAAGCGCGTGGCCTCGCGCCACTCGCGCAGGTTCTTGTAGACGAGCCCGAGGTTGTTGAGCGCGCTCACCACGCCGTCGTTGTCCTCGATGCGGCGGAAGGTCGCGACCGCGCTCTGGAACCACTCGATGGATTCGTGCGACCGCCCGGTGCGGGCGAGGCAGATGCCGAGCGACAGGAGCACGCGCCCGACCGTCTGGTGGTCGTCGGAGTCGCGCAGGACCTCCCAGGCGTAGCGGGCGAAGTGCCGGCCCCGCCGGTAGTGGCCGAGCTCGATCAGGGAGTGGGCGAGCCGCGCCGCGACCCGCGCGTTGACCCGCGAATCCTGGAGCACCCGGGCGACCCCCCGGGCTTCGCGCAGCCGCGCGATCGCCGTCTCGTGCTCGCCGCGGAGCGCGAGGGCCTCGGCCATGCGGCACAGGAGTCGAACGCGCTCGGAGGGAGCTTCGGGGCCGACCGCACGCAGGGCGGCGCCGAACTCCTCGATGGCCCCGGAGAAATTATCCGCGGCCAGATGCAAGTCGCCGATCGCCTCGTGCTGACGCGTTCCCTCCGAAGACGGGGGATTCGCGCGACGAGACAGATCGGGGGGGATCGCTCTTTGCACTGTGTCGAACCCTCAATTCACCAGCGTTCACTCGCCTCTTCCGGCGGTTCGGTCCGGAAAAGCCGTGAGCGAAGAACTCTGAATTCCACCGCCCCGAGCTCGGTGACCCGAGCTCAGGGAGTCGAATTCAGGTACCGCGCCAGCCAGATCACCCAGGTCCACCGGAGCGCCTCCGCCAGCGACACCAGCCGTCGCGCGTCCGACCCGATCACCGGCTCGGAGGCGCGCACCCCGGATGTCATGGACATCCGCGGAGGCGGCGAGTTGTTGCTGACATCGGGCTCCCCGGCGTTCGGGGTCGCACCGGGCCGCAACGCGCCCTTGCCGATCGGGTCGCTCGGGTATTGCCCGAGCCTCACCGGATCGGCCTGCGCGCTACCGGCCGCGGCGCCCAGAGCGCCGACGAGGACCAGCGCGATCAGGAGCCTGCTGCAGAGCTTCAACATGCGGTTCCTGCTCCCTCCACCCATCAAGTGGAAATACACGCGCCCACGCGGCGGCCGGAGGAGGGTACGTCGCGCGGTTCAAAAGGAAAGCCCGGGGGGACCTGCCGTTTTCTCGTGTGCCGAGCCAAGTATCCGGCCGCTTCGGAGGCCGAGTCAATCGCTATTTCGGGCCGGCATCCCCGGCGGCGGCGGCGGGCCGAGATTTCCCGCCGGACTCCGGCCGGACCGGGGCGACATCCTCCTTCAGGGGAGCGGCCGCAGCGCTCGCCTCCTCCAGCGCCTCCTCGGCCGCCAGCCTCGCGAGCCCGTAGCGCAACCCCTGGGTGGAGCAGACCAGCCCGCCCGACGGGAACCGGGCGGCCAGCATCCGCACCACGAGCGCGCCCGCCACGACGATGTCCGCCCGACCTTCCCCCATGGCGGGGAGCGCACGGCGCTCGGCGTGAGGCATCCGGACCAGTCGCTCCACCAGCGCCTCGAGCCTGGGCATGGGGATCATCCAGCCCTCGAGGGCGCCGGGCTCGTAGGATTCGAGGCCGCGGTCGAGCATGGCGAGGAGCGTCACCGTGCCTCCCACCCCCGCGAGCAATGGGGTCGAGGCCGGCAACAATGCACAATTCTGCATGAATGCTGCCTGCACCTCGCTCGTGAGGCTCGCCACTTCGGAGTCCTGGACGGGATCGGAACGGAGGTAGCGCTCCGTAAGGGTCACGGCCCCGAAGGGCAGGCTGATCCAGCGGCCTGCGGAGAGGCCGACCCCGCTGATGATTTCCGTGCTTCCCCCGCCGATGTCGAAGACCACGCAGGGACTCTTGCGCGCACGCTGGCCGAGGCCCGCCACCACGGCCCGGTAGACCAGCTGGGCCTCGTCCTCACCGGTCAGGATCCGAAGCGCGAGCCCGCACTGCTCCGCGATCCGCTTCGCGACGTCCGGGCCGTTCGCGGCCGACCGCAGCGCCGCGGTCGCTCCCAGCACGATGCGGCGAGCGCCGAGCCCGCGCGCGCGCCGAGCGAAGTCTCCCGCCATCTGGGCCGCGCGCGCGGCCATCTCCTCGGAAATCCTCCCGGTCTCGTGCAGCCCCTTGCCGAGGCGGCACGGTTCGCCGGCGCGCGCGAGCGTCTGCAGGTTTCCCTCGGCGCCCCCCGAGGCCTCCACTTCGGCAACCAGCAGCCGGATCGAGTTGGTCCCGATATCAATTGCAGCTACACGCATAGCATGGACCCGGGTGAGCTGCGACCTCTACAGGAGGAAGTCATCGAGCTCCTCGCGGATGGGGCGCTGGGAGAGGTGCCCCCGGGAGGACTCCCGAGGCTCCTCCGCCGAGGCGTGCTCCCGGTCCGCACCTGACCTGTGGTTATCCCCGCCGGCCCGGCCGGCCTCGATCTCGCGCACGGGGACCTCGGCGTCCCCCGCCTCGCGCCACGCGGAGTCGAAGCCCGCCACGATCACGTCGGTGACCTCGAGCTCCGCCTCCGCGGACGGAGCGATAGGCCGCCCTCGCGAGCCCCCGGGCGACGACGCCGGGCGAGGGGCGCCCGGATGCTCCCGCACCCCGCGATCGATCCGCTTCCGGGAGGTCGCCGGCGCGGGGCCCGCTCCCTCGCCCGCCCCGGAACAGGCCCAGCGAAGGACCGGATGCGGGGAGTCCCCACCCGCACCGAGGCGGTACACGACGCGCTTGCCCTGCCGTTCGCCGGACACGATTCCCTCGCGAAGCAGCGCCTGGAGATGGCGGGTCGTGCAGGACTGGGAGAGCCCGACCAGGTGCGCGAGCTCCGTGACGCAGCGCGGGCCCTCGGCCAGCCGGGTCACCAGGCTGAAACGCGACGGGTCGCTCAGGCATGCGAGGAACTCGCGCTTGCGGGCGGGGGCGCTCATTGCACGCGCATGCATAGCATCGGGCGGTCGTTGACCGCAAGTTTGGCGCTCTGTTAGCGTCCCGCCGCTTCCACTCCGTCCCGCGAGGACCCCGCTTTGATTCCCGCCGAACCGGCCGCACGTTCCCCCGAGCCCCCGAGCGTCTTTGGCCTGCGACGGGAGGATCTGGCCGGCCGCCTCAGCCAGCACGGCCTGCCGGGATACCGGGCGACCCAGCTCTTCACGTGGCTCTACCAGCGCCACCAGCTCGACCCCGCCGGCATGACCGACCTCCCGAAGGCGCTGCGCGCGGGACTCGAGGGGCTCGTCGGGCTGTCGCTCCCGCCGGTGGCGGAGCTGCAGGAATCGCGCGACGGCTGCACCCAGAAATTCGTGCTCGAGCTTCGGGACGGGGCCCGCGTGGAGTGCGTGGCGATGCGCACGGCCAACCGCATGACCCTGTGCGTGTCGAGCCAGGTGGGGTGCGCCCTCAAGTGCTCGTTCTGCGCGACCGGCCTGATGGGGCTGCGGCGCAACCTCTCCCCCGACGAGATCGTCTCGCAGGTCCTCGTGATGGGCGCCCACCACGGCTGGCAGGACGACCGCTTCAACATCGTCTTCATGGGCATGGGCGAACCGCTCGCGAACTACCGGTCCGTGATGGACGCCGTGCACATCCTGCACGACCCGCGCGGCCTCAACCTCGGGGCGCGGCGCATCACCGTCTCCACCAGCGGACTGGTCCCCCAGATGCGGTCGCTGGCCGAAGAGGGCCTGCCGCTCGGGCTCGCGCTCTCGCTGCACGCCACCACCGACGAACTCCGCGACGAGCTGGTCCCGGTCAACCGCCGCTGGCCGCTCGCGGAGCTGCTGCCCGCGGCGCGCGACTACGGCGAGCGCACCGGCCGGCGCGTGACCCTCGAGTACACGCTGATCGCGGACGTCAACGACCGCGACGAGGACGCCGACCGCCTGGCCGACGTGGCGCAGCGCATGCCGAGCAAGATCAACCTGATTCCCTACAATCCCGTGCCCGGCCTCTCGTACCGCCGGCCCGGCCCGGAGCGGATCGAGGGATTCGCCCGCCGGCTCTACCCGCGCGCGCCCGCGGTCATGATCCGCAACACGCTGGGGGGCGAGATCTGGGCCGCGTGCGGGCAGCTCGGAGCCCAGTCCCCGCGGGCCTGAGCCGACGTGACCCTCCGCAGCCGCCTCTTCGTCGCGCTGCTGGCGCTGGCCCTCATCCCCACGGCGATCTTCGCGTGGTTCGCGCTCGACCAGCTGGGCCGCGCCACCGAGAACTGGGTTCGCCCGGGCGTGAGCCGCGCGCTCGAGGCCGGCGTCGAGGTCTCCAAGTCCGCGCTCGCCCGGCTCGACGCGATCGCGATCTCCTCGGCCGACGCGTGGGCCGCCGAGTGGAGCGCCGCGGGCGACGCCGGGCCCGACCTCCGCGCGGTCCGTGCCCGGCTGCCGGAACAGGGGCTCGACTTCCTGCACGTGTACCGGCGCGAGGCCGGCGGCTGGACCATCTCCGAGCGCCTCACGCCCGCCGGCCTGCTCGAGCTCGGCCGCCCCGACTTCTCGGCCGCGCTGCCGGACTCGATGCCGGTTCCCACCGTGATCCACGGCCCGGAGGGCGCGCTCGCCGCCGCCGCGCCCGCCGGGAACGGGCGGGCCGTGGTGGTGGGCTGGTGGATGTCGCCGGGCTTCTTCCCCGGCATCGCGCAGGTCACCGAAGGGGCGGGCCACTACCGCCAGCTCGACCTGCTGGTCGCGCTCCAGCGCAACTTCCTGTGGCTGATGGTGGCCGGGCTCGCGGTCGCGCTCCTGCTCGGCGCCTGGTTCGTCTCGGACCGGCTCGCCCGCGAGATGTCGCGGCCCCTCGCCGAACTCTCGGCCGCGCTCGAGCGGGTCGCCGCCGAGGATCTCGACGCGCGCGTCCACCCGGAGGGCGCCCGCGAGGTTCGCCGGCTCGGAGAGGGGTTCAACACGATGGCCGGCCGCCTCGCCGCCTCGCGCCGCGCCGAGCGCGAGGCCCGCGAGGCCGAGCGGCGGGCCGACCGCGACGCGCGCGAGGCCGAGCTCCGGATCGAGCGCGAGGCGGGCTGGCGCGAGGTCGCGCGCCACCTCGCGCACGAGATCCGCAATCCGCTCACCGCCATGCGCTACGCCCTGCGCCGCATCGAGAAGCGCGTGGACGCGTTCCCCGAGGGCGACCGCGAGGCGGTGGCCGGCAGCGTGAAGGCGATCCTGCGCGAGGTCGGCGACCTGGCCGGGATGGCCGAGCAGTTCTCCCAGTACGCGCGCAAGCCCGAGCCGCAGCTCGCCCCGCTCGACCTCGTCACGGTGGCGCGGGAGGCGGCCGCGCTGCAGGAGCCGGATTGCCTGCGGCTCGACCTGCGCGCCACGGCCCTTCCGGTGCTCGGGGACCGGGTGCTGCTCTCGCGGGCGGTGCAGAACCTGATCGTGAACGCGCGCGAGGCGGGTCCCGCCGGGGCGATGGTCGAGCTGACCGCCGCCGCCGAAGGCGGACGGGCGCTGATCGAGGTGCGCGACCGCGGCGCGGGCCTGCCCCCGGGAGACCCCGAGGACCTGTTCGCCCCCTACGTCAGCACCAAGAACCGCGGCAGCGGGGTCGGGCTCTCGCTGGTCAGGGACGTCGCCGTCGAGCACCATGGGACCGTGACGCTCGAGAACCGCGAGGGGGGCGGGGCGGTGGCCCGGCTCTGGATCCCGCTCACGACCCACCGAAACGAGGAGACTCCCCCGGCATGACCCCCAGCGGGCGAACCGACGTGCTCATCGTGGACGACCACGACAACCAGCGGCAGCAGCTGCGCGGCATGCTCGAGGACGAGGGCTTCCGCGTGACCGACGCGGGCGACGCCGAGACCGGGCTCGCGATGGTCGGCGAGCGGCCTTTCGACACGGTGGTGCTCGACGTCAACATGCCGGGCATGGACGGGCTCACCGCGCTCGGGCGCATGAAGGACGCCGATCCCGAGCTGGCGGTGGTGATCGTGACGGGCGAAAGCCTGATCCAGCGCGGCCGCGAGGCGGTGATCCGGCTCGGCGCCTTCGACGTGCTCGCCAAGATGCCGGAGCCGGAGGACCTGGTCGCGGTGCTCCGCCAGGCCGCCGACCTGACGCGCTCGCGCCGCGCCGGCCGGCCGGAGCCCGCCGCGGGCGGCGAGCTCGGCATCGTCGGCGAGAGCGCCGCGATCCGGAACCTGCTCGAGGCGATCCGCAAGGTCGCGCCCTCGCAGGGCCGCGTGCTGATCCACGGCGAGAACGGGTCCGGCAAGGAACTGGTGGCCGCGGCGATCCACGCCCTCTCGAAGCGGCCCGGGGGACCGTTCGTCAAGATCAACTGCGCGGCGATCCCCAAGGACCTCGTCGAGAGCGAGCTGTTCGGCTACGAGCGGGGCGCGTTCACGGGCGCCCTCCAGAGCAAGAAGGGCCGCTTCGAGCAGGCCGACGGCGGCACCCTGTTCCTCGACGAGATCGGCGAACTCTCCGCCGAGGCGCAGGCCAAGCTGCTGCGCGCGATCGAGACCGGGGAGATCGAGCGGGTGGGCGGCACCCGTCCCGTCCGCTGCGACGTGCGCGTGGTCTCGGCCACGAATCGCGACCTCGCGGGCGCGATCGAGTCCGGCGAGTTCCGCCAGGACCTCTACTTCCGCCTCAACGTGCTTCCCGTTCAGGTGCCCGCGCTCCGCGAGCGCGGCGCCGACATCGAGCTGCTGGCGCGTCACTTCCTCGGCCTGATCTGCGCCGCCGAGGGCCGCACCCCGAAGACCCTCTCGCCCGAGGCGCTGGAGCTGATGCGCGGCTACGCGTGGCCCGGCAACGTGCGCGAGCTCCGGAACCTCATGGAGCGCGCCGCCGTGATGGTGGACGCCGACGAGGTGCGCGCCGAGGACCTGGTGCTGTGGCTCGAGTCCCCGCGTGCGAGCGACGACGCGGTCGGGCTGCGCGGGGAGATCGAGCGGCGCGAAGCGGACGCCGTGCGGAAGGCGCTCGAGACCGCGGGCTGGAACGTCACGCAGGCCGCGGCCGCCCTCGGCATCGACCGGACCAACCTGCACCGCAAGATGAGGAAGTACGGCATCCAGCGCCGATGACCGGGGCTCGCCGCGGGACGCGCGCGCGGGACGTTCCGCGTCCACAGGGCGTGGCGCTCGCGCCACAGGTTCCTGACATCCGGGACCGCCGCGCGCCCGAGGGCGGGGCGCCTGCTCAGGCCGTCGGCGTGCATTCGGGCCGATTTTCGCGCCCCGCAGGCGGAAAGACTCCGGACGGCGCGCGACCGCCCGCCGGAACGATGCTTGCGATGGAAGCCCGTGTCGGCTTCAACTCCCCGCCGGAACCCTGCCCGCGGAGACCCTCCATGAAACTCGTCGTCCTCGCCACCGCCACGATCCTCGCCGTCGCCGGCCCCGCCGGCGGCTCGAGCACGTCCGCGCCGGCCACGGTCCGAACCGCGAACCGGCCCTCGGGAGCCTGGCCTCCCGCCTCCGTTCGTCCCGCCGAGCCCATACCGGCCCGCTGGGTGCTCCTCCCCGCGCAAGCGCTGGCGCGGGGCGCGGCGGAGGAGGACGCCGCGGGTTCGTCGGCGCCGGCGCCCGACAGCGCCTACTTCTATCCCCGCATCGGCGCGGGCGACGAACCGATCGAGATCGAGCCGATCGAGCTGGTGGAGAGCGAGTCGTGGCTCCGCGCGCCGTTCGGGGAGCAGTTGCTCACCGACCCCGCCCGCTGGCGCTCGGAACGCTCCGTGAGCGGATGCAACGACCTGCACCTCGACTACAACCGCGTGGACCAGTTGCGGCTCGGGCTCTCCGCACAGTTCCAGGACCCCTACACCATGCTGCCGCGGCTCGGCGCGCGGGTCGAGTACGCCTTCGGGCGGAAGCGCACGCTCTACGGCGTCCAGGTGGAGCAGCCGCTCGCGCCGCCGGGCCGGCTCGCGCTGGGCGTCTCGATGGCGCGGCGCACCGATCACAACGAGCTGCACCAGGTGGACGACCTCGAGAACTCGCTGGCGCTCCTCTTCGGCCGCCAGGACTACCGGGACTACTTCGAGCGCGAAGGGGCCGGGGTCTACGTCTCGTGGCGGGTGCCCGACTTCTCCACCGTCAGCCTGCACGCGCGCACCGACGAGTACCGCTCGCTCGCCGTGAACCGCGGCACGCGGTCGTGGATGCAGCGCGACCGCACCCTGCGCGAGAACCCGGCGGTGGACGACGGCACGCAGCGCAGCGCGGTCCTCCGCCTCGAGCGCCTGGCGCAGACCTCCTCGCGCACCCGGGCCGGCCTCTACCACTGGATCGAGGCGGAGCGGGCCGGCGCCGGGATGGGCGGCGACTTCGACTTCACGCGCGCCATGGCCGACGTGCGCAGCGTGCTGCGCCTGACCCCGGCGACGACGCTCTCGGTGCGGGCGGTGGGCGGGCACACCGCGGCGGGCCGGCTGCCGCGCCAGCGCGCCTTCCCCGTGGGCGGCGTGGACGGTCTCCGCGCGCACGCGTTCTCCCAGTACCTCGGGAACCAGATGCTGCTCCTGCAGGCCGAATACGACGTCGGGCTGTGGCGGCTGCGCGCGGATCCGGTTCCGGGGGGGCTGCACGCGCTGGTGTTCGTGGACGCCGGCCGGGCGTGGGACAACCCGGCGCACCGCTGGGACGTCACGCGCCAGCCGCTCGAGGCCGACGGCGGCTTCGGCCTCGCCACCTCCGACGACGCCCTGCGCGTCTACTTCGCCAAGAACCTGCACAAGCCGTCCTCGGACTTCGTGATCAGCATGCGCCTCCAGCGACCGTTCTGACCCGGCCGGATGCGCGCGCTCCCCCGCGACTTCCCCGCCCCGCGCCCGCCGCGCGCGCGCCTCGCGCCGGCGCTGGCCGCGGCGTTCCTGCTGGCGGCGGGGCCGGCCGCGGCGCTCGAGATCTCCCTCGACCTTCCCCGCGTTCGCGGCGACTCGGTCTGGGTGGACCTGCGGCTCACCCGCCCGTTCTCGCCGCGCGTCCGCGAGAGTCTCGCCCGCGGCATGCCCGCCACCCTCGAGCTGCGGGCCGAGCTCTGGCACCGCCGGCGCGGCTGGTTCGACCGCCTCGAACAGAACGTGGACGCGGAGATCCGCATCCGCTACGAGGTGTGGAACCGCGTTTACCGCCTCGAGCGCCGCGGGGCGCCCCCGCTGCTGCTCGGCTCGCTCGATTCGCTCGAGCTGGCCCTCACGCGGCCGCTCTCGCTGCCGGTCGGGCGCGTGCGGATCGAGGAGTCCAGGGCCCTGCACTTCGTGGTCGCGAGCGCGGTGCTGCGCCCGCTCTCCGTGGAGGACGTGGCCGAGGTGGAGAACTGGCTCTCGGGCGAGGTCGAGACGCGGCGGCGATCGGGATTCGGGCTGGTGAGCCAGGTGCCGCGCGCGCTTTTCGACACGGTGAGGAATTTCGCGGGGTTCGGCGACTCCCGCGCGCGCGCCATCAGCGACGACTTCACCGTGGAATCGGTGGACGACGGCGGCTGAGGTCGCGGCCCCGCGGAGCGCGGACCTCGCGAGCGGACGTCGCGGGCCGTTCGGCCGGACGGGTCAGGGCAGCCAGGTCAGGCGCGCCGCCTGGCCCGAGCCGCCGCGAACGCGGGCGAGGACGATGCCGCGCGCCACCCGGCGGCCCGCCCCGTCGCGCCCGTCCCAGTGCCACAGCGTCTGCCCGCCCGCGGCCTGCGGGGCGAGCGTGGCGATGCGCCGCCCGCCGACGTCGTACAGGTCGAGCGCGTCGGTCGAGCCGCCCGCGATCGAGAAGGAGACCGGCCCGCGCGCCGGATTGGCGGAGGTGACCAGCCCCGCCGCGCGAAGGCCGCCCTCGGGGAGGCCGCGCAGGAAGGCGTCCAGGCCCGGCACCCGGGCGGGGTGCGGAAGCCCGGGGTTCTCGATCGAGCCGGAGTAGTTGGCGAGCGCGCCGCCGAACAGCGCGCGGAAGTCCTCGGCGAAGATCTCGTGGGGGCGGTCGGCGTGGATGGCGCGCGCGGAGTAGCGGGCGCCGTCCTCGAGGCCGCGGTGCCGGCGGTAGTCCGTCCAGCGGAGGTCGCCGTCCGGCATCCACTGGTACTGGACCACGTGGCCCAGCTCGTGGATGAATTCCGCGTGCTGGCGCTCGGCCGAGAGGGGCACGACGCCGGGCGAGAGCAGGATCAGCCCGGGACCCGCGCCCGAGTCGAGGGCACCGCGCCGCGGGAAGGGCAGCAGGTAGATCTCGGCGCGAAGGCCGGCCAGCGGGAAGCGCACCTGCTCGAGGGCGGCGCGCACTTCCGTTTCGTCGTACGGGTGGAAGCTCCCGTCCCCCGGGTTGGCGATCCCGGCGTCCGAGGTCGAGGTGATCAGCTCGTACTCGGCGCCCCCCGGAAGCCGGAACCACAGCGTGCCGTCGGCCGAGGTGCTGCAGTGCTCGCGGAGCACTTCCTCGGGGCCGACGATCCGAAGTCCCTGCGCCGCCACCGAGGCGCGCACTTCGCTCGCGGTCCCGGCGGCGGGCACGAGCGCGAGGCACGCGAGGGCCGCGAGGGCGGCGGTGCGGGTGGTGCGGGCGAGCGAGTCCATGCCTCCTCACCTTCGCCACGGACGTGCCAGAACCGCGGCGGGCCGGGGCCCGGGGGCGTGTCCGGCCGTCGGTTCCGGAGCCCCGTGTTCGCAATCGGTTACGGGGGAGCGGCCGGGGCACGAATCCGGGCTGTTTGGGGGCCCCCGGCCCGCCGGGAGGAGAAGCTGCGGGCGGGCACCCAATCCCCCCCGTGAGGCTGGGGAAACTCCCCCGGGGCCGGGCGCGCCGGGAGCGCCCCGCGCGGGCACGCGAGGCGTGCGCCGCCCGCGCCTAGACGGCGACCGAGGCGGGCGGCGGCGCCGGGGAGAGCGGCGGCGCGGCGGGCTCGGGCGCCGGGAACACGTCGGCCGGGCGCGTCCCGAAGCGCGAGAGGAGCACGGCGCCGAGCCCGATGACCTGGAGCGCGAGGGAGATGAGGATCCCGACCGCGACCAGGAACAACGCCAGCGTGCGCGGCAGTCCCGGGGGCCCGGCGAGCAGGGCGCCGGCCGCGAAGAAGGCACCCACGAAGACCGTGCCCATCGCGATCGCGGCGAACACCGAGCCCTCGCCGAGCCGGCGCCTCAGCAGCTTGAGGCCGAGCCCGTAGAGTCCCGCGTACTGCCCGATCCACGCGACGAATCCGAAGGCCACCGGAAGCAGGATCGCCACCGGGATGCCGATCACGGTGACCGCCAGCAGCACCGCGGTGGTGACGAGCAGCGGGATCGCGGCGAGGCCGAGCAGCAGCGAGCCGCCCATCCGCCGCGAGGCGGTCGCGGTGATGCGCACCAGCCTCCCGGGCATGACCAGCGCGACGATCGCGCCGCCCACCAGCGACATCATCCAGAGGATCCCACCCACCAGCAGCATCGCGGGCAGCGCCGGAAGCCCGGGAATCGGAGGCACGAAGCCCACGTCCACCGTCTCCCCGCCGACCCGGCTGCCTTCGGCGCGCTGGACCGTGCCGAACACCGCGACGAGGTCGCCATCCACCGCGGCGCTGGGCCCGAGCGTCACCGAGCCGAAGACCGCGACCGCGTTGCCGGCGACCTGCCCGTCGATCTTCGAGGAACCGAACACGGTCACGACGTCCCCGTCCACCCGCTCGTTCGCGGCGATCGTCACGTCCGCGAAGAGGCGCACCACTTCGCCGTCGCCGTCCACCGAGATGTGCGGTCCGATCATCACCACGCTCCCCGCGCGCCGCCCGGAGTCCGCGGCGGCCGAAGCCGTGTCGCTTTCGGCGGCCGCGGCGATCACGGGGAAGAGACCGAGCAGCACGAACGCGAACGACGCGGCGCGGGTGGCGGCGCGCGGGCTAGAGGGCCAGAAGGCTCGCATGTTCGATCTCCCGTGAGGAGGACGCGCGGCCCCCGTCGCGCTCGCGCGGCCGCAGCCAGATCACGAGCAGCGCCGTGGCCAGCGTGGCGAGCGCGAGCGTGACGTCCACCCCCGGCCGCGACAGGACGGTGTTGAGGGCCCGGACGAGGGGACCGAGCCGCACGCCGAGCTGCTCCAGCAGGACCCAGCCGCCCGCGATCTGGACCAGGGTGACGGCGATCGCGTCCACGACGAAGACGGCCGCCTGCGCCACGCGCTGCGAGGCTTCCACGCCGAGGGCGCCGATCCAGGCGCGCGTGGCGGGCTGGACGAGCAGGCCGAGCGCGGCGGCGGCGGACGCCGCGGCCGCCGCTCCGTATCCCCAGCCGAGGGCGCGCAGCCAGCGGGCCCGGGCCCGCGAGGGCAGCACGCGGTCGAGGATGCGGCCGGCGAGGGCGGGCGAAGGCTCCGCCATCGGGATCGCGTCGAGGGAAGCGAACACGCGCTCGTACAGGGCCAGTTCCGCGGCGCACTCCCGGCACTCGAGCAGGTGCCGCCGCACGTCCGACTCGGCGGCCGCGTCGAGCTCGCCGTCGAGCAGGGCCTGGAGGCGCTCCGCGGCGTCGCAGGGCTTCACGATCCCTCTCCCCCGATCCGGCTCTTGAGCAGCGCGCGGGCCCGGTGGATGCGCGCCTTGACCGTGCCGAGCGGAAGGCTCAGCGCCTCGGCGATCTCCTCGTACGAGAGGTCCTGCTGGTGTCGAAGCATGACGACGATCCGATAGTGGGACGGCAGCGAATCGATCAGGTCCTGCGCCTGCCGTTCTTCCTCCGCGTGCGACGCGGTTTCCTCCGGCCCGAGGCCGGGATCTTCGATGTCGAGGGTCCGCTCCTCGCCGGACTCCGGGTCCTGCCTCGACAGCGAGACCGGCCGAACGCGCCGCCGGCGAATCAGGTCGATGCAGAGCCGCGTGGTGATCGTGAACAGCCAGGCTTCGAAGGACCGCGCCGGATCGTACCGGCCGAGGGCCCGGAACACCCGGACGAAGGTTTCCTGCGCGACGTCTTCCGCGTCCTCGGCGCTTCGCACCATCCGGAAGGCCACCGAGTAGACCGGGCGCTGGAAGCGCAGCACCAGCTCCCGGTACGCCCGCTCGTCGCCCTCGAGACATCTCCGGATGACACTCGCATCGTCGTGGTCCACACCGGAGCCTTCAGCCGCGCCTACGGCGGCCCGCGAGGGAAGGTTTCATGGCGCGGCACGATAGGGAGGGGTCCCCGGCCGGTCAAGACACGGGCAAGAGCTTGCGGGACAAGGAAATTCGCGAGGGGCGCGAACGCCGCCCCCGCCCGGGCCCGCCTTGACGCCCCGCCGTGCCGACCGTAGCCTGCCGCCGCCATGCTCACCATCGCGCACCTTTCGGCTCGCGAGATCCTCGATTCGCGCGGCAATCCCACGATCGAGGTGGACTGCCGCCTGAGCGGCGGGGCGCTCGGCCGCGCCGCGGTGCCCTCCGGAGCCTCGACCGGCGAGCACGAGGCCCTTGAGCTTCGCGACGGCGAGCCCGCCCGGTTCCGGGGCAAGGGCGTGCGCCGCGCCGTGCGCAACGTGGGCGAAACCATCGCGCCGGCCCTGCTCGGCATGGACGGGCTCGACCAGCTGGCGGTGGACCGCGCGATGCTCGAGCTCGACGGCACCCCGACCAAGTCCCGGCTCGGCGCCAACGCCATCCTCGGGGTGTCGCTGGCCGTGGCCCGGGCGGCCGCAGCGGCGCTCGAGGTTCCGCTCTACCGCTACCTGGGCGGCGCCAACGCGGCCACGCTCCCGGTACCGATGATGAACGTCCTGAACGGGGGCCGGCACGCCGACAACAACGTGGACCTCCAGGAATTCATGATCGTGCCGCTGGGCGCCCCCTCGTTCCGCGAGTCGCTGCGCTGGGGGGTGGAGGTGTTCCACGCGCTGGCGGGAGTGCTCAAGAAGCGCGGGCTCTCGACCGCGGTGGGCGACGAGGGCGGATTCGCCCCCAACCTCGACTCCAACGAGGACGCGCTCCGCGTGCTGATGGAAGCGATCGCCGCGGCCGGCTACGAGCCGGGCCGCCAGATCGCCCTGGCGCTCGACCCCGCCTCCAGCGAGTTCCACAAGGGAGGCGCCTACGTGCTCGAGGGCGAGGGCGGGAAGAAGCTCTCGAGCCGGGAGATGGTCGAGTTCTACGCCGGCCTGTGCGACCGCTACCCGATCGTGAGCATCGAGGACGGCCTCGCCGAGGACGACTGGGAGGGCTGGAAGGCCCTCACCGTCCGGATCGGCGACCGCGTGCAGCTGGTGGGCGACGACCTGTTCGTCACGAACGTCGAGCGCCTCGGGCGCGGGATCCGCGAGGGCATCGCCAACTCGATCCTGGTGAAGGTGAACCAGATCGGCTCGCTCTCGGAGACGATGGCGGCGGTCGAGATGGCCCAGCGCGCCGGGTTCACCGCGGTGATCTCCCACCGGTCGGGAGAGACCGAGGACGTCACCATCGCCGACCTCGCGGTCGGCACCAACGCCGGCCAGATCAAGACCGGCTCGCTGTGCCGCTCGGACCGGGTCGCCAAGTACAACCAGCTGCTCCGGATCGAGGAGGAGCTGGGCGCCGGGGCGCGGTACCCGGGGCGCGCGGCGTTCCGGACGTTGCGCTAGAGTCACGGCTCGCGGGGCGCCCCGGCCAGGACGGCCGGCCCGTCGCCCCTCCGAGACGCCGCGGAGCCTCTCGCGCTCCCGCGGCAGGAAGGACAGGGACGTCATGCGGGACATCGGAAACCGGCTGCGCCGCTATCGCCTTTCGCGCTACGCCCCTCCCACCGACCCGCTGCGCCGCGGCCTGCGCTGGGGTTGGGTGGCCATCGCGCTGTGGCTGATCTGGATCGGCGTGCTGAGCGATCACAGCCTGTGGCGGATCTGGAGCCTGAGCCGCGAGAACGCCCGCGCCGAGCGCGAGCTGAGCGCCACCCGCGCCGAGGTCGAGCGCCTCGACCGCGAGCTCACCGATCCACGCACCCAGCGCGAGCTGGCGGAGCGGGCGCTCCGCGAGAAGACCGGCATGGCCCGGCCCGGCGAGATCGTCTACCGCATCCGGGAAGGCGCGTCGCGGGACAGCGGGGGACGCTAGGCCCGGTTCGGGAACGCTTCGCGGGCGCGCCGTCGCGGGCTAGAAGCCGATGCAGAGCGCGCCGCGACCGCCGATGCCGCTCAGGTCGAGCTCGAACGGCCGGCCGTCGGAGGGATTCCGGAAGGCCTGGTCGCTGCTCGTGTAGACGAGCCCGCTGGTCTTCGCGCTCCGGTAGTAGCTGTTGATCACCACCGAGTAGCGCAGCGCGAAGAACATGTGGACGCCGAATTCCCCGTACCAGCCCGGCGAGTCGCGCTCGATGCGCGTGACGCCCGTTCCGAACAGGGTCGTGGTGGCGTCGGTCCCTTCCTCGTAGCTCTGGAACAGGACGCGATTCTGGATCGTGTTCAGGATGCCGCCGCCCACGAAGGCGCGGGCCTGGAAGTCGCCCTGGTTGTACGGCGTGAAGTAGTAGTCGGCGCCGAGGTGCATCGGGACCGAGAACACCTCGCTGCGGATCTGGATGTCCTGCCGGATGGCGGGGAGGTACTCGCGCTTGGTCTGCGCCCGCATCTGGCCCACGCCCGCGCGCAGCGCCACGTTGGGTCGCACGAGGAAGCGGACCCCGACGTCGTAGAGGAACGAGAAGGTGAGCCGGTCGAGCCCGTCGAGGTTCCGGGGCTCGAGGAAGTTCCGGTTCAGGAACTCGTTCTGCTTGTTGTAGTTGTTGGCGGCGATCTGGGTCGCGCCCCCGCCCAGTTCGATGTTGAACCGGTGGACGGTCGCGGCGGCCTCGACGCGGGCCGCGCCGAGCAGCGCTCCGAGGATGAGGGCCGGTGCGACCAGCGCACCGCGCGCGATTCGATTCAAGACGTTCCTCCCGAAGTCCGGGCACGGGGCCCGAAAGTTCCGCTCATCCCGGTCGAGGCGGGGCAGGATAACGAGCGGCCGCGAAGCGCGCAAACGCCCGGCCGCTTGACACCTGCGCGTCCGACTCACTAAATTGCGTCCCACTGTTGCGGGGTGGAGCAGCCTGGTAGCTCGTCGGGCTCATAACCCGAAGGTCGCTGGT
>CAZIVR010000025.1:0-37383 GCA_964542745.1 uncultured bacterium
CTCCCGCGGCGGGCCCGGCCGGCCGCGCGCCGCTCGACGCCGCGATCGAGCCCCCCGCCACGCCGTGGCGCGCCCGGCTCCACGAGATCATTTACGAGGCCGACACGCCCGCGGGCAAGGCCTTCGACGTGGTGCTCATCGTCATGATCCTGATGAGCGTCGCGGTCGTGATGCTCGACAGCATCCGGGACGTGCGGTCGCGCTACGGTCCGCTGCTGGTCGCGATCGAGTGGGGGCTGACCCTCGCCTTCTCGGTCGAGTACACGCTCCGGCTCGCCTGCGTGCGCCGCCCGCTCAGCTACGCGCGCAGCTTCTTCGGCATCGTGGACCTGCTCGCGGTGCTGCCGACCTACCTGAGCCTGCTGCTGCCCGGCAGCCAGTCGCTGCTGGTGGTGCGCTTCCTGCGCCTGCTCCGGGTGTTTCGGGTGTTCAAGCTCGCCGAGTACGTCCACGAGGCGCAGGTGCTGCGGGTGGCGCTCGGCGCGAGCCGCCGCAAGATCTCCGTGTTCTTCCTCTCGGTGCTCACCCTGGTCGTGATCATCGGCGCGGTCATGTACCTGGTCGAGGGAGAAGCGAGCGGATACACGAGCATTCCGCGCAGCGTGTACTGGACCATCGTCACGCTCACCACCGTGGGCTACGGCGACATCACGCCGCGCACCCCGCTCGGGCAGGTGCTGGCTTCGGTCGTGATGCTGATCGGCTACTCGATCATCGCCGTGCCGACCGGGATCGTCACCGCCGAGATCTCGCGCGCCTACCCCGCGCGGGTCACCACCACCGCGTGCCCCGACTGCAGCCGCGAGGGACACGATCCGGACGCCCGTCACTGCAAGTTCTGCGGCGGCCGGCTGGGCTGACGCGGCCGGTCAGCCCTCGCGGGAAGCGGAGTTCGCGAGCTCCCGCAGCAGGCCGGCCACCCGCGATTCGATCGCGTCGCGCACCGCGCGGAAGCCGTCGTCGTCCAGGTCGCGCGGGTCGGGCAGTTCCCAGTCGAGGCGGCGCCGCGCGGGCAGGTGGGGGCAGGCGTCGCCGCAGCCCATGGTCACCACCGCGTCCCACTCCGCGGCGGGCAGGTCGTCGAGGCTCTTCGACCGCTGCGCGCCGAGCTCCACGCCGCGCTCGCGCATGAAGGCGATCGCCCGCGGGTTCACGCGGCCCGACGGCCGGGAGCCCGCGCTGAAGGCGGCGACCCGGCCGCCCGAGAGGGCGCGCGCGAACCCTTCCGCCATCTGGGAGCGGTTGGAGTTCTCGACGCAGACGAACAGCACGTGCGGGAGGGAATCGCCCATGGCGCGTGCGCGCAGCGTACCAGACGGGTAGGCTGCGGCTCATGCTGAGGCGGGTCGGGAGATTCCTTCAGACCGTGGGCCGCGAGGGCCCCGCGCGGGCCGTGCGGCTCGCGCTGCACCGCGCCGAGTCGGCGCGCTGGGAGCGCTCGCTCGGCGTCGAGACCGCCGGCGACCACCGGCTCGACAGCGAAGGCCTCGGCGGCCCGGATCACCACGACCACTCGCCCTCGAGCGTGCCGGACCTGCGGCGGGCGCTGCGCCTCGTGCGCGGCGCGCCCGAGCGCCACGTGTTCCTCGACTTCGGCGCGGGCCGCGGGCGCGCGGCGCTGATGGCGGCGACCCTGCCGTTCCGCCGGGTGATCGGGGTGGAGCTCTCCCCGCGGCTGGTGGAGGTGGCGCGGCGCAACCTGGAGCGCGCGCGCCCGCACCTGCGGTGCCGGGAGGTCGAGTTCGTGGAGGCGAGCGCCGACCGCTACGCGATCCCGCCCGACGTCACGATCGCCTACTTCTACAATCCCTTCGGCGGCGAGGTGCTGGCCCGGGTGATCGAGAACCTCCGCGGTTCGCTGCTCGCGGCCCCGCGGCCGCTGGCGATCCTGTTCGCCACGCCGGAGCGCTTCGAGCGGGCGATCACCGGGGCTCCGTGGATCCGGGCGCGCGCCGAGTTCACCGGCCTGAGGCGCCACATCCTCTACGAGTGCGCGCCGCCCGGGTGAGCGGCCGTCAGGCGCCCTGCTTCTTCTCGATGCGGGCCCAGGCGTCCTTGAGCGTCACGGTGCGGTTGAACACCGGCGAGCCGGGGCGCGAATCGGGGTCGGCGGTGAAGTAGCCGAGCCGCTCGAACTGCACCGCCTCGCCGGCCTTCGCCCCGGTGAGCGCGGGCTCGAGCTTGCAGCCCGTGAGGATCTGGAGCGAATCCGGGTTCAGCCCCGACACGAAGTCGGCGCCGTCGGGCAGGTCGTCGGGGCGCTCGGCGGGGAAGAGCACCTCGTAGAGCCGCACCTCGGCGTCCACCGCGTGCGCGGCCGACACCCAGTGGATGGTGGCCTTGACCTTGCGGCCGTCGGGGGCGTTGCCGCTCGAGGTCTCGGGGTCGTAGGTGACGCGCACCTCCGTGACTTCGCCGGTGGCCGGGTCCTTGGTGACGCCGGTGCAGCGCACCAGGTAGGCGGCCCGCAGGCGCACCTCGACCCCGGGGCTCAGCCGGAAGTACTTGGGCGGGGGGGGATCGCGGAAGTCGTCCTGCTCGATCCACAGCTCCCGGCCGAAGGGGACCTGGCGGACGCCGGCCCCGGGGTCCTCGGGGTTGTTCGGCACCTCGCGCATCTCCACCTTGTGCGCGGGCCAGTTCTCGATCACCACCTTGAGGGGCCGCAGCACCGCCATGCGCCGCAGCGCCCGGCGGTTCAGCTCCTCGCGCACGCAATGCTCGACCAGCGCCAGCTCGATCCGGTTCTCGCGCTTGGCCACGCCCACGCGCTCGGCCAGGTCGCGCAGCGCCTCGGGCGGGTAGCCGCGCCGACGCATCGCCGAGAGCGTGGGCATGCGCGGGTCGTCCCAGCCGCGCACCCGCTTCTCCTGCACGAGGCGCAGCAGCTTCCGCTTGCTCATCACGGTGTGCGTGACGTTGAGCCGCGCGAACTCGAACTGGCGGGGGAGCGTGCGCGGCAGGTCGAGGGCCTCGAGCAGCCAGTCGTAGAGCGGGCGGTGCACCTCGAACTCGAGCGTGCAGATGCTGTGGGTCACGCCCTCGATGTAGTCCGAGAGTCCGTGCGCGTAGTCGTACATCGGGTAGATGCACCAGCGGTCGCCGGTGTGGTGGTGCGCCACGTGGCGGATGCGGTACAGGATCGGGTCGCGCAGCCACACGTTGGGGGCGGCCATGTCGATCTTCGCGCGCAGGGTGCGGGCGCCGTCCGGGAACTCGCCCGTGCGCATCCGCGCGAACAGGTCGAGGTTCTCGGCCACCGCGCGGTTCCGCCACCGGCTCTCGACGCCCTTCTCGGTGGGCGCGCCCCGCATGCGGTCCACCTCCTCGGGACTGTGGTCGCACACGTAGGCCTTCCCGGCCTCGATCAGGCGCACGGCGTAGGCGTGGAGCGCCTCGAAGTAGTCGGAGGCGTAGAGGGGTTCGAGCGCGGTCGCCCCGGCGTCGGCCGGCAGCACCGCCGGCATGCGGAAGTCCTCGCGGCCGTTCGCGCGCTCGGCCACGGGAGCGGCCCCCGCCGCCTTGAGCCCGAGGCAGTGGTCGGCCCAGCCGCCGATCAGCCAGCGCACGTCGGCGAGGATCGAGTCCACGTACTCCACGTCCTCCTTGGCCGGGTTGGTGTCGTCCATGCGCAGGTGGCACCGGCCCCCGAACTGGCGGGCGATGCCGAAGTTGAGGCAGATGGACTTGGCGTGCCCGATGTGGAGGTAGCCGTTGGGCTCGGGGGGGAAGCGCGTGACGACGTGCTTCACCGCGCCGCTCGCGAGATCGGCCTTCACGATCTCGCGAATGAAGTCCTCGCGCTCCGGGGGCGCGCCGGGCAGGGTCGAAGCGTCGCGTTCGTTCATGGGAGCGACAGAAGATCGGGGATTCGCCGCCCCCTGTCCAGCCCGGCGCCCCGCGGGCTCAGCCCGCGGGAAGGATGTTCTTGTTGCTCCGGAACACGTTGTCCGGATCCCAGCGCGCCTTGATCTCGCCGAGCCGGGCGAGGTTCGCGCCGAGCGCGTCGCGGATGCGGTCGGCGCCGTCCTCTTCGGTGAGGAAGTTGAGGTAGGTGCCGCCCGTCGAGAAGCGGCGCAGGTCGCGCCACGCGGCACGGGCCCACTCGACGTGCTCGGCGTCCTCGCCCGCCGCCTCCCAGGAGGCCGTGATGTTGAGCACCCAGCGCGCGTCGCGGTTCCCGACCGCGGAGTGGTCGGCCGGCAGGTCGCCGATCGCGCCGCCGAGCGCGAAGCACAGCACCGCGGAGTGGGGGGAGCGGATGCGCGAGGCGTGCTCGATCGCCCCCGCGACCAGTTCCGGCGCGAGTTCCGGGAGGTACTCGGACTTCCAGTAGTAGCGCCGGCCCTTGGGCTGGGTCGCGTCGATCAGGCTCTGCTGCGAGGTGTACGGCCGGCGCTGCACGACGTCGCCCGCGAGCCCGCCGAGGTCGCGGAACGGCGCGACCAGCCGCTCGCCCTCCGCCACGCTCCCCGAGTGGCAGTAGAACAGCGCGAACACGGGCTTCCCGTGCAGCTCCTTCCGGATCCACGGGGCGGGCGGCGCGGGGCGGAGCGCGATCGCCACGGTCAGCTCGCGGGGCGCCGCGGCCATCACCTCGCGGACCCGCGCCAGCCCTTCGGCGGCGCGCTCCACGGGCCAGGCGAGAGCGCCGGCGTAGATCTCGGGACCCACGGGGAAGAGGCGGTACTCGAAGCTGGTCGCGACGCCGAAGTTCCCGCCGCCGCCCCGCAGTCCCCAGAACAGGTCGGGGTGCTCGCGCTCGCTGGCGCGCACCACGCGGCCGTCGGCGGTCACCACGGTCACCGACAGCGTCTGGTCCGAGGTCCAGCCGAACCGCCGCGAGAGATACCCGAACCCGCCGCCGAGCGTAAGCCCGGCGATGCCGGTGGCCGAGACGAAGCCGAGCACCGCGGCGAGCCCGTGCACCTGGGTCTCGCGATCCACGTCGCCGAGCAGGCAGCCCGCCTGCGCCTGGGCGATGCGCGCGACCGGGTCCACCCACACGCCGCGCATCAGGGAGAGGTCGAGCATCACCGCGTCGTCGGCGGTGGCGAGTCCGGCGATGTTGTGGCCGCCGCCCTTGATGCACAGCACGCGACCCTGCTCGCGGGCGAAGGCGATGCCCGCGGCCACGTCGGCGGCGCCGAGGCAGCGCAGCACCACGGCCGGGTGCCGCTGGATCATCGCGTTCCAGACGGTGCGGGAATCCTCGTAGCCGGGCTCGCCGGGAAGCACGATCGGGCCGCGGTGGCGCGCGCGCAGGCCCTGGACCACGTCGGGGCCGAGGGGAGTCGCGGGTTTCGGGATCGCGGGGCCGGCGTCTCGCGAGGCGGTCATTCGACGAGATCTCCTCCGGGGTCGGGATGGCGTCGGGCCGGGACCCTCCGGCATGACGGCCCGACTCTAGATCCTGCGCCCGCGGCTTGCGAGCCGAAATCGGCGCGGGCTAGTGTGGGCCCCGACGCACCGCTCCCGCCACTCCCTCGACGAGGTACCCATGTCCCGTTTTCCGTTGGCCCGCGGCGCCGCCGCCGCGCTCGTGGCGCTCGCGCTGGTGGCCGGCTGCAAGGGCGGTCCAGAAGTCACTCCGATCAAGACCCTGCTCGACGATCCCTCGCGCTTCGACCGGAAGACGGTGAGGATCGCCGGCGAGGTCACCCGCTCGCTCGGCATCCTCGGCTACGGCGCCTACCAGGTGGACGACGGCACCGGCTCGCTGCCCGTGGTGACGAAGGAAGGCGGCGCCCCGCGCCAGGGGGCGAAGGTGGGGGTGGAGGGCGAGTTCCGTGCCGCCTTCACGCTCGGCGCCGAGTCCGGCGCGGTGCTGATGGAGAAGCGGCGCTCGACACCCTGAGGGCGACTGCCGGAAAGACGACGGGGCGCGCGGGAAGGAATCCCGCGCGCCCCGTTCGTTGCGATCGCCGCGGCCATCGGCCCCGAGCCGCGATCAGTCGAGCGGCACCTGCCGCCAGGACAGCGTGACGAACTGGCCGCTGGCCTTGGCCAGCGCCTGCTGGATGGCGTCGCCGCTGTAGAGCACCGTCGCGCCGCCGTTCGCCTTGAGCTCGGTGCTTCCGCGTACGATGAGGGCGCCCAGGATCCAGGCCGAGCCGTTGAGCTTGAGGTCACCCTCGACGTAGACCAGGCCACGGTAGGTGAAGGTGCTGTTGAGCGTGAGGTCGCCGTCCACGTACAGGAACCCTTCGCCCTGCTTCCCGTGGAACGCGAAGGAGCCCGAGCGGTCCTGGGTGGTCGAGTTGTTGTCGAGGTAAACCATTCCGTTGATGTTGGACGGCTCGGTCGCGCGCGGCGCGCCGATCCACTGGTAGAACTCCGCCTGGCTCATGGTCAGGCTCTCCCAGGGTCCCGCATAGAAGCCGGTCTGGGACTGCTGCATCGAGCTCGGCGATCCGAACGGCTGGGCAGCGCCGCCGTTGTTGATGACACCGGTCGTCCAGATCCCCACCAGGTCGGAACTCCCCAGTTCCCAGCGGTTCAGACCGGGGTTCTCATTGCAGCCTCCCGGCACGCTGCGCCCCGGGTCCCCGGCGTTGGTCGGGGTGTCCACCGAGTGGTTGTAGCCGCAGATCACGGCGTTGCCCGTGAACTTGACGTTCACATTGGCCGCGACGGCGGCCTTGATGTTGAGCACGAACGGCTTGAGGATCGCCTCCGTCACGATGCGCGCCCGATTGGCGCCCTTCTGCCCCGTGGACGTGATCCGGTAGATCGGCAGGCCCGTCGTGGTCTGGACGGGAGGGTTCTTCGTCGTGTCGTACCGGTAGATCACGGTCCTGGCGGAGTTGGTCTTGAACTCGACCGTCAGGGCGTCCTTGCTCTTGGTCGCGGTGCTGTAGGTCAGCCACGCGCCCGCGGGCTGCTTCGTCTCCACCGCGACCGAGTCCGTGCCCAGCACCGGCACGCTGCCCGCCGTGGTCAGGAAGATCTGAGCCACCGCGCGAGGGTTCGTGGGGGGCAGCACGATGTCGGAATTGCGCAGGCGCGCCATGGCCTCGCCGACGCCCGCTTCCGCGAAGTTGAGCGCCTGGGCGTCGCGAACGTCGTGGCCCGTGAGCTTGCGCTCCACGTTGAGACTGGTCATGAGGAGGATCGCGATCACCGCGACGACCAGCAGCGAGACGAGCGCCATCACCAGGGCGATGCCCCGCTCGCCACCCCGCTCCCGGAATCCCGTTTCCATGGAGTTCTCCTATCGGATGAAGACGACCAGGGCGCCGGTCGTGGCCGAAACTTTGACGCCGGTGGCCAGGTCGGTGAGGTACGGCGGCGAGGCGCTCGGGTTGGTGCCGTAGTTGAAGTTCCCGGTGGTGATGGCCGGGACGAAATTCACGACCGAGCCGCCCGACGGGTCGGTGCCGGCGATCGGGAGCCCGAACAGGTCCGTGTAGTAGATCTGGATGCCGCCGACGTAGCTGGTGGTCGTGGCACGCGAGCCCACGGCGACGTCGGCGCGGTTGGAGCCTCCGAGGTCCGCCACCACGAGCGACTGAACGATGCCGTCGGCCGCCCGGGTCAGCGAGTTGACGAAGCCCCAGTTGGTCCCGGTCGTGCTCACGTTGCGCCACACCATCAGGTTTCCGCTTCCCAGGCCGCTCTGGGTGCCGGCGATGAGATCCACCCTCGTGTCGCCGTCGAGATCCAGGGCGCCCAGGCAGGTGACGATGTCGTTGGTGGAGCTGAGCGTCGCGCGATGGAGGAAGCGCGAGCCGTTCACCTTGCTGACGTTCTCGAAGATCATGATCTCGCCGCCCGACGCGCTGGTCTTGGTGCCCACGATCAGGTCCTTGCGGCCGTCGGCGTTGAGGTCGGCCAGGATCATGGCGTTGACCTCGCCCAGCTTGTTGCCGGGAATGGATCCCGCACTGGGATAGATCTCCTGCTGCGAGAAGGTGGGCGACACCGCGTCGCTGTTCTGCCAGATCTCGATCGTGCCGCTGTTCGCGGTGGGCGACTTCGTGCCCACGATCAGGTCCGGCATCGCGCCGCCCGCGCAGTCGAGCGACAGCACCGACTGCACGTCGCCGGCGTCCGTCGTGCGGTAGTTGAGCCCGGTGCTGTAGGTGGTGGGCAGGATGCCGTAGTTGCCGCTGGTGTTCTGGTTCAGCCACACGAAGAAGTTGCCGGAGGCCACGTTTTTGGTCCCGGAGACGACGTCCGGCCGCTTCTTCCAGGTCGCGTCGCTGTCGAGCGTGTCCACGGCCAGCGAAAGGACCGACTGGGGCGCGAGCCGGGTGTAGTCGGGCGTGGCGTTGAAGAGCGGCGTGTTGTTGTAGTCGTTGAACCAGACCGAGATGTTGTCGGTGGCCCCGGCGTCCGCGCCCAGGATCAGGTCGGTGTCGCCGTGGGCGTTCTGGGTCTGGTTGCCGTTCCAGTCCTTCTCGATCACGTCGGCCGCCGCGAGGCTGAGCACGCGCGCGGCGTTGAGCGTGATGACCGTGTAGGCGGCCACGCCGAAATTCTTCCCGGTCTGGCTGCTGCCGGCGGTCACCCACAGGCCGCCGATCGAGGTCGAGCCGGTGGGGAACTTCCCGGCGGGCGGGATCAGGTAGACGCTGTAGGGCTGCGTGCGGGGCGGATCGTTGATGGGAACCGAGATGCTGTAGTCCCCGCTGGCGTTGGTGTACGCGTAGCCCAGCACGGTGACTCCGGCGTCCTTGGTGACCCCGACCCAGACGTTCTGGATCCCGGCCTCGCCGGACTGCCAGACGCCGTCGCGGTTGTTGTCGTTGAAGACCTTGCCGGCGATGGTGCCGGTCACCGACTTCTTGACGCCGATCCGGATCGAGGCCGAATCGCCGTTGATCATGGTGCCGGTCACCGGGTAGGGCGTGGTGTTGACGATGTAGGTGTCGGGCAGGGCCACGGTGACGCTGAAGCCGCCGGGCGGCGAGAACAGGCGGGCGTTTCCGTAGTAATCGGTCACCGCGGTGACCGGGCCCGGGGTCAGGGTGGCGGGAATGCCGGAGATGCCCGGCTCGCCGGTGTCGTAGGCCCGGTTGTCATTCAGGTCTTCGAACACGTTCAGGTTCGCGTTGCCGCCGGGAAGCTTCCGGTCGGCGAACGATCGCGTGGTCGAGGCCGTCACGTTGACCACGAAGCTGTCGGGCGTGGTGGCCACGTAGTAGCCCGCCGGGGGCGTGTGCCGGAGCGTGTAGGTGCCGGCGTACACGCGGAACTGGAAGGCGCCGTTCGAACCGGTGTAGGTGCTGTAGGGCCCGAACCGCACCTGGACGTTCGCCAGCCCCAGCTCGCCGCCGTCCTGGGCGAGGTTGCCGTTCAGGTCGTCGAAGACGTAGCCGGTCACCGAATACTGGGTGCCGCCGAAGTTCGGGATGTTGCGCATCGAGTTGACCTCGGTGCGCAGGATCGTCTCGGCGTAGTCGCCCTTCGAGTCCTTGGTCGCGCTGGGGGAGGCGACCTGCACGGTGATGCGCTCGATGTTGTTGAGCTGGGTCGTGGGCACCGGGCCGCTCGCCCAGTTCCAGGGGGTCGAGGAGCCCTTGAGGTACACGGTGAACATCGGCGGCACGGTGCCGCCGGGCTTGCGAAGGAGCGCGACCTGCTCGGTGGTCCCGCCGTTGTTCCCCGCGGCGTTGCCGGTCGAGTCGCCGTACACCTGGCGCAGCAGCACGAAGTCGTTCGGATTCGGCGTGCGGGCGGCGAGGGCCCCGTTGGGGTCGGCGAGGTCGTTGGCGTCCACGACCCCGTCGTTGTTCGCGTCGAGGGTGTAGCGGATCACTTCGGCGCCGGTGCGGTACTTGACCGGGGGCTGCCACGCCGTGCCGTTGAGCGGGGCCGGCCGCGGGTTGCCGGTCGGATTGTAGGCGCGGGGCGGCGGGAAGGTGACCGAGAAGGTGTCGGGCCACTGGTTCATGTTGGCGTTGATCAGCACCTGGGTCGAATCGATGTAGGCGATCTGCGGCTGGGGCGCCCCCGGATAGTCGAGGTCGGCGCCGTAGCCGGCGGAGCGCAGGTCGTTGGCCAGCATGTCCAGCGCCGCACGGGCGCCCTGCGTGGACTCCATGCGGTTGGCGGTGGCCTGCTTGCTCTTGGAGCTCATGTAGACCATGAAGCCCAGGGAGCCCATCACCACGACCAGCACGGTCAGGGTGATGAGCAGTTCGACGAGCGTGAAGCCCCGGGCCGCGCCGGCAGCGGAGCGGGGGCTGGTCTTCGACGGGGAGGAATGCATGGGATCAGCGCCTCAGGTACGTGGTGGCGGTGACAGACCGTGAACCCATGAAGGTCCAGGTCACGGTGACGGTGACCTTCTTGAGGTTGTCGAGCGGTGCCGCCATGGCGTCCACCTGGTAGAACCGCTTCCAGGCGCCGCTTCCCAGCGATTCCGTGGCCGTGCCGGCCGGGTGGCGACCGAGCGTGAGGTCGGCTCCCGTCCAGCTCGCGGCCGTGAGGTACTCGATCTTCTCCTGCGCGTAGAGATTCGCGCTGGTCCGCAGCCGGTCCTCGAGCTGGTTCCGCTCCCCGGTGGGGAAGAGGCGCACCAGCGCGAGCACGCCGACCGAGATGACCACGAGCGCCGCGAGCAGCTCGACGAGGGTGACCCCGCGCTCGCCCCCGAACCGCTTCACGCGCGCGTTCACTGCGAAAGCACCAGGCCCGAGCTCAGCACCGCGACCGTGTCGCGGAGGCCCCGGGTGTTGGTGATGGGAATGATCAGCGAGGTGCTGGCTTTGCCGTCCTTCTTCATCGTCACCGCCATGGGCGAGCCGACCGGCCACTGGTAGCTGACCCCCTTGGGCAGCTTCCAGCCGACGATGCTCGCGATCGGCGCGCCGGTCGGGTGCACGTGGAAGTCGAACCCGTAGGTGCCGGTATAGAAGTGCACCGGCTGGTCCACCCCGGTGGCGATCGCCTTGGCGCGAGCCAGGTTCAACTGGGAGATGATGTTTTCCCGGGCGCCCTTCACGTCATGGCTCCTGCGAAAGCTGGAGAGCGCGGGAACGGCGAATCCGAAGATCAGCCCCATGAGCAGCACCACGGCCGCCAACTCGACGAGCGTGAAGCCGCGATCGGACCGGGGCATGGGTTCAACCTCCTTCGGAGACGTCGTTCGGTGACGGGTGAGGGCAGGCCACACTCCGCCTACCCGTGGGTCTGGCAAGGGATCGGCCAGCCTCGGTCCCAACTTGAGACGGAAGTGGGACCGGGAGGGCGAGCGGCCTGCGCGGCAGGAACTTGAGCGGGCGGCCGCCGCGAGCGTTCCGGAAATTCCGCGGTTGACAGTCGGCGCCGGCAGGGCCAGCATCTTCGCCAACCGTGCGGCCGAAGACTGACTTCGGGCATTTCGCACGGGGCCGACTGACCGGACGAGACCGTGGCCCCTCGGGGCCGCGACGGCGCATGCCCCCCCGAGGCGGGCGACCCGCTCCCGGTCTGGAACCTGGGGGCGGCGTTTCTGGCCGAGCCGCGATGAATCCGGACATCCGCGAGTTCCGCGCGGGGTTCACCCGCCGTGGGGGCCCCGAAGGTGAGGCGCTGCCCGCCGCCGGCCCCGGCGTGCCCGCGCACGCGCTCGACGAAATCGCCCTCGGCATCCGCCTGCTGGCCCTCGCGGTGGTAGCCGGAGCGGGCGCCCTGCTTCCCCTCGACGGTCCCTCGAGAACGGTGCTCGTCGCCGGGATCGTGCCGGGGGCCGCGATCGGGTGGGTCCAGCAACGCCTGATCCGGGCGCGCCGCAGGGATCCCGCCGCCTGGCTCACCCTGGCGCACGTGGTCCTGTGGACGCTCCTGCTCGGGGTTTCGGGCGGGCAGCGCTCTCCGCTGTTCGCGGGATACCTTCTCGAGGTCGCGCTGGCCGGCATGGCCTACTCGCGCCGGGCCGCCTGGCTCACGGCCGCCGCCTGCCTCGCGGCCTTCGCGGCCCGGGCCGTGTGGCTCGAACCTCCGCTCGACCCGGGCGCGTTGGCCCACGTCTCCGGCTTCCTCGCGGTGGGCACCCTGCTCACCTCCATCGTGGTGGACGCCTTCGGCCGCCAGCGCGCCCGCCTCCGCGAGTATCACGCGGCGCTCCAGTCGCGCGCGACGTCCCTCACCGAGGAGCTGCACCTGCTCGGGGACTCGCTCGCGGCCGCGCACGTGGTGCTCGACGACCTGGGCCGGGTGGTGTCGGCCAACGCCGCGTGCGCGAGGCTGCTCGGCCGCGGTCCCGAAATGGTCGGCCGCTGCTGGCAGGAACTGCTGGCGCTCGATCCCGAGGGCGCCGCGCGCGTGGCCCGCATCCTCGACGACGGGGAGGCGCAGCGGGGCGCGCGATTCAGCCACCGGCATCCCGACGGCCGGCAGCTGGGCCTCAGGGCCGAGCTGTGGAGCCGCCCGCAGGGGGAGGGACGCCGCACCTACCTGCTGCTGGCCGAGTCCGCGCCGGAGGCCGAGGACTCCGATCCGATCCGGCGCCTCGGCGAGGCGGTGGGCTGCGTCGCGCACCAGTTCCGGAACTCCGTCCAGGCCCTGCAGGGACTCGCCGGTGACCTGCTCGCCCGCGAGCCGCGCGACTCCCCGGAGCGGGCACGCATCGTGGCGATGCTCGGCGTGGTCGCCAGCCTCGGCGAACTCTCGGGCGACGTGCTGGCGATGGCGAACCCCTCGGACACCCGCCTCGAGGCGATCGGGGTGGAGGAACTCCTGCGCTGCTCCTCCACGCTCGCCCGCGGCGGGCCACTGGCCCCGCGCATCGAGGTTCCGGAACGCGATCTCAGGGTCCACGCGCGCCGCGGGCCGCTGGTGCACGCGCTCTTCAACCTGATCGACAACGCGTGCCGGGTGTCGCCGGCGGGCGAGGCCCCGCTGGTTCGCGCCGGGAGGCGGGAGGACGGCGTCGGGATCTGGATCGAGGATCGTGGCCCGGGACTTCCGGAGTCGAGCCCGCGGGGCGCGCGACCCGACGCGCGCGCCGAGCGGTGCGGATACGGCCTGGTCGCGGCGCGACGGTTCATCGAAGGGTGCGGGGGTTCGCTTTCGTTTTCGCCGCGTCCCGGCGGCGGCACGTCCTGCCTGGTGCTCCTCCCGGCGTGCCCCGCCGCTTCGGACGGCGCCGCTTGAAACCGCTCCGGATCCTGGTGGTGGACGACGAGCCCGCGGCGCTCGACGCGCTCGCCGGATCGCTGCGCCGCGAACACGAGGTGGAGGCGTGCGGCAGCGGGGCGGAGGCGCTGGCGAGGCTCGAGCGCAGCGCCTACGATCTGCTCGTGACGGACCTCTCGATGCCGCCCCCGGACGGCTTCCGCCTGCTTCGCGAATCCTCCACGCTCGCCCCGGGCATGCCGGTGCTCGTCGTCACGGGACTCGACACCGCCCGCGCCGCCATGCAGGCGCTGCGGCTCGGCGCCCGCGACCTGCTCCTGAAGCCCGCGACCGACGAGGAGGTCCGCTCCGCCATCGGGCGCCTCCGCGACGAGCGCGACGGGCGCGAGGCGCACGCGACGGAGATGGGACTGATCGGGCACTCGAGCGCCATCCGTCGGGTGCGCCAGTTCCTCCCCCTGCTCTCCCGGTGCCGCGAACCCGTTCTGGTGACGGGTGAGAGCGGCACCGGAAAGTCCACGCTCGCGCGGGCGATCCACGACGGCGGCGCGCGCGCGGCCGCTCCGTTCGTCACCGTGGATCTCGAAGCGCTCCCGCCGGAGGACGTCGCGCACGAGTGCTTCGGGGAGCCGCGGGACGGCGCGTCCGCCTCGGGCGGCGCATTCGCGCGGGCGCGCGGCGGCACGCTCTATTTCGCCGCGATCCACGCGTTTCCGCTGCCGCTGCAGGCGCGCCTGTTGCGCGTGCTCGAGGGCCGGCGCGGGGAGCCGCAGGACGCCGGCCCGGCGGCCAGCGACGTGCGGGTGATCGCGTCCACCCGCGAAGACCTGGGCGAACTCGTCGGCCGGTCGCGTTTCCGTGCCGACCTCTACTTCCGCCTGCGGCAGCTCGAGGTCGAGATGCCGCCGCTTCGGGAGCGCGGCGAGGACGCGATCGAGCTGGCCGAGCGCTTCCTGTCCGAGGCCGATCCGGACGCCGCGGGCCCGCGCCTGCTGCGCACCTCGGCCGCGCTGCTGCGGTCCTATCGCTGGCCCGGCAACTGCCGGGAGCTGAAGAGCGCGATGCTCAGCGCCGCCGCGCTCGCGCAGGGGCGGGCGATCCAGCCCGGCCACCTGCCCCACGCGCTCGCGGGACACGGCGGCGCCGGCGGGAGCCTCGTGACGCTCGCCGAGGCGGAGCGCGTGCACATCCTCCGCGCGCTGGAGGCGGCCCGCGGCAACCGCAGCCACGCCGCGCGGCTGCTCGGCATCGACCGGGGCACGCTGGCGCGCAAGCTCCGCGAAATGGAGCGCGGGGAGCCCGCCTCGTGAGCGGCGGGGCGACGGCGCGGGAGACGGTCCCCGCGGAGCCGGGCCGCGCCGCCCGGCGCGCGGTGACGGGCTTCGTGGTGAGGTTCGTGCTGGGCTGGGCCGTCGTGCTCGCGGCGGTGGCGTGGATCCCGGGTCTCGAGGAGCGGGCCGTGAACCACACGGTGTGGAGCCTCGGCCTCGCCGCGCGCGCCTGCCGGATGCCCTACGAGTCGGCGGGCGCGGTGGTGGACCTGAACCGGGTCGGGATGCAGATCGTGCCGGACTGCACGCCCCTCATGCCCTTCGCCGCGTTCGCCATCGCGGTGCTGGCGTTTCCCGCTCCCTGGCTGTGGCGGCTCGGCGGCCTCGCCGCGGGCGCGGCGCTGCTCTGGCTCTACAACATCGTGCGCATCTTCGCGCTGGTCCCGGTGCTGCGCTACCGGCCCGAGTGGTTCGAGTTCATCCACGTCTACCTGTGGCAGACGACCACGCTGCTCGTGGTGTTCGCGATGTTCATGGCGTGGCTCGGCGCGCAGCGCGGCGGCTCCCGCGCGGGCGTCGAGGGGCCCGCCGGGGGAGGGCGCGCGGAGCCGGGGCCGCCCCCGTGAGGTGGACGCTCCGCTTCCTCGGGTTCGCGACGCTGTTCGCGATTCCCTGCTACCTGGTCTCGGGCCCCTGGCAGCGCGCGCTCGGCGCGATCGCCGCCTCGATCGTCTCGCGATTCGGAATCCAGATCGAGATGCAGGACCTCGAGATCATGGCGCCGTTCGATCTCGGCATCTACCTCGCCATGTGCCTCGCGGGCCGGCGCGCGCCGCCGCTCGCGAGGCGCCGCGCGCTCGAGTGGGGCGCGATCCTGATGGTCCTCCTGGAGATCGTCACGGTGACGGGCGCCGTGCTCCTCTTCTTCGCGCTCCAGAACCGGGCGCACGCGCCCGGTGCCGGGGTCCGGCTCATGCAGACGGTGATCGAGTTCGTGCCGTGGGCGAGCGCCACCACCGTGTGGCTCGTCATGCTCGGCGCCTGGGAGCTGCCGCTCGGGGCCGCGGCCGCTCCTCCCTCCGGCGGGCGGCGGAGCGCCTCGCCCGCGGCCCCGCCGCCGGAACGCGACCCGCGCGCCTGATCCGCTCCGGTGGGCGCCGCGGGTGGTCCCCGCGACGGGGGAGACCTGCTAACCTGCCGCGGTCCGTTCCGACCCGACCCCGGAGGTTGTCCCATGCCGAAGCCGACGCACGCCGATGCCGAGCTGCTGCTGCGCCTCTACGAGATCCGCCGCGACCCCGAGCTGCGCCAGGCGCGCAAGTGGTTCCTCACCGAGTTCAAGCCCGGCGGCTGGTCGGACATCAAGTCGCGCTACCTGAGCCACGACGACGAGGACCGCTGGTTCCGCATGACCATCTCCTACTGGGAGATGGTCGGAACGCTGGTCAACCGCGGCGCGCTCCACGCGGACCTGTTTTTCGACCACACCGGCGAGGACGTGGTGACGTGGGAGCGCTGCAAGTCGTGGATCGAGGAGGCGCGCGCCGACATCCGCCCCACCTACCTCTACCAGTTCGAGCGCATGGTGCAGGCGCACCTCGCGTTCCGGAAGCGCGGCTCGGACGCCTATCTCGCCGAGAAGGCCCGCGCCTCCCGGCCGCGCAAGAAGTCCGCCCGCCGCTGACATGTCGTCCTCGTTCGGCCGCCTGCTGGTGGTCACCACGTTCGGGGAGTCGCACGGTCCGGGCGTCGGCGTGGTGGTGGACGGCCTGCCGCCCGGGATCGCGATCGCGGAGGCCGACGTCCAGCTCCAGCTCGACCGCCGCCGGCCCGGGCAGAGCGCGCTGACCACCCAGCGCGCCGAGGCCGACCGCGTCGAGATCCTGTCCGGCGTCTTCGAAGGCGTCTCGCTCGGAACCCCGATCGCGATGCTGGTGCGGAACACCGACGCGCGCTCCCGGGACTACGAGCCGCTTCGCGACGTCCTGAGGCCCGGGCACGCCGACCACGCCTACCTCGAGAAGTACGGCGTCCGCGACCATCGCGGCGGCGGCCGCTCCTCGGGCCGCGAGACCGTGGGGCGCGTCGCGGCCGGGGCGCTGGCGCGCGCCGCGCTCGCCACGGTCGGCGTCGCGATCGTCGGCGGCACCGTGCAGGTCGGCGAGGAGCGCGCGGGCCAGCGCGACTGGGGCGAGGTCGAGAACAATCCGGTGCGCTGCCCGGACGCCGAGGCCGCGGCGCGCATGGCGGCGGCCATCGAGCGCGCCCGCGACGACAAGGATTCGGTGGGAGGCGTGGTCGAAGTGGTCGCGACCGGCGTGCCGGCCGGCTGGGGCGACCCCACGATGCGCAAGCTCGACGCGCAGCTCGGCGCGGCGATGCTCTCGATCCCCGCCACCAAGGGCGTGGAGATCGGCGCCGGGTTCACGATGAGCGCCCGGCACGGTTCCGAGACCAACGACGTCTTCGACGGCGAGAGGTTCCTGACCAACCACGCGGGCGGCATCGCGGGCGGGATCTCGAACGGCGCCGAGGTGGTGGTGCGCGTGGCGGTGCGCCCGGCCACCTCGATCGGCAAGCCGCAGACCGCGGCCAGGGTGGGCGGCGGCACCACGACGATCGAGATCGGCGGCCGCCACGACCCCTGCATCTGCCCGCGGGTGGTGCCGGTCGCCGAGGCGATGATGGCCCTGGTGCTGGCCGACGCCTGGCTCTCCCAGCGCGCGCTGCGCGGGCGGGAGAAGTAGGGGCATCACCCGACGGGTGGTCGTGCGAGAGGCGCGATCCTCCTGCCCGGCGAAAGGCTCGAGAGCGCCGCGCGCACGCGAGCCTCGATGGGCGCGCCCGGCTCCGAACCTCGATTCCACGCGGCGCTGCGGGCATCGCGATCGTCGAAGCCCAGCGCCCTGAGCCACGGGACCACCTCCTCCGCCGCCCGCGCGCGCTCGGCATCGAGGGTAGCGGGAGCCATGAGTTCGGCCCGCATCCTCGGGGCCGCGGGGGTCCGGAACGTCGGACGGCCGCCGTCGGGCCCGCGTCTCTCGGTCGACGCCATGCCCGGCGGCCCCGATGCGGCCCGGACCGTGCGAGGTCCCCTTCGCGCGGCCATAAATTCCGTCCCGAAGGCCCGCTCCGCCTCGAACTGGTTGTGGCCCCGGCATCGGAGCCTCAGGTTCCCGGGAGTGGACTCGCCGCCGCGCGCCACGGGAAGCACGTGGTCGAACTCGAGCCCGCGCGTGGCGTCGCAGCGGCGGCCCGATCCGCTCTCGAAGGAGCAACGCCCGTCGTCGCGTTCCCACACCGCGCGGCGGATCGCCGCCGGTATGCGCCGGGGATTGGACCGAGGGAGGGGGGATCTCACCCCTTCGGGGACCACCTTGCGACTCCGTAGTTCCACTCCATTCGGGTCGCGTTGCGTCAGGTGATTCCCTCGATCGGGGTGGTTCCGCTTCGGACCCGCCCCGAGCCTTCGTCCCTCCAGGTGCCGAAGCAGGGCATCCAGCGCCCGATCCAGCACGAGGGCGAGGTCGCCCGAGGGCTCCGCATGCCTGAGGAGCGCGCGGGCCCGTTCGAGCTTCAGGAGGGTTTCGTGACCGAGGGCGACCTGAAGCACGTACCGCCCCTCGGCGATCGGCCGGAGCGAGATGCCGGTCGACCGCACAAGTCCGAGCTCAGGGCCGGGTTGAACGCCGAGTGATCGGTCGGCCCCGGGTGCGCCATCCTGCAGATCCACCCGCGCTGGCGCGTGTGAATCTGCATCCGCACCCGAGCCGCCGACCTGCAGATCCACCCGCGCTGGCGCGTGTGAATCTGCATCCGCACCCGAGCCGCCGACCTGCGGATCCACCCGCGCTGGCGCCAGTCGATCAGCCGGCGCGCCGACCCCCCAGACCATCGCGATCGGTTCGGTCCCAGGGAACCTCGCCGCGAGGAGCAGCTCGACCTCGTCCCTGCCCTTGCCCAGGGCGAGCCGGATCAGTTCCCCGGAGTTCTCCGGGCTCAGGTGCGGCGCCAGCAGTCCGATGGCCGTCAGGTGGAGACGGCCCTCGGCGACGAGGGGAAACATCTCGGGGTGACACCGGGCGACCCGTGCGGCCCGAATCCGCCGGGCCGCCGCGTCCTCGGAAAATCCGAGCACCCGGACGCAGTAAGCGAACATCGAGGGACAGCCAGCGGGAAGGTAGAGCCGCCGGGAATCCACCTCGGCGAGGTGGGCGAGCAGCCGGGCGGTCACGGCGCGCTCGCGGGCGACGAGCGAGGCGAGCCCTTCGAGCAGCGACGCGTCGGAGAGATGGACCAGCGAGAAGTCAGGCACGGGCGAACTCCGCGGGGGCGGGACGCCGAGGGCGACGCCGTGTCTATCACACCTCTCCCGGGCTGCATTGCGTGCGCGTGCCTGGAGCGTTCGTGGCGCGCGGGAGCGCGCAATCGTCTTCGTCGATTCCGACCCGCGTCCGCTCGTCCTGGAGCGCCTGAGCGCCCGAATCGGGAATCTCCGCCGGCCGCGAGGCGGTCGCGTCGCGCGGCGTGTCAAGGGAAAAGTGCCCGGCCGCCGTCCGTCCCGCTTGCGCGCGAGTACGAGGTCCGTGGGGGCGACGGAATCACGGACGCGCTCGGGGTGTCCTTCCCACGAACGACCCGCTCTCGCACCCCTCCTTTGACCCCCCGCGAAATCGCGTGCTAGCCTTTTCGCCGTCGTTCCACCGGAGGAGATGGCATCGTGCGCGTTCGAGACGGTATCGGCACCTGGCGCTGGCGTCGCCGCCCACGGCGTGGCGGGGAGCTCGCGCGAGCCTGATCGCAGTCCGGAGCGCATGAACTTTCGGCCCACGCCATGACGGCGTGGGTTTTTTCGTTGGGGGCCCCGAGTGCTCGTCCTGCTCCAACCCGGCCTGCCCGAGACCACGGTCAACGACCTGGTCGGCTGGCTGCGCATGACCGGCGTGACGGTGCATCGCACCGACCACGAAGGCCAGGTGCGGCTCGCCGCGCTTGGCGAGCCCGGGCGCGTGGACTGGGAGGTGGTGCGCAAGATCCCGGGCGTCGCCTCGGCCACCAAGATCCCGGTTCCTTTCAAGCTCGCGAGCCGCGCCTTCCAGCCCCAGTCCACGCGCATCACGGTCGGGCGCTGCACGGTGGGCGGCGACCGGCTCGCCCTGATGGCCGGCCCCTGCTCGGTCGAGAGCGAGTCCCAGGCGTTCACCATCGCCGCGGCGGTCGCGAAGGCGGGCGCCACGATCCTCCGCGGCGGCGCGTTCAAGCCGCGCACCTCGCCCTACTCCTTCCAGGGGCTCGGCGAGGCCGGACTCCAGCTGCTGCGGCGCGCGGCCGACGCGCACGGCCTGGCCGTGGTCAGCGAGGTGATGGACGCCCAGCAGATCGAGCTGGTGGCGCGCTACGCCGACGTGCTCCAGATCGGCGCGCGCAACATGCAGAACTACTCGCTGCTCAAGGAGGTCGGCCACTCGCAGAAGCCGGTGCTGCTCAAGCGCGGCCTCGCCTCGACCATCGAGGAGTGGCTGATGAGCGCCGAGTACGTGATCTCCTCGGGCAACGCGCAGGTGATCCTGTGCGAGCGGGGCATCCGCACCTTCGAGACCTACACCCGCAACACGCTCGACCTGAACGCCATCCCGGTCGTGAAGGAGCTGTCCCACCTGCCCGTGATCGTGGATCCCTCGCACGGCACCGGGATCCGCAACAAGGTCGCCCCGATGGCGCGCGCCTCGATCGCCGCGGGCGCGGACGGGGTGATCGTCGAGGTGCACCACGACCCCGACCACGCCCTCTCGGACGGCGCGCAGTCGCTCTACCCCGAACAGTTCGACGAGCTGGTGACGCAGATCCGCACCATCGCGGAGGCGATCGGGCGCACCGTGTGAGGCGCGCCTTGACGCCCCCCGGCCCCTGCGATTTACTGCTCGGCCTCGCGGGCGCTTAGCTCAGCTGGTAGAGCACTTGCTCGACAAGCAAGGGGTCACTGGTTCAAGTCCAGTAGCGCCCACCATCTTCTCCGCGCCCGGGGCCCGCACCCGGCGCCTTCCTCGAGCCGCCGAACCATGACCATGGCCCCGACCGACGTTCGCCCCGAGATCGCCCGCTACCCGGGCGGCGCCGACCTCTACCGCCGCCGGCACTCGGCGGCGCACGTGCTGGCGACCGCGGTGGTCGAGCTGTTCCCGGAGGTCCGGGTGGCCGGCGGGCCGCCGGTCGAGAACGGCTTCTACTACGACTTCGCCCGCGACAAGCCGTTCACCCCCGAGGATCTCGAGCGCATCGAGGCGAAGATGCGCGAGATCGTCGCGGCGAAGCAGCCCTTCGAGTTCGCCGAGACCTCCCGCGAGGAGGCGCGCGCGCACTGGGAGAAGGCGGGGGAGAAGTACAAGCTCCACTTCCTGTCGGTGATCCCCGAGGGCGTGAAGATCACCACCTACCGGAACGGTCCGTTTCTCGACCTGTGCGCGGGGCCGCACGTGGCGCACACCGGCGAGATCGGGGCGTTCAAGATCACCCACGTGGCCGGCGCGTACTGGCTCGGCAGCGAGCGCAACGAGATGCTCCAGCGCATCTACGGCACCGCGTTCGCCACCCAGGCCGAGCTCGACGAGCACCTCCGGAACCTCGAGGAGGCGCAGAAGCGCGACCACCGGCGGCTCGGGCGCGAGCTCGACCTGTTCTCGATCCGCGAGGAGATCGGCCCGGGGCTCGTGCTGTGGCACCCGAAGCTCGCCATGGTGCGCCACCTGATGGAGGGCTACTGGAAGGAGCTCCACCAGCGGGACGGCTACCACTTCGTCTACACCCCGCACCTCGCGAGCGAAAAGCTGTTCGAGATCTCGGGACACCTCGAGAACTACGCGAGCATCATGTACTCGCCCATGGACATCGACGGCCAGGCCTACCGGGCCAAGCCCATGAACTGTCCCGGGCACATCATGATCTACAAGGCCCGCAAGCACAGCTACCGCGAGCTGCCGGTGCGCTTCGCCGAGCTCGGCACCGTGTACCGTTACGAGCGGAGCGGGGTGCTGCACGGCATGGAGCGCGTGCGCGGCTTCACCCAGGACGACTCGCACATCTTCTGCCGCCCCGACCAGCTGCAGGACGAGGTGCAGGGGGTGCTCGACCTGCACCACCGCCTGATCTCGACCTACGGCTACGAGTACTCCTGCTATCTCGCCACCCGCCCGAAGGACAAGTCGCTCGGCAGCGACGAGGAGTGGGCGTTCGCGACCGACGCGCTGCGCCAGGCGCTCGAGGCGCGCGGCATGGCCTACGAAGTGGACGAGGGCGGCGGCGCGTTCTACGCGCCCAAGATCGACATCAAGCTCCGGGACGCGCTGGGGCGCGAGTGGCAGTGCGGCACCGTGCAGGTGGACCTGAACCTGCCCAAGCGCTTCGGCGTCACCTTCACCGGCTCCGACGGGCAGGAGCACGAGGTGATCATGCTGCACCGCGCCCTCTACGGTTCGCTCGAGCGCTTCGCGGGGATCTACGTCGAGCACACCGGAGGGGAGTTTCCGGTGTGGCTCGCGCCCGTGCAGGTGAAGGTCATCCCGGCCAACCCGAAGGCCAACGACTACGCCATGGCCACCGCGGCGATGCTGAAGGAGGGGGGCCTGCGCGCCGAGACCGACCTGCGCGACGAGAAGATGGGCGCCAAGATCCGCGACGCCGAGCTCGAGAAGATCCCTTACATGCTGGTGGTCGGCCCCCGCGAGGCCGAGGCCGGCACCTGCTCGCCCCGCCGCAAGGGCGTGGGCCAGCTCGAGACCATGGCCCGCCAGGCGTTCCTCGAGCGGGTCCAGGCCGAGGTGCGGGAGAAGAAGTAGGGGGGGAGCCGGCCGCCCGGCCCCCCGGCTTGAGTTTTCGGGCCCGCTCCCCTTACACTGCCGCCCGCAGTCCAAGCAGAAGCGCCTCGCTTCTCACCCCCGCGGGCCCCTGTCGGCTCCGCTCAAGGGTTTCCGGCCGGTCCACTCCTCCTTCTTATGAGGGAGCGGTGCCCGGCGCGCGGCTCGAACGCCGGGCGGGGTCTTCTGCTTGGAGATCCCGCCCGGCGTTTTCGCGTTTCGAGCGCGGCGCAGGCGATGACGCAGTCCCCAACCGGAGGTGACGGCCATTTCGGTTCAAAAGGTACCCGAGGTTCGAGTGAACGAGCGGATCCGCGTGCCGCAGGTGCGCGTGATCGGCGACGACGGCGAGCAGGTGGGCGTGCTCACGGCGCGCGAGGCTCTCGCGCTGGCCCAGTCGAAGGGGCTCGATCTGGTGGAGGTGTCCCCCACGGCGCGGCCGCCGGTCTGCCGGATCATGGATTACGGCAAGTTCAAGTACGAGCAGAACCGCCGGGCGCGCAAGGCCAAGAAGAAGCAGCACCAGATGCAGCTCAAGGAAATCAAGATGCGTCCCAAGATCGAAGAGCACGACTACATGTTCAAGGTGAACCACGCGCGGGAGTTCCTCGAGGAGCGCGACAAGGTCAAGGTCACGGTCACGTTCCGCGGCCGCGAGATCGCGCACCAGGACCTCGGCCACCGGCTGATCCAGAAGGTGATCGCGGCGCTCGCCGACGTCGCCACCGTGGAGACGCCGCCGCGCTCGGAAGGGCGCACGCTGTTCACCGTGATGATGCCGAAGCCCGCCAAGCCGGCGGCGGGCGGGAAGCCGGAGGCCAAGTCGGACGCGAAGCCCGAGTCCAAGCCGAAGCCGGACGCCCGGCCGAAGCCGGAGCCGAAAACCACCGCCGCAGCGCAGGCCGTTCCCGCGCGCGCGGCCGCGAATCCCGCGCCCAAGGCCGGGAGCTAGAAGGAGTCGAGATGCCCAAGATGAAGTCGAATCGCGCGGCCGCCAAGCGCTTCAAGGTGAGCGGAACCGGCAAGGCCATCCGCGGCCGCTCCGGTCTCCGCCACGGAATGATCGGAAAGTCGCGCGGCCGCAAGCGCAAGCTGGTCGGCACGACGGTCGTGGCCGACGCCGACCAGGCGCGCGTGCTCCGCATGCTCGGCAAGCGCTGACGCTCCCACCCGCCAACCATCACGAGCGGAACCGGCGCGCACGGCGGCCGGCCGCATGAAGAAGGGGTTCCAGAAATGCCTCGTTCCAAAACCGTCGTTCCGGGACGCGCCCGGCGACGCAAGGTCCTCAAGGCGGCCAAGGGCAACTACAGCGGCCGGCGCAAGCTCTTCAAGACCGCGCTCCAGACCATCCAGCGCGCCGGGCAGTTCGCCTTCGAGCACCGCCGCACCCGCAAGCGCGACTTCCGGCGGCTGTGGATCACGCGCATCAACGCGGCCGCGCGCATCAACGGGCTCTCGTACAGCACGCTGATCGCGGGGCTCAAGCGCGCCAACATCGACGTGAACCGCAAGCTGCTCGCCGACCTGGCGGTGCGCGACGCGGCGGCGTTCGCGAAACTGGCGGAGGTTGCGAAGTCGGCGGCGGTCTAGCCGTGGACGTCACGATCAATCGCGGCGCTGGAGCATTCCCTGAGGAGTGGGACAAGCTCGGGGAGCTTTCCCAGCTGCCCGAGCACGATTCGCGAATGCAGGAACTGCGGTCACTCGACCCCGGACGGGAGCTCGTCTACCAGCGGGCGGCTCGGGGGCTGGCCGGCGCGTCAGACCTTGCCACCTTGCAGGATCGTCACACGAGGGTTCTCGGTCGAGAACGCGGCGAGGTGACACTCTGGCTTGCCCGCCTAGGCCAACTCTCGATCGAGGACCGCAAGCGAGAAGGTCGCGTTCTCAACCTCCTCAAGCGCTGGCTCTCCGAGATCCACGACGCCCGGCGCGCCGAGCTCGAGCGGGCCGCCGAGGCGGCCACCACCCGCGACGTGACGATGCCCGGGCGCCGCCCGTGGGTCGGGAGGCGGCACGTGCTGGCCCGCCTCCGCGACGACCTGCTCGACCTGTTCCACGGCCTCGGCTACACCGTGACCACGAGCCCCGAGGTCGAGCTCGACGAATACAATTTCGCGAAGCTCAACTTCCCGCCCGACCACCCGGCGCGCGACGCGCACGACACCTACTTCGTGAATCCCGAGGTGGTGCTCCGCACGCACACCTCGCCCGGCTGGGTGCGCGCCATGGAGGAGGCGGCGCGCGGCGAGCGCGACCTGCCGCTGCGGCTGGTGTTCCCCGGGCGCGTCTACCGCGCCGAGCAGGTGGACGCGAGCCACATGGACCAGTTCCACCAGATGGACGGGCTGTTCGTGGACCGCGACGTGAGCATGGCGGACCTGAAGAGCACGCTGAACCTCTTCGCCCGCTCGATCTACGGCGCCGGGGTCCGCACCCGGCTCGTGCCCATCTACTTCCCGTTCGTCGAGCCCGGCTGCCAGATGGACGTCTCGTGCGTGATCTGCGGAGGGGAGGGGAGGATCGCCGAGGGCGCCTCGGCCCGCCGCTGCAGCGTGTGCAAGGGCTCGGGCTGGCTCGAGGTGCTGGGCGCGGGGATGGTGCACCCGAACGTGTTCCGCGCGGTCGGGCTCGACCCGGAGCAGGTCACGGGATTCGCCTTCGGCATGGGGCTCGAGCGCATCGCCATGCTCCGCCACGGCATTCCCGAGATCCGGCTGTTCCTCGAGAACGACGTGCGGTTCCTCGGGCAGTTCTGAGGGGGGAAACGTGAAGCGCATCGTGCTGGGTTTGTGCGCGCTCCTGCTGGTCGCGGGCGCGGCGTTCGTGGTCCCGACCTGGTGGTTCCAGCCGTGGTCGGTGGACCACTTCTACATGCGGGTGTTCCTCAAGTACGCCCTGCGCCATCCCCAGCTGCTGACCCAGCTCGGGGTCCTGAACGCCGTGCCGTTCGGCGACTGGCGCGACCGCCTCGACGACGTCTCGCCCGCCGCCGAGCGCGGGGAGCTCGAGTTCGCGAAGGAAAACCTGGCCCGGCTCCGCCGCTACGACCGCGCGCGCATGGCGCCCGCGGCGCAGCTCTCCTTCGACGTCATGGACCACTTCCTGAGCGACGCGGTGCGCGGCGAGCGCTTCCGCCTGCACGACTACCCGGTCAACCAGATGTTCGGGTTCCAGAGCGGCCTGCCCGACTTCCTGCTCTCGACCCAGCCCCTCAAGAACGCGCGGGACGCCGAGTCGTTCGCGCGGCGCCTGACCGCGGCCGGCGCCGCGTTCGACCAGACGCTCGAGCGTCTCCGGGAGCGCGAGCAGGCCGGCGTGGTTCCGCCGCGCTTCGTGCTCGAGGCGGTCGCAGCCGAGATGGAGGCGTTCGCCGCGAAGCCCCTCGACGAGAACCCGCTGGTGATCCGCTTCGAGGCCGCGACCGACACGCTGGCCGGGCTCGACGCCGCCCGCCGCGACGCGCTGCGCGCGCGGGTCCGCTCCGGGGTCGAGGGCACCTTCCTGCCCGCCTACCGCCGCCTGCTCGCGTTCGTGAAGGCGCAGGCGGGCCGGGCGAGCGACGACGACGGCGTGTGGAAGCTGCCGGACGGCGACGCCTTCTACGACTACCGCCTGCGGGTGTTCACCACCAGCGAGCTGCCCGCCGACACGATCCACAGCCTCGGGCTCCACGAGGTGGCCCGGCTCCAGTCGGAGATGACGCCGCTCCTCGACCGGACCCGCATCGCGGGGGAGCGCTTCGGCGCCCGCATGCGGCGCATGCGCCTCGATCCGCGCTTCGGCTACCCGCCGGGCGACTCGGGGCGCGCGCAGATCCTCGCCCGCTACCAGGAGATCCTCGACGACGCCAGCGTCCGCGCCGATTCGCTGTTCGCGGTACGCCCCAAGGGGCGCCTGCGCGTGGAGCGCATCCCCGCCTTCAAGGAGGCCGGCGCCCCGGGCGCCTACTACAACGCGGGCGCGCTGGACCGCTCGCGGCCCGGCGTGTTCTACGCGAACCTCCGCGACCCGGCCGAGACGCGCCGGCCCGACATGCGCACGCTCGCCTACCACGAGGGGATCCCCGGGCACCATTTCCAGATCACCATCGCCCAGGAGCTGGAGGGGCTGCCCTTCTTCCGCAAGGTCATCCCGTTCACCGCCTACGTGGAGGGATGGGCCCTCTACTCGGAGCGGCTCGCGCTCGAGGCCGGCTTCCATCGCGACGCCTACGATTCGCTGGGCGCAATGGGCGGGGAGCTGTTCCGGGCGGTGCGGCTGGTGGTGGACACCGGCATCCACCGCCAGCGCTGGACCCGCCGGCAGGCCATCGACTACATGGTCGCCAACACCGGCATGGACTCGGCGAGCGTGATCACCGAGATCGAGCGCTACATCGTGATGCCCGGGCAGGCCTGCGCCTACAAGGTCGGGCAGCTGGAGATCCTGGCGCTTCGGGAGCGGGCCCGGGAACGGCTCGGCGACCGCTTCGACATCAAGGCGTTCCACGACGTGGTGCTCCGGCAGGGAGCGCTCCCGCTGACCCTGCTCGAGCGCGTCGTGGACCAATGGATCGCCCGCGAGGAACAGTCGTCCCCCGCGCGGCGCAAGGGCTGAGGCCCGGGGACCCGACCGCATGAAGCTTCCCGAGTCCTGGCTGCGCGACTGGATCGAATTCGACGGCACCGCGGAAGCGGTGGCGGAGACGCTCACCCGGCGCGGCTTCTACGTCGAAGGCATCGAGCGGCGCGGGGGCGAGTTCCCCGGCATCGTGGTGGCGCGCGTGCTCGAGGTCCGCAAGCACCCGAACGCCGACAAGCTTTCTCTGTGCCGGGTGGACGCCGGCGGGGACGCGCTCGGCATCGTGTGCGGCGCGCCCAACGTGCGGGACGGCATGCTCGTCCCGCTGGCGACGATCGGCGCCCGGCTCCCGGGCGGGATCACGATCAAGAAGTCGAAGATCCGGGGCGAGGAGAGCGAGGGCATGCTGTGCTCGGCACGCGAGCTCGGGCTCTCCGAGGATCACGCCGGGATCCTCGACCTCGAGACCCTCGGCGCCGCGCCCGCCGCGCTCGCGCCGGGCCGGCCGGTTTCCGAGGCCCTCGGGCCCCCGGACGCGGTGCTCGAGGTGGAGGTGCCCTTCAACCGTCCGGACGGCATGGGCATCGTCGGGCTCGCCCGCGAGGTGCGCGCGGCCCTCGGCGGCCGCTGGACGCCGGCGGCCCAGGCGCGCCTCTCCGCGCGCTGGCAGGGACGCGCCGACTTCGACCTCGAGCTCGAGGACCGCGAGGGCTGCCCGCGCTACGTGGCGCTGGCGGTGGAACGCGTGACGATCGGCCCGTCGCCGGCGTGGCTCCGGCGCCGCGTCGAGAGCGTGGGCCAGCGCAGCCTCAACAACCTCGTGGACCTCACCAACCTCATCCTGTTCGAACTGGGCCAGCCGGTCCACGCCTTCGACCTCGACCGGCTCAAGGGACCCGCCATCCGCGTGCGGCGCGCGCGCGCGGGGGAGCGCCTCGTCACGCTCGACGGCAAGGAGCGCGCCCTCGATCCCGAGGTGCTGGTGATCGCCGACCGGGACGCCCCGGCCGCGATCGCCGGCGTGATGGGCGGCGCCGACAGCGAGGTGACCGCCTCCACCACGCGCCTGCTGCTCGAGTCGGCGTGGTTCGATCCGCGCCGCGTCCGGCGCGGCTCCCGCTTCCTCGGCCTCTCCACCGAGGCCTCCAAGCGCTTCGAGCGGGGGGTGGACCCCGAGATGGCGCCGGTGGCGGCGGCGCGCTTCCTCGCGCTGCTGCGCGAGCTGTGCCCCGACGCCTCGCCGGGAACGGGGCGCGAGCGCAATCACTTCGACGGCAAGCGCCGCACCCTCACGCTGCGCTCGTCGCGCGTGAAGCGCGTGAGCGGCCTCGACCTCGGGCCCGCCGAGGCCAAGCGGCTGCTGGAGTCCTTCGAGTTCGGCGTCGAGACCGGCGATCCGCTCCGCGTCACCGTCCCGACGTGGCGCACCGACGTGGCGCTCGAGGACGACCTGGTCGAGGAGGTGGCGAGGGCCCACGGCTACGACCGCATCCCCGACGTGGCGCTCGAGACGCGCGGCGCCTTCGCGCGGCGCGGCACCGCCGAGCGCTTCGCCGAATCCGCCCGCGCCGCGATGCTCGCGCGCGGGCTGCACGAGGCGTGGTGCACGACGCTGGTCTCGGAGCGCGAGGCGCTTTCGGCCGCGGCGCTGCTCGGGCAGGATCCGGGCGCGCTGGTCCGCCTCACCAACCCGATGAGCCGCGAGAGCGAGGTGCTGCGCCCGAACCTCGTGCCGGGCCTGCTGCGCGCCTGCGGGCACAACCTGCGGCAGGGGGTCGCCGCGGTCCGGCTCTTCGAGGTCGGCCACGGCTTTTCCGCCGGGCCGGGCCGCCTGCCCGTCGAGACGCCGATGATCGCGGCGGTGGTGACCGGGCCGCGCTGGGCGCACGCCCACGACGCGCAGCAGGGCGACGCCGACTTCGACGACGCGCGCGGCCTGTGGGAGGCGTGGCTCGAGGAGTTGCGCGTTGACACCCCAGGGTGGCGGGCCTATTCTGCGCCCGGCTGGAAACCCGATGCCAGCGCGGAAGTTGCAGGCGGCGCTTCACGCATTGCATGGGCGGGCACCCTGAGCCAGACGCTGCTCCGCGAGTGGGACATCGAGGTCCCGGTCCACCTGTTCGTGGCCCACCTCGACGCCGTCGCGAGCGCGGCCGGCGGGGAGCGCCGCCTGTCGCTGCCGGGCCGTTTTCCGCCCGTGCGTCGCGATCTCGCCTTTCACTTCGAGGGCGGCGCGCGGCACGCCGAAGTGGAGGCGGTGCTGGTTCGCGAAGGCGGGCCGTGGCTGGCGTCGGTCGAGCTGTTCGACGTCTATCGCAAGGACGCGGGTGGGCCGCTGTCGCTGGCCTACGCGCTCCGGTTTCAGCATCCCGAGCGCACGCTCGCGGAGGCCGAGATCCAGGAGATCCAGGACCGGATGGTCGCCGCCGTCACCGACGGGCTGGGCGGCCGCCTGAGGACACGATGAACGACACCACGACGACGATGACGACCGACCTGGACCGGCTGGCGGAGCGGGTGGAAAAAGCCGCTGCGCTCGTCCAGCAAATGAGGGATGATCGGACCCGGCTGGAGCGCGAGCGGGACGAACTGACCCGCCGCGTGAAGGACCTCGAACAGAAGCTGCAGGGGCAGGACCCCGGCGCGCTGCTCCAGGACCTCGCGACGCTCCGCAAGGAGCAGAAGGAGTGGGCGACGGAGCGGCGCGACATCGCGGGCCGCGTCGAGACCCTGATCCGGAAGCTCGAGAAGCTCGAAGCCTGAGATTCGTCCGCGGGGGGGCGACCCGCCCGCGGTGTTCATAGCGGCGCTTCGGCGCCGAAAACCGAGACGCACATCATCGCAGGGATCAGCGAAGCAGCGGGGACACCGTGGACAACAAGAATCTCGTCCAGGTCCAGATCTTCGGCCACAGCTACGCCATTCGCGGCGAAGCCGACCAGGACTACATCCTGGGCGTTGCGGCCTACGTGGACCGGAAGATGCGCGAGATCACCGAGAAGCTCCCGGTGGCCTCGTTGTCCAAGGTGGCCATCCTCGCCTCTCTCAACATCGCCGACGAACTGTTCAAGGAGCGCGCCCAGCGCGAGGCTCGCGACCAGAGCTTCCAGGAACGCGCCGCGAAGCTGAACGCGGTGCTGGACGACCTTCTCGAGGACAGCCCGACGGGCTGAGAGAACGGAGGTGCCCCGCTCCTCGCATTCCCTGCCGTGCTCGTGATGCATCGCAAGTTCTTGAACCAACAGAAACGATCAAGGGAGTACCGGTGGTTGGCGACGTCGAGCCCCGGCCCGTCACGGGACGGCGGAGGACCCACCCGATCGAAGGCACTCCCACCTGGGTGACCAGGTCTCAAGAACTCCGGGCACACGGCAATTCGGCGGGGATCCTTCCCTGCCTGAGGCTTCGGCCGCCCGCCGGGCGGCCGCGGCCCCCGGGGGTCGGAGATGAACGATGCCCTTCTGGCCGGCGGCGCCCTCCTCGGCGCCGTCGTCGCGTTTTTCGTCGGGTTCGCGGTGCGGGCCCACCTCGGGAAGTCCGGGCTCCAGAGCGCCGAGCGCCAGGCGCGCGGGGTGCTCGAGGCGGCCGGGCGCGACGCCGAGTCCCTCAAGCGCAGCGCGGTGCTCGAAGGCCGCGAGGACGCGCTCCGCTACAAGCAGCAGGTGGAGCGCGAGGCCCAGCAGGCCCGCGCCGACCAGCTCTCCTCCGAGCGCGCCTTCCACGAGAAGGAGTCGGCGTTCGGCCGGCGCGTCGAGCTGATCGAGAAGAAGGAGCGCGACCTCAAGCGGCTGGAGCAAGACCTCGGCCGGCGCGAAAGCGAAGTCGAGCGCCGGAGTGACGACCTCCAGCGGCTGGTGGCCGAGCAAACGGTGAGGCTCGAGCGCGCCGCGGGCATGACCGCCGAGGAGGCGCGCGCCGAGCTGGTGAGCCGGATCGAGAACGAGGCCCGCGCCGAGGCGGCGCGGCGCGCGCAGGAGATCCGCGAGACCGCGCAGCGCAACGCCGAGCGCGACGCGCGCAAGATCCTGACGCTCGCGATCCAGCGTTACGCCGGGGACCACGCCTCCGAGTCGAGCGTCTCGGTCGTGCACCTGCCGAGCGACGACATGAAGGGCCGGATCATCGGCCGCGAGGGCCGCAACATCCGCTCGTTCGAGGTCATCACCGGGGTGGACGTCATCATCGACGACACGCCGGAGGCGGTGATCCTCTCGGGCTTCGACCCGGTGCGCCGCGAGATCGCTCGGCTCTCGCTCGAGCGGCTGGTGGCCGACGGCCGCATCCACCCGGCCCGCATCGAGGAGGTGCACGCCAAGGTCAAGGTCGAGGTCGAGGGCAAGATCCGGGAGCTGGGCGAGATGGCGTGCCTCGAGGTCGGGGTGCACGGCATCCACCCGGACCTCCAGAACGTGCTCGGCCGGCTCCAGTACCGCACGTCCTACGGCCAGAACATCCTGCGCCACTCGATCGAGACGGCCCACCTCGCGGGCATGATGGCCGCCGAGATCGGCATGGACCAGAAGATGGCCAAGCGCGGCGGCCTGCTGCACGACATCGGCAAGGCGATCGATCACGACCACGAGGGCACGCACCCGGCGCTGGGAATGGAGCTGGCGGCGCGCTACGGCGAGCCGCAGCCGGTGCTCGAGGCGATCGGCTACCACCACGACGACTACGCGGGCGGGAGCCTGTGGCCGGTGCTGATCGCGGCCGCCGACGCGATCTCGGGGGCGCGGCCCGGTGCCCGGCGCGAGAGCCTCGAGATCTACATCAAGCGGCTCGAGGCCCTCGAGAAGATCGCCAACGGCTTCCCGGGAGTGGAGAAGTCCTACGCCATCCAGGCCGGGCGCGAAGTGCGTATCATGGTCGAGCACTCGCGCGTGGACGACGCGCGCGCGCAGGGCCTGGCCGGCGAGATCGCGCGGCGGATCGAGAAGGAGCTGGAATACCCGGGCCAGATCCGCGTCACCGTGATCCGCGAAACGCGCGCGGTGGACTACGCCAAGTAGGGGGAACGTGCTCAGGATCCTATTCATCGCCGACGTGATCGGCTCGCCGGGCCGCGAGGTGGTCACCGCCCTGCTGCCCGGGCTCCGCGCGCGGCACGGCCTCGACCTCGTGGTGTGCAACGGCGAGAACGCCGCGGCCGGCTTCGGCCTCACGCGCGAGACGGCGAAGGACCTCTTCGACGCCGGCGTGGACGTCCTGACCGGCGGCAACCACATCTGGGACAAGCGCGACTCGATCGACTACCTGAAGGGCGAAGCGCGCCTGGTGCGTCCCGCCAACCTGCCGCCCGGGGCGCCGGGCGAGGGCTGGCGCGTCTTCCAGGGGCTCGACGGCACCCCGGTCGGCGTGGTGAACCTGCTGGGCCGCGTCTTCATGAAGGAGGCCGACTGCCCCTTCCGCACCGTGGACCGCGCGATCGAGGCGCTCCGGGCCGAGGGCGCGCGCGCGATCCTCGTGGACTTCCACGCCGAGACCACCGCCGAGAAGATGGCGATGGCCTGGCACGTGGACGGCCGGGCGAGCGCGGTGCTCGGCACCCACACACACGTCGCCACCGCCGACGCGCGGGTGCTGCCGCAGGGCACGGCGTTCCAGTGCGACGCCGGCATGACCGGCGGCTTCGACTCGGTGATCGGGATGGACCGCCACGCCGCGCTGCGCCGCTTCCTCACCGGGATGCCCGAGCGGCTCACGCCGAGCGGGGGGGACCTGCGGCTGAACGGCGTGCTGGTCGAGGTGGACCCGGCCACCGGGCGCGCCCGCTCGATCCGTTCGCTCGAGCTGCTGCACGAGCGCGCCGCCGCGCCCGCGCGCGGCGCGGGGCTCGCGCGCATCCTGTCGGGCGAGGAGGCGGCGGCCGCGGCGCGCGCCCGCGCCCGCGTCCGGGTGGCGGCGCTTCGCGAGGGCGGCGTCACGCCGCTCCTGGCGCTGGTGTCGGTGGGGGACGACCCGGCCTCCGCGATCTACCTGCGCCGCAAGTCCGAGGCGTGCGCCGAGGCCGGCATCGAGACGCGGCGGGTGACGCTCGCGGCCGGCGTCCCGACCGAGGCCGTCGTCGAGCGGGTGCGGGCGCTCGGCGCCGACCCGTCGGTGCACGGGATCCTCGTGCAGCTTCCGCTCGCGCCGCCCGCGGACCCGCAGGCGGTGCTCGAGGCGATCGCGCCGGAGAAGGACGTGGACGGCTTCCACCCGCTCAACGCCGGGCGGCTCGCGCAGGGGCTGCCGGCGTTCGCGCCCGCCACGCCCGCCGGCATCCTCGAGCTGCTCCGCCACCACCAGGTCCCGCTGGCCGGCCGGCACGCCGTGGTGATCGGGCGCAGCAACGTCGTGGGCCGCCCGCTCGCGACCCTGCTCAGCCAGAAGGGCGTGGACATGACGGTCACCCTCGGGCACAGCGCCAGCGGCCCGTCGCTCCGCGCGCTCGCGCGCGAGGCCGACCTGCTGGTCGCCGCGATGGGACGCCCCGGCGCGGTCACGGCCGACTGGGTGCGGCCCGGGGCCGCCGTCGTGGACGTCGGCATCCATCGCGTCGCCGACCCGTCGGCGAAGTCCGGCTTCCGGCTCGCCGGCGACGTGGATGCGCCCTCGGTGGCGCGCGTGGCCGCGGCGCTCTCGCCGGTCCCGGGGGGCGTGGGCCCGATGACCGTCGCGATGGTGGTGCTGAACACCGTCGGCGCCGCCGAGCGCCTCGCGGCCGCCACCGCGGCCGCCCGCCGCTGAGGCCGCGCGCCGTGGCCGCCCCTCCGGCCCCGGAAACCATCCTCGGCGTCTCGGCGCTCACGCGCCTCATCAAGGAGACGCTCACCGAGTCGTTCCCCGCCGTGTGGGTGAAGGGAGAGATCTCGGGCTTCCTCAAGGCCGACAGCGGCCACCTCTACTTCTCGCTCAAGGAGGGGAAGGAGGCGGTGCTGGCGTGCGTGATGTGGCGCGGCGCGGCCTCGCGGCTCGGGTTCGCCCCGCAGAACGGCACCGAGGTCGAGGCCTTCGGGGCGATCTCGGTCTACGAGCCGCGCGGCACCTACCAGCTCCTCGTGGAGACGATGCGCCCGGGCGGGCTCGGCGCGCTGCTGGTCGCGCTCGAGGAGCTCAAGCGCCGGCTCGCCGCGGAAGGGCTGTTCGACCCGGCGCGCAAGCGCCGCCTGCCCCGCTACCCGGCGAGCGTCGGGCTCGTGACGTCGCCCACCGGGGCCGCGGTGCGCGACCTGGTGAAGGTGCTGCGATCGCGCTGGCCGGGGCTGCGGATCGTGCTCGCGCCGGTGCGCGTGCAGGGGGCCGGGGCGGCCGAGGAGATCGCGGCCGCCATCCGGCGCTTCAACCGGTACGGGCGCGTGGACCTGCTGATCGTGGGGCGCGGCGGCGGGTCGCTCGAGGACCTGTGGGCCTTCAACGAGGAGCCGGTGGTGCGCGCCCTCGCGGCCTCGGCGCTGCCGGTGATCTCGGCGGTGGGGCACGAGGTGGACACGACCCTCGCCGACCTGGCCGCCGACGTGCGCGCCGCCACGCCCTCCAACGCCGCCGAGATCGCGGTGCGGGACCGTGCCGAGGTGGCCCGCCAGGTCGCCCAGTGGCGTGCGCGCCTCGACCGTGCCGCGGCCCAGGCGATCGCGGTCCGGCGGCAGCGGCTTGCCGCGCTCACCGGCAAGTACGGCTTCCGGCGCCACCGCGACCTGCTCGGGCTGTGGCAGCAGCGCCTCGACGGGCTGATCGAGCGGCTGCGCGCGGCGGCCTCCGTCGAGCTGCGCGCGGCCCGCGAGCGGCTCGCCGCCGCCCTCGCGCGCTACGGCCTGCGCCAGTGGCGCCTGCCGATCGAGGAGCGCCGCCGGGAGATCGACGCCCTGCGGCGCCGGCTCACCGACGCCGCGGTGCCCCGCCTCCACACCGAGCGGCGCCGGCTCGCCGGCTACGCGGCCCGGCTCCGGGCGCTCTCGCCGCGGGGCGTGCTCGAGCGCGGCTATTGCCTCGCGCGCACGGCCGACGGTAGGCTGCTGCGCGCCGCCGGCGCGATCGGCGTCGGCGACGACCTGACGCTCGAGTTCGCGCGCGGGGAAGCGGACGCGCGGGTCACGGCGGTGCGGCCGGGAGGGACCGATGGCACGTGAGAAGCAGGCGAAGCCCGCGGCGGGGGAGAACCCCGAGGCGGACTTCGAACAGTCCATGACCGAGCTCGAGCGTATCGTCGAGGAGCTCGAGGGCGGGCAGCTGACGCTCGACCAGTCGCTGGCCCACTACGAGAAGGGCATGGGACTCGCGAAGGGCCTCACCCAGACCCTCGACCTCGCCGAGCAGCGGATCGAGAAGCTGGTCGAGGCCGAGTCGGCCGACGAGGAACCCGGCACCGAGCCCTTCGAGGACGAAGCCCCGGGCCGTCCCCCGCGCGAAGGCGAGCTGCCGTTTTGACTCCGCGGGGCCGGGGCGCCGCGCGGGACGGCGGCCTCGAGCCGCTGCGCCGCGCCTTCGACCGCCATCTCGCCCGCACGCTCGCCGACCACGCCGATCCCGGCGGCCCGCTCGGCCGGGCGCTCCGCTACGCGCTGCTCGCCCCGGGCAAGCGGGTGCGCCCGCTGCTCGCGCTCACCGCCTGCGAGGCGGTCGGCGGGCGCTGGCGCGAGGCGCTGCCGGCCGCGGCCGCCCTCGAGTGCGTGCACGCCTTCTCGCTGGTCCACGACGACCTGCCCGCCATGGACGACGACGACTTCCGCCGCGGCCGTCCCACCACGCACCGCAAATTCGGCGAGGCGCTCGGCGTGCTGACCGGGGACGCGCTGCTGGCGTTCGCCTTCGAGGAGCTGACGCGCCTGCCGGTGGCGCGGCGCGAGCCCGCGCGCGCCCTGCTCGCGGTCCGGCTGCTGGCCGAAGCGGCCGGCGCCCTCCAGCTCATCCAGGGCCAGGCGCTCGACCTCGCCGCCGAGGGCCGCCGCGCGACCCGCGACCGGGTGGCCGACATCCACCTGCGGAAGACCGGCGCGCTGATCGCGGCGTCGCTGGCGGTGGGCGCGGTGGCGGGCGGCGCGGACCGCGCCGCCGTGGCCGGGCTCCACGACGTGGGGCTCCGCGCCGGGCTGGCCTTCCAGATCCACGACGACCTGCTCAACGAGGGTTCGACCCTGTCCCGCCTCGGCAAGCGCGCCGGCACCGACGCGAGCCGCGGCAAGGCCACCTGGCCGCGCGCGGTGGGGTCGGAGCGCGCCGCCCGGGACGCCGCCCAGCTCTACGCCGACGTGGACGCGTCGCTGGCCGCGTTCGGGCCGCGCGCCCGCCGCCTGCGCCGGCTGGTCGAGGGCCTCGCGCGCCGCAGCGCGTAGCGGCCGGGGCCCGGGAGGCCCGGCCCCGCCGGGTTGCCGAATCGCCCCGGCGTCCTTATGGTTCGCGGCGCCGTTCAGGGACGAACGTACCCTTCGGGCAGGAGGCGCGCGCCACGGAAGCGTTCTGGCTGGCTCTCACGGTCGGATTCCTGGTTCAGGGCTACAAGGGTGTCCGCGCGCTGCTCGCGACGCGGCGGCTGAACCTGCGCCGGTTCGTCCAGACCGGCGGCATGCCCAGCTCGCACGCGGCCTCGGTCGCGGCGCTCTCCACGTGCGTGGGGCTCAACGAGGGCTTCCGCTCGAGCCTGTTCGGGGCCACGCTGTTTTTCAGCCTCATCGTCATGTACGATGCCGCCGGGCTGCGCCGCGCCGCCGGCCGCCACGCCTCGGTCCTCAACCGGCTGATCGAGGAGCACTTCCAGGACCAGAAGGACACCCAGCGCCTGATGGAGCTGCTCGGGCACACTCCCCTCGAGGTGCTGGTGGGCGCCCTGCTGGGGGTGGCCACCGCGCTGGCGTGGAACCAGGTCACCCTATGAGCCTGCTCGAACGCATCCAGTCCCCCGCCGACCTGAAGGCGCTGACCCGGCCCGAGCTCGACCTGCTCGCGACCGAGATCCGCCACGTCGTGATCCAGACCGTGGCCCGCAACGCCGGCCACCTCGCGCCCAACCTCGGCGTGGTGGAGCTGACGCTGGCGCTCCACCGGGTCTTCGACTCGCCGCGCGACAAGATCATCTGGGACGTCGGGCACCAGTCCTATCCGCACAAGCTGGTGACGGGACGCCTCGACCGCTTCGAGACGCTGCGCCAGCTCGGCGGCATCGCCGGCTACCCGCGCCGCGCGGAGAGCGAGCACGATCCGTTCGGCACGAGCCACGGCAGCACCTCGATCTCGGCCGCGCTCGGCTTCGCGGCGGCGCGCGACCTGCGCGGCGAGGACCACCACGTGATCGCGGTGATCGGCGACGGCGCGCTGACCGGCGGCATGGCGTTCGAGGGCCTCAACAACGCGGGCGAGCTCAAGAAGCGCCTGATCGTGATCCTCAACGACAACGAGATGAGCATCTCGCCCAACATCGGCGCGATCCACCGCTACCTCACCAAGCTCACCACCAGCCGCATCTACCGCCGCTTCGAGCACGACGTGTGGGAGCTGCTCGGCAAGATGCCCAAGGCCTTCCGGGCGCGCGAGGGCGCGCGCCGCATCAAGGAGGGCCTCCAGAACCTGGTGGTGCCGGGGATCCTTTTCGAGGAGCTCGGCTTCAAGTACTTCGGGCCCATCGACGGCCACGACCTCGACGTGCTCGAGGAGACGCT
>CAZIVR010000026.1:0-36587 GCA_964542745.1 uncultured bacterium
CCGGCGCCCGCGGCCGCGGGCGGGCTGTACCGCGGCGCCGCCCGCCGCCGGCCCGGCGGGACGGCTGCCGGACGCCGCCCGGAGCCTCCGTTCACCGGCCCCGTGCCGCCGCTCGCCGATGCGGCCGCGCGCGGCGGGCGCGCGGGCCGTAACTTCCCCCGTGACGCAAGCGACGAAGGGCGCTCCGGCGCCACGACCCCACGAAAGGAAATCCACGATGAGCGGACGGCGGAAATCCTCGGGCGACGGCATCGGCTGGGGACTGGGACTGATCGTGCTGGGCATCGTGTTCCTGCTCGCCCAGCGGGACCTGATTCCCCGCGAATGGCTCTACAACTGGTGGACCTGGTGGCCGGCGATCCTGATTCTCGTGGGACTGGCGAAGCTGATCCGGCCGTCGGGCCCGAGCGACATCGGCAGCGGCGTCACGACCACGCTATTCGGGTTCTGGTTCTTCGCCAACCTCCACGACTGGTACGGGCTGCACTGGGGGAACTCGTGGCCTCTCGCCCTGGTGGCGGTGGGCGCGGGCATGATGGCCAAGGCGATCGCGATCGGTGTGATGCGCGGTGACGGGAAGGAGGCTCCTCGTGATTGACGGCGCAAGGTGGAATCGCCGGGGTGCGCGGCGGGGCCTGTGGCTCGCGCTCGCGGGAGTGACGATGTGGCTGGCGGTGCAGAACTCGATGCTGGTGATGTGGTTCCTGCGGGACCGGCTGGATTGGGCGCCGGTCGTGGCCCGGGCCCTGGTGCGCGTCGGACTCCACCTGCTCTCGGACCTGTGGCTCTTGCCGCTCGCGGTGCTGGTCGGGGCGGCGCTGGCGCTCTCGGGTCCCTCCTCAAGCGGCCGCCGGCCGCGCCCCACGGAGGTCTCCCGTGCCTGAGCCGAACAAGGACTCTCGCGGTGTGTTCGTGAGCCTCGGCGACCCGTCCCCGGGCTCGGTGGGCTCGCGCGTGACCGGCCGCCTGGTGTTCGGGCTGATCGTGTGCGCGCTCGGGGCCTTCTGGACGCTCGACAACCTCAACATCCTCGAGTCGGAACCGATCCTCCGGTGGTGGCCGCTCCTGCTGGTGCTGTTCGGGCTCGCCCGGCTCTCCGGGGTGGGCGCCCGCCGCCAGCCGGTGGCCGGAACGGTCTTCACGCTGGCCGGACTCCTGCTCCTCGGGAACGAGCTCGAGCTCCTCAACGTCCGCATCTGGGAGTTCTGGCCGGTGGCGCTGATCCTGGTCGGCTCCATGCTCGTGGTGCGCTCGCTGCGCGGCCCGGCCGCGGTGGCCGCCGGCGGGGACGGCGCCGACCGTTTCGACCAGGTGAGCACGTTCGCGATGTGGGCAGGCTCCACGATCAAGAACGAATCGCCGCAGTTCCGGGGCGGCGACGCCAGCGCGGTGATGGGCGGCGTCGAGCTGGACCTGCGCGGGGCGCGCCCGGCCGGCCCGCAGGTGGTGCTCGACGTGTTCGCCTGGTGGGGCGGCGTGGACATCATGGTGCCGCGCGACTGGCGGGTCGTGAGCGAGGTGATGCCGTTCATGGGCGGCTACGAGGACAAGTCCCGGCCCGTGGAGGGCGAAGTCGCCACGACGCTCGTGCTCCGCGGCGTCGTGATCATGGGTGGCGTCGAGGTCAAGAACTAGCCGTGCACCCGATCCTCTCGAACGCCCGGCGCCTGCTGCTCTACGTCGGGTTCTGGCTCGGGGTCGGCGCGGTGCTCGCGGTGGGGCTGCGCTTCTACCAGCCGCGCCCCTGGCTCCACGCGTTCGCGAACGGCGTGCCCCTCGCGGTCTTCTACGGGTTCGTGTGCCTGTCGGCGTGGTGGGTGTGCCGCTCGCAGCCGCTGGCGGCGGGGCGCGAGGCGCGGGCCACCTCCGCCCAAATCGGCGGCGCCCTCCAGTCGAGCGCGGTGTGGACCGCGGCCGCGACCCTCTGGGAGGTGTTCCTCTCGGCGCGCTTCGGGATGGGTCTCGAACGCTCCGGCATCCTCCGGGACGTGGCGCTGTTCTTCGTGCTCGGGATTCCCTTCTACCTCGTTTCGGCCATCGCCCACTACCTGTACCTCGCGTTCGAGGCCTCCCGCACCGCCGAGCGCCGGATTCTCGAGGCGCAGGTCACGGCGCGCGAGGCGGAGCTGCGCGCGCTGCGCGCCCAGCTCAATCCCCACTTCCTGTTCAACAGCCTCAACTCCATCAACGCGCTGGTGGGAGGGGATCCCGAGGGCGCGCGCCGCATGTGCGAGGGACTCGGCGACTTCCTGCGGCGCACGCTGAGCCTCGGCTCGCGCGACGCGGTGACGCTGGGCGAGGAGCTGGCCCTCGTGGACCGCTACCTCGCGATCGAGCAGGTCCGCTTCGGCGAACGCCTGCGGGTGGACCGCGTGGTGGAGGAAGCCGCGACGGGCTATCGCGTGCCTCCGCTCCTCCTGCAGCCGCTGGTGGAAAACGCGGTCAAGCACGGAATCTCGGGGCGCGTCGAGGGCGGGGTGCTGCGGATCGAGGCGCGCGCCGAGGGCGGGCGGCTCCTGATTGCGATCGAGAACCCGGTGGACGAGGATGCGGGGGCGCGAAAGGGGGAAGGCATGGGAATCGAGAACGTGCGCCGGCGCCTCGCCGTGCTGGGGGGGCGGGAAGCGCAACTCGACGCGCGGCGGACCGGCGACCGGTTCCGGGTGCAGCTCACCCTGGCCGCCGACGGGGCGCGGGCCGCGGAGGGCGCATGACCCGCCGGCCGGAGCCCCCCGCCGGGAGCGGCGCGCTGCTGCGGGCGGTGATCGTGGACGACGAGGCTCCCGCGCGCCGCCTGCTGGCGGAGTACCTGTCGGCGCACGCCGACGTCACCGTCGTGGCCGAATGCCAGAACGGATTCGAGGCCGTCAAGGTGATCGGGGAGCTGGGCCCCGATCTCGTCTTCCTCGACGTGCAGATGCCGAAGCTCGACGGGTTCGAGGTGCTCGAACTGCTCGATCCCGGGCCGGCCGTGGTGTTCAGCACCGCCTACGACGAGTACGCCCTCAAGGCCTTCGAGGTGCACGCGGTGGACTACCTGCTCAAGCCCTACGGCCGCGACCGGCTGGCGGAGGCGCTCGATCGCGCGCGCGAGCGGCTGCGGTCGCGCGCGATCGAGCGCGGCGCCCCGGGCTCCGGGGGGCCGGGCGGCGCCGTCCGCCCCGAGGCCGACGACGAGGGCATCGCCCCGCCCTCCGGGGCGGCCCGGCTCGCGGCGGCGGCGCGGCCGCCCGGCCAGTACCTCGAGCGGCTGCTGGTCAAGGAGGGCGCCAACGTGCACGTGATCCCGGTGGAGGCCGTGGACATCCTCGAGGCCCAGGACGACTACGTCGAGATCCACGCGGGGACGCGGTCGTGGCTCAAGACCCAGCCGCTCTCCGACCTCGCGGCCGGGCTCGATCCCTCGCGATTCGTGCGCGTGCACCGCTCGTTCGTGCTGCAGGTGGACCGGATCGCGAAGCTCGAACTGTACGCGAAGGACAGCCGGGTGGCCCGCCTCAAGGACGGACGGGAGATTCCGGTCAGCCGCAGCGGCTACGCGCGCCTGCGCGAGCTCATGTAGCCGGGCTCCCGCCGGGTGGGGGCGCTCCCCGGCCGCGCGCCCGCTCCATCGCGGCGCGCACGCGCTCGAGCAGGGCCGAGGGGGTGAACGGCTTGGCGAGGAAGTCCAGCCCCAGCTCGTCGGTCGCCCGGAGGGACGCCTCCTCGGCGTAGCCCGAGATGCACAGCACCGGCACGTCGGGATAGCGCTCCGCGATCCGGCTCGCGAGCAGGGTTCCGCTCATGCCGGGCATCACGAGGTCGGTGACGAGGAGATCCACGCGTCCCTCCACGTCCGCGAACAGCCCGGGCGCCCGCTCGGGGTCTCCGCAGGCGAGGACGCGGTAGCCCGCCTCGCCCAGCGTGCGTTCGGCCAGCGCACGCACCATCGCGTCGTCCTCGACCAGCACGATCGTTCCGCTTCCCCTGCCGGGGGCGCGGTCGATCTCGGCCGGGGGCTCGGCCGCGGGGGCGTCGTCCACGCGGGGAAAGAGCAGCGTGAAGCTCGACCCCTTCCCGGGCCGGCTCTGCACCGAAACGTAACCCTGGCTCTGCCGCACGACGCCGTACACCATCGCCAGCCCGAGCCCGGTGCCCACGCCGGTCGGCTTCGTCGTGTAGAACGGCTCGAAGATGTGCGGCAGGTCCTCGGCCGAGATGCCCGAGCCCGTGTCGCTCACGCGCAATCCCACGTAGTCGCCCGGGGGCACCGCCGGATCCGCGTCCGGGAACGTGGAATCCGCGGGCACCTCGAACGTGGCCACCGTCAACGTCCCGCCGGCCGGCATCGCGTCGCGCGCGTTGACCGCGAGATTGAGGAGCACCTGCTCGATCTGGGAGGGGTCCACGCGCACCGGGCTCAGCGACTCGGCGAGGCGGGTTTCGAGGCGGATGTCCTCCCCCAGCAGGCGCTCCAGCATGCGCTCCACGTCGGAGACGAGCCGGTTCAGGTCCACCGAGCGCGGCGAGAACATTTGCTTGCGGGCGAAGGCGAGCAGCTGGCGCGTCAGGTTGCCGGCGCGCTGGCCCGCGCGCCGGATCTCCCGCACCTCCTCCAGGCACCGCGGGGAATCCTGGAGCTGCCGCTCCAGCAGCTCGGTGTAGCCGAGGATCGCGGTGAGCACGTTGTTGAAATCGTGCGCGATGCCGCCCGCCAGGCGTCCGACGCTCTCGAGTTTCTGCGCCTGCAGGTACTGCTGCTCGAGGCGCCGCTCCTCCGTGACGTCGCGGGTGATGCCGAGCATCCGGATCGCCGGGCTGTGTTCGAAGCGCAGCGGGACCGCGTGCGTCTCGAGCCAGCGACGCGTCCCGGCGAGACCCACCAACTCGAACCGCAGGGAGCCGCTCCCCCCGGCGAACACGCGGCGCGCGAGGGCGAGGAAGGCCTCGCGGTGGTCGGGGGCCACGAATTCCAGCAGCGGGCGGGATTGCGCCGTGGCGAGCGAATCGGCCTCGAGCATCCGCAGGCCGGCGGGGTTCATATCGAGCAGGGATCCGTCCGAGTCCACGATCTTCAGGCACTCCGGGTCGTTCTCGAAGATCGCGCGGAGCCGGTCGGCGGTTTCCCGATGTCCCTGCTCGGCCTTCCGCCGCTCCGTGACGTCGGTCACCAGGGCCGCGGCGTGGCCCTCGGAGAGCGGCACGAACCGGGCCTCGTAGTGGCGAAGCCGGCCCTCGATGGGCAGCGAGTAGTCGTGGAGCTGCTGGGTTCCCGAGCGGCGGCACTCGCGCACCGCGCCCACGACCCCGGGGGCGACCTCGGGCGGGAGAACGTCGGCGATGGTCCTGCCGAGAAACTGCTCCGGGGGCACGAACAGGTTCGTCGAGCGTCCGGCCCGGTATCCGACGTAGCGGTCGTCCGGCCCGATCACGAACAGCAGGATCGGGAACGCATCGAGGATGGCGTCGAGCGGCGTGGAGACGGTGGGGGAGGACATGGGGCGCTCGCGGGCTCGGGTTCGGCTACGGGTCGGCCGCATCTTGCCCCGGAGCGCCCCGGTTCGCAACGACTCCCGACCCGACTACGGGGCGCGCGGGCGATCGGATGAGCCGGACGCCTCCCGCGCCTCCGGTCTTGTGCGCGGCATGGGCCCGCTCCTATGGTGCGGGCCACGCGCCGCCCCGAGGAGGCGTGGGCGGAACCCTCATCCGTTTCCGTCCCCGCGCCGTAGCGAGGTCGAGGCAGCACTGGCCGGAGACCCATGACCCCCCACGATCCCGACCGAGAAGCCATGAACCGACTGCGCTCGGGCGACGCCGGAGCGCTTTCCGAGCTCTACGACCGGCACACCCCGCTCCTCTACGCGCTGGCGCTCCGGATCCTGCGCCGGAGCGGCGACGCCGAGGACGTGGTGCAGGAGACGTGGCTCCAGGCGTGGCGGGGCGCGGCGGGCTGGGAACCGTCGCGCGGCAGCGTGGGGGCGTGGCTCGTCACGATCGCGAGGAGCCGGGCCATCGACCGCTTCCGCAGTCTCGCCTCCCGGCACCGCGCGGAGGCCGTCGCCGAGCCTCTCGCGGGCCCTTCGCCCGAGGAACCCATCCAGCAGGCGGCGGCCGGGCAGCTTCGCGGGCGCGTGGCCGAGGCGCTGGCCGCGCTGCCCGACGCCCAGCGACGGGCGCTCGAACTGGCCTACTTCGGCGGATACTCGCAGTCGGAGATCGCGGAGCGCCTCGGGGCCCCGCTCGGCACCGTGAAATCGTGGTGCCGGCAGGGCCTGCTGCGCCTGCGCGATCTGGTGCCCCAGGAGGAGTGGACGTGAACCCGCACCGCCCCGAACACCTGGAACTCTGCGCGGGCCTCGTGCTCGACGCGCTCGACGACGCCGAACGCGTGGCGCTGGAGGCGCACCGCGCCGCGGGCTGTGCCGAGTGCGAGCGCGAGATCGTCCGGCTCGCCGAGGCGGCCCGGCTCCTGGCGGGCGCGGCCGCGCCTGCCCCGCCGCCGCCCGGCCTCAAGGCGCGCACGCTGGCGGCCGCCGCCGGCGAGCCGCGCTCCCGCGTGCTGCCGCTGCCCGCGCCGCGCCGCCGGTCGTGGGGCCCGTGGGCGCTCGCGGCGGCGGCCGGCCTGCTGGCGGTGACCACCCTCGGGCAGTGGCGCGAGGCCGGGCGGCTGCGCGGCCAACTCGACGAGACGCGCCGCCGGCTCGCCGACTCCGAAGGCCGTCTCGCCGAGGAACGTCGGTGGACCGCCGTGCTGGACGCGCTCGACGCGCGCCCGGTGAGCCTCGCGCCGACCCCCGACGGGGCCCCGGGCCTCCGCGGGCGCGGCACGTGGGATCCGGCCACGCGCCGGGCGGTGATCGTCTTCGAGGGCGTGAACGCTCCCGCGGGCCGCGACTACGAGCTGTGGGGCCTGCACCCGGCCGGCCCGCGCAGCCTCGGCCTCCTGCGCGCCGATTCGTCGGGACGCGCGATCGTCCGGATCGAGGACGCGGGCGACCCGGCCTCGCTGCAGGCCTTCGCGATCTCGCTCGAACCCGCCGGGGGCTCGCCGAATCCCGCGTCGCCGACCGGGCCGGTGGTGATGGTGGGGAAGGTCGCGAGTTGACCGCCCGCGGGCGTCGCTCCCCGCGCGCCGCGGGAGCGGCGGCGCCCGCGCGGCGCGAACCCCTGCGGCGCCCCGTTCGGCGCGCGTTCCCAATCGAGGGTACTTGCGGGCCCGCGCCTTCCCCGGCTCCCGCCGCGACCGGGCCTCGCCCGCCCGCCGCGCCGGTGCTAGTCTCGCGGCCGTTCACGGCGGCCCTGTGCGCCGCCCGCTTCCTCCCGCCGGCCCTGTGCGCCGGCGCCACCGGAAAGGACGTGCGATGAACGCCCGCGCCAGCGACGTCTTCGGCACCCGCGACACCCTCGTCACCGCCGAAGGCCGCTTCGAGATCCACCGGCTCTCCCGCCTCGAATCCTCCCTCGGCGTCTCGATCGCGAAGCTCCCGTTCTCGATCCGCATCCTGCTCGAGGCCGCGCTCCGCACCTGCGACGGCTTCCAGGTGACCGAAGCCGACGCGCGGCGCATCGCGGGCTGGGTTCCGGCGCCCGCTCCGGAGGAGATCCCGTTCAAGCCCGCGCGGGTCATCCTGCAGGACTTCACCGGCGTTCCCTGCGTCGTGGACCTCGCGGCGATGCGCGACGCGGTGGCTCGCCTCGGGGCGGACCCGAAGAAGATCAACCCGCTGGTGCCCGTGGACCTGGTGATCGACCACTCGGTGCAGGTGGACGTGTTCGGGAACGTCACCGCGCTCGAGCGCAATGCCGAGATCGAGTTCGAGCGCAATCGCGAGCGCTACGAGTTCCTGCGCTGGGGGCAGAAGGCGTTCTCGAACTTCCGGGTGGTGCCGCCCGCCACCGGCATCGTCCACCAGGTGAACCTCGAGTACCTGGCCCGCACCGTGCTCACCGCGCCCGCGGCGGGCGGGGGCATCGCCGCCTACCCGGACACGCTGGTGGGCACCGATTCGCACACCACGATGATCAACGGGCTCGGGGTGCTCGGCTGGGGCGTGGGGGGCATCGAGGCCGAGGCGGTGATGCTCGGGCAGCCCCTCTACATGGTGATGCCGCAGGTGGTGGGCTTCCGGCTCTCCGGGGCGCTCCGCGACGGCGTGACCGCCACCGATCTCGTGCTCACCGTGACCCAGATGCTGCGCAAGCGCGGCGTGGTGGACAAGTTCGTCGAGTTCTTCGGGCCCGGGCTCTCCTCCATGTCGCTTCCCGACCGGGCCACGATCGCCAACATGGCCCCGGAGTACGGCGCCACGATGGGATTCTTCCCGGTGGACGCCGAGACGCTCCGCTACCTCGACCGCACCGGCCGCGAGGACGCGGCGCGGCTCGTCGAGGCCTACACGAAGGAGCAGGGGTTGTTCCGCACCGACGCCACGCCCGATCCGCTCTTCAGCGACACGCTGTCGCTCGACCTCGGCGACGTGGAGCCGAGCCTCGCGGGGCCCAAGCGCCCGCAGGACCGGGTCGCGCTCCGCGAGATGAAGTCCAGCTTCCGGCGCGCGCTGACCGCCCCCGTGAAGGAACGCGGCTACGGGCTCGAGCCCGGGCAGGTCGGGGAGACCGCCGAGGTCGGATCGAACGGCGACCGCTCGACGCTCGGCCATGGCGCGGTGGTGATCGCCGCCATCACGTCGTGCACCAACACCTCGAACCCGTCGGTGATGGTGGGCGCGGGGCTGCTCGCGCGCAACGCCGTGGCGCGGGGCCTCAAGGCCCGGCCGCACGTGAAGACCAGCATGGCACCGGGCTCCAAGGTGGTGACCGAATACCTGGAGCGCGCGGGCCTGATGCGCGACCTCGAGAACCTCGGCTTCCACGTGGTCGGCTACGGCTGCACCAGCTGCATCGGCAACTCCGGGCCGCTTCCCGCCGCGATCGCCGCCGCCGTGACCGAGCACCAGCTGGTGGCGGCCGCCGTGCTTTCGGGCAACCGCAACTTCGAGGGTCGCGTGAACCCGCACACGCGCGCCAACTACCTGGCCTCGCCGCCGCTGGTGGTGGCCTACGCGCTGGCCGGCACGGTGGACGTGGACTTCGACCGCGACCCGCTCGGCATCGGAAGCGACGGCCGTCCGGTGTTCCTGCGCGACCTGTGGCCCACCCAGAAGCAGATCGCCGACACGATCGCCGCGGCGCTCGAGCCCGAAATGTTCCGCCGGTCCTACGGCAACGTCTTCGACGGCAACCCGAAGTGGAACGCGATCCCGGTGGCGGGGGGCGAGCGGTACGCGTGGGACGAGCGGTCCACGTACATCCACGAGCCGCCCTTCTTCCGCGGCCTCACCCTCGAACCCGCGCCGCTCGCGGACATCGCCGGCGCGCGCGTGCTGGCGATGGTGGGGGACTCGGTCACGACCGACCACATTTCGCCGGCCGGCGACATCGCGCTCGACAGCCCGGCCGGACGCTGGCTGGTCGAGCGCGGCATCGAGAAGCGCGACTTCAATTCCTACGGCTCGCGCCGCGGCAACGACCTGGTGATGGTGCGCGGGACCTTCGCGAACATCCGGCTCAAGAACCTGCTCGTGCCGGGGAGCGAGGGCAACGTGACGGTGCACCAGCCGAGCGGCGAAACGCTCTCGATCTTCGACGCCAGCGAGCGTTACCGCGCCGAGGGCACCCCGCTGGTCGTGCTGGCGGGGAAGGAGTACGGCACCGGATCCTCGCGCGACTGGGCGGCCAAGGGCACGCTCCTGCTCGGCGTGCGCGCGGTGCTCGCCGAGAGCTACGAGCGCATCCACCGCTCGAACCTCGTCGGGATGGGCGTCCTGCCGCTCCAGTACGAGCCCGGCAGCAACGCCGAGTCGCTCGGGCTGACGGGGCAGGAGACCTTCGACGTCACCGGCCTCACCGGGGAGCTGCGGCCGCGCATGACCGTGACGGTGCGCGCGCGGCGCCCGGACGCCGAGATCGTGTTCCGCGCGATCGCCCGGCTCGACACCCCGGTGGACGTCGAGTACTACCGGAACGGCGGCATCCTCCAGACCGTGCTCCGCAACCTCGCGCGGGGTGGATCCGCCTGAACGGGGGGCCGCGGCCGCTCGCCCGCCGCGCGGCGTGGGACCCGATCCCGGGAGCTTTCCGCGCCTCCTCCCGGCGCGACGCGTGCGCTAACCTGCCCGGCGTCGGTTCGGCCCCGGGGAGGAAGATCCGCGCATGCCCGTCGTCGCGAAGACCGCCGTCCTGCTCGCGCTGTCCAACGTGTTCATGACCTTCGCCTGGTACGCCCACCTCAAGCACCTCGGCCACAGGCCGTGGCTGGTGGCCGCCCTCGCCAGCTGGGGGATCGCCCTCTTCGAGTACCTGCTGCAGGTTCCCGCCAACCGCATCGGGGCCACGCAGCTCCAGCTCGGCCAGCTCAAGATCCTGCAGGAGGTGATCACGCTCGCGGTGTTCGTGCCGTTCGCCGTGTGGTACATGCGGGAGCCGGTGCGCCTGAATTTCCTGTGGGCGGGCCTGTGCCTTTGCGGGGCCGTCTTCTTCATGTTCCGGAAGTGAGCCCCGGGCCGCGGCGCGCGGCCCGGACCTCCGACCCAAGGACGCCGAAAGGAGCTTCGCATGGGAAGCCGTGACCCCCGGGTGGACGCCTACATCGCGAAGTCGGCCCCGTTCGCCCGGCCCATCCTGCGCCACCTGCGCGCGATCGTGCATGCCGCGTGTCCCGAGACCGAGGAGACCCTCAAGTGGGGCATGCCGGCGTTCCTCTACAAGGGCATGCTGTGCGGCATGGCCGCCTTCAAGGCGCACGCCACGTTCGGCTTCTGGAAGGGAAAGCTGGTCGTGCCGGCCGGCGCCTCGAAGAGCGCCGAGGCGATGGGGCAGTTCGGCTGCATCACGCGGGTCGCCGACCTGCCCCCGAAGCGCGTGATCGCGGCCTACGTGAAGGCCGCCATGAAGCTCAACGACGCGGGCGTGAAGGCGCCGCGCGCGGCCGCGAAGCGCAGGCCGCTCCCGGTCCCGGCGGACCTGAAGGCCGCGCTGGCGAAGCACGCGCGCGCCCGCCGGACCTTCGAGGCCTTTCCGCCGGGCAAGCGGCGCGACTACGTGGAGTGGCTGCTCGAGGCGAAGACGGACGCGACCCGCGCGCGCCGCCTCGCGACCGCGATCGAGTGGCTCACCGAAGGCAAGTCGCGAAACTGGAAGTACGAGCGGCGCTGAGCGGCCGGGTGGCGCCGCCCGGCTCGCCGGCGGCTCAGCGTTTCGTGCCCTTTCGGGCGATGTAGTCGAGCGCCCGGTCCCGCAGCGGGCTCGCGCGCATGCCCCCCTGCTCGGCCGCCGCGATCGCCTCCGGGAGCTTCCAGCCCCGGTCCAGGACCAGCCACGGGAGCAGCGCCACGCCCACCCGGTTTCCCGAGGCGCAGTGCACGATCACCGGGTGCCGGCGCGGATCCGACATCAGCTCGCGCACGCGGTCGAACATCGCGTCGTCGAGCGTCGCCCCCGAGACCGGCAGGTTGAGGTACTCGAGCCCCGCGCGCGCCGCGCTCCGCGATTCGTCGTAGCCGCGCGGCTCGTCGGCGGTGCGCAGGTCGAGCACCGTGCGAAACCCGAGGCCGGCGAGCCCCTTCAGGTGGTCGGCGCCGACCTGGCCGCCCGAGGCGACCCCGGGCAGCGGGCAGGTCGCGTTGACCACGCCCGAGAGCGTCGCCAGCACCGCCGCCGAGTCGGGAAGGCCGGAAGGCGCGGCCTTCGGCCGGGCCGGCAGCGGTTTCGCGCTCGCGCCCATGGCGGCCGCGTGATCCGAGCTGCCGGGGTCGGAGCCGCAGCCCGCGCCGATCACCGCGGCCGCCAGCAGGCCGGCGGCGCCGAGGAGGGCGCGGGCGCGTGCCGCGCGCGAATCGCGCGCGCGGGCCCTCACGTCCGCATCCCCGAGCGGCGCAGGATCGTCATCATCGGGCAGCGGTTGGTGAACGCCGACTGGAAGAGGTTGAGGCCCACGAACGCGGTGAACGCGAAAAACCACGGATTCACCCACACGCCGAGCGCCACCGACGTCACCACGAAGAGCCCGGCGATCAGGCGCAGCGCCCGCTCCAGGGTCCAGTTCATCGCGATCCTCCTTCTGCTCCGCCGTGTTCCGGGCGGAGCGCCTCAGCGACCATCATGACGGACCGGCGCGCCGCCGGTCCATGCGACCTTCGGAGGAGGCGGTCCGAAATTCAGACCGCCGCTTCGGGAACCGCGGCCCCCGCGGGGATGCGCTCCGTCGCTCGCGCCCCGTCGTTCCTGCGGATCAGGTAGTAGAGCACCGGCACCGCCACGCGCGAGAGCGCGGTGGCGGCCACCTCGCCGCCGATCAGGGCCACCGCGAGGCCCTGGAAGATCGGGTCGAACAGGATCACCGCACCGCCCACGGTCACCGCGGCCGCGGTGAGGACCATGGGGCGGAAACGCACCGCGCCCGCGTCCACGACCGCGTCGCGCAGCGGCTGGCCCTGCGAGCGGCGCAGCTCGATGAAGTCCACGAGGATGATCGAATTCCGGACCGTGATGCCGGCGCCGGCGATGAACCCGATCATCGAGGTGGCCGTGAAGAACGCGCCGAGGGCCGCGTGGAGCGGCAGCACGCCCGCGAGCGAGAGGGGGATCGGCAGCATGATCACCAGCGGCGTGGTGAACGAGCGGAACCAGCCGACCGTGAGCACGTAGATCAGCACCAGCACCACGGCGAAGGCCGCGCCCATGTCCCGGAACACCTCGTACGTGATGTGCCACTCGCCGTCCCACTTGAGCGACGTGTGCTCGTCGCTCGCCGGGAGCGCGGTGCTCAGCTGGTGCACCGGGACCCCGTCGGGGGTCGCGAGCGCCTGCACCTTCGGGCGCAGGTCGGCGATGGCGTAGACCGGGCTCTCGGTGCGGCCGGCCACGTCGCCGAGCACGTAGACCACCCGGCGCAGGTTCTTGTGGTGGATCTCGGGCGCGGCGCGGTCCCGGACCGGGCGCAGCACCTCGGCCAGCGGGGTGCCCGGGCCGGGTCCGACGCGGAGCGCGGCGAGCGCCGAGAAGTCGGCGCGATCCGCCGCGGCGAGCCGCACCTCGATCGGCACGGGGTCGGCGTCGTCGCCGCTCCGCAGCGTGCCGACCACCCGTCCGCCGTAGAGCGTGGCGGCCGCCGCGACCGCCTCGGCCGGGGCCACGCCCGCCAGCGCGGCGCGATCGCGGTCCACCACGAAGCGCGTGCGCGGGGCCCCCTCGGTGAGCAGCAGGTCGGTGTCCACCACGCCGGGCGTGCTCCGGAACACGTCCCAGACCCGGCGCGCGAACGAGCGCTGGCCCTCGAGGTCCGGGCCGTAGACCTCGGCCACCAGCGTCGAGAGCACGGGCGGGCCCGGCGGCACTTCCACCACCTTGACCCGGGCCCCCGCGTCCTCCGCGACGGCCTCGAGCGCGGGGCGGACGCGCTTCGCGATCGCGTGACTCTGCGCGCGACGCCGCTCCGCCTCGACGAGGTTGACCTGGATGCTGGCGAAGCGGCCGTCGGCGCGCAGGTCGTAGTGGCGCACCAGCCCGTTGAAGGTCACGGGCGAGGCGCCGCCCGCGACGATCACCGCGTGCTCGGTCTCGGGCTGGCGCGCGATCTCGCCGCTCATGCGCTGCGCCACGGCCAGCGTGTTCTCGAGGGGTGTGCCCGGCGGCATGTCGAGCAGCACCTCGAACTCGCTCTTGTTGTCGAAGGGCAGCATCTTGACCGTGACCACCCGGAACGCGACCAGGCTCACGGCGGCGCCGAGCAGCAGGGCCACGCCGCCGAAGAACGCGACGCGCACCTTCGGCTCGTCCAGCAGGCGGCCCATGACGCGGCGGTAGAGACGGTCCATGCGCCCCTCGGCCGGGGCGGCGGCCGCGTGACCGCCCGGGCGCAGCAGCCGCAGCGACGCCCACGGCGAGATCGCGAACGCCACGCCGAGGGAGAACAGCATCGCCAGCGACGCGCCCACCGGAATCGGCTTCATGTACGGGCCCATCAGCCCGCCCACGAAGGCCAGCGGGAGGATCGCCGCGATCACCGTAACGGTGGCGAGGATGGTGGGGTTCCCGACCTCGTCCACCGCGTCCACCGCGCGGGTGTCCGGGTCGCGGCGGTCGCGCATGCCGAAGTGCCGGGCGATGTTCTCGACCACCACGATCGCGTCGTCCACCAGGATGCCGATCGAGAAGATCAGCGCGAACAGGGTGACCCGGTTGAGCGTGTAGCCGAGGAACTTGTAGACGAACAGCGTGAGCGCGAGCGTCACCGGGATCGCCACCGCCACCACCAGCGCCTCGCGGCGGCCGAGCGCGAACGCGATGAGCGCGATCACCGACAGCGTCGCCAGCAGCAGGTGGAACATCAGGTCGTCCGACTTGTGCCGGGCGGTCTCGCCGTAGTCGCGCGTCACCGTGACCTTCACGTCGCGGGACAGCAGGACGGGCTCCAGCTCCCGCGCCCGCTCGCGCAGGAACCCCACCAGCGCGGCGGCGTTCACGCCGGGGCGCTTGGCCACCTCCACCGTCACCGCGGGGAGCGCGGCGCCGCCGTGCTCCGCGAGGAAGACGTAGTCCACGGTCTCGCCCGGCCCGTCGGTCACGGTGGCGATCTCGGAGAGCCGCACGGTGCGCGGCGCGCCGCCGCCCGCGCCGGCCGCCTCGACCGGGATCTCGAGCGCGCGGATCGCCTCGGCGTCCGCGAACGACGCGTCGGCGCGCAGCAGCCGCGCCTTCCCGGCCTGGACCGCGGTCCCGGCCGGGGCGGCGAACCCGGCCGCCCCGAGGGCGCGCTCGAACGCGCCGAGCGTGACGCCGGTCGCGGCCATGCGCCCGGGATCGGGGGCCACGCGCAGCGTGCGCGGGCTGCCGCCGAGGACGCGCACGCGCGAGACGCCCTCGGCCTTGCGCAGTTCGGCGGCCAGCTCCTCGCCGATCCGTCGCAGGTCGTGCTGGTCGAAGTCGGGGCGCCCCGGGGCGGAGAGCGTGAGCGCCAGGACCGGCACGTCGTCGATCGAGCGCGGCGAGACCGTCGCCACCGAGGCGCCCGGGGGCAGCGCGGTCGCCGCCTCGTCGAGCCTCGTGCGGATGCGGGTGAGCGCGCGGTCCAGGCTCGAACCGACGCGGAAGCGCGCGATCAGGAGCGCGCCGTCGTCGTTCGAGGTCGAGTACAGGTACTCGAGGTCCGGGATCTCCCAGAGCTGCCGCTCGACCGGGGAGGTGAGCTGGCGCTCGACCTGCTCGACCGGCGTCCCGGGCCAGGCCAGCGTCACGTCCACCATGGGCACCTGGATCTGGGGCTCCTCCTCGCGCGCGAGCGTGGCGAGGCCGAGCAGGCCGAGCAGGACCGACGTGACCACGAGGAGCGGCGTGAGCCGCGAGTGCAGGAAGGCCGCGGCGATCCGGCCCGCCCAGCCGCGGCGGGGGGAGGCGCTCACGGCTTCACCCGCAGCGGCGCGCCGTCGGAAAGGCCCGCGGCGTCGCGCGCCACCCGTTCGCCCGGGAAGAGGCCCGAGAGCACCTCGACGGCGTCGCCCTGGTCGCGGCCGAGCTTGAGCCAGCGCAGCACCGCCCGCTCGCCCTCGATCACGAACGCGCCGGTCAGCGCCCCGCGCCGCACGATGCTGCTCGCGGGCAGCACCGGGAGCGGCGGGTCGGGGAGTGCCTCCGATTCGAGCCGAACGCGCGCGAAGGCGCCGGGCGCGGGCGGCGGCCCGCCCGCGGGCGCGAGGCGCGCGGTGCGCGTGCGGGTGGCGAAGTCGGTCATGCCCTCGAGGCGGGTGAGGCGCGCGGGCCGCCACGCGCCGCCGTCCACCCGGAAGGCGAAGCGGCCCGATTCCAGCGCGGGGAGGGCGGCCTCGGGAACGGGCACCACGATCTCGGTGCTTCCCACGGACCGCAGTTCCACGAGCGGGCTGCCGGGGGCCACGTCGGCGCCGGCGTCCACGAACCGCCGGGCCACCACGGCGTCGAAGGGCGCGCGCAGGGTGAGCGCAGCGTCGAGCGATTCGAGGGCGGCCCGCGCCGCCTCGTGGCGCGCCTCGGCTCCGCGCGCCGCGCTGGCGGCCAGCTCGCGCTCGTGCGACGCGGCCACGCCCGCCGAGAACAGCGAATCCATGCGCGCCGACTGCCGGCGCGCCACCTCCCCGGCGAGGGTCGCGGCCTCGAGCTCGCGGCGCGCGGCGGCGAGCGCGCGGCGGCTCTCGGGCGCGTCGAACACCGCCAGCACCTGCCCCTCGTCCACCGCGTCGCCCTCGAAGGCGGCGAGCCGCGTGACCCGGCCGGCGATCCGGGAGGCGAGCACCACCTCCTCGCGGGCCTTGATCCGCCCGGGAAGGATCATGGCGCCGGTCGTGGCGGAATCGAGCACCACCGCCTCCACCTCGATCGCGGGCGGGGCGGGCCGCTTCGCGTGCTCGGGAGCGCGCGGGGAGCAGCCGGCCGCGGCGGCCGCGGCGAGGAGGAGCGCGGGCAGGGCGCGGGCCGGCAGGCGACGGGGCCGGGCGGGCGCGGGATGGAATCCGTGCCGCCCATCGCGGTGCGTTAGAGTGTCGGTCATGAAACGTGAGAGCCCGGGCCGCGGGAAAGGATTCGAGGGCGACCGTAATCCCTTCTCGCGCAGCCGCTTGATCGGCGCTCCCCGGCCCCGCCTCGAGCCGGCCGAGGAGCGCCGCCTGCTGGCCGCCGCACGCCGCGGCGACCCGGGCGCGGTGCGCCGGCTGCTCGCGACGGTCTCGGGGACGGTCTACCGCTACGGCCGCTCGTTCTGCCGCGATCCGGACGACGCCGAAGACGTCCTGCAGGACGTCCTGCTGGCGCTGCTCGATTCCCTGCCGCGCTTCCGTGGCGAGGCGGCGCTCACCACCTGGGCGTTCGTGGTGGCGCGACGCACCTGCGCGAAGCGCCGCCGGCGCGACGCGCGCTTCACGCCGCTCGAGGGGGCGGCCGGCCGCAAGGCGCTGCGGGTCCGCGATCCGGGCGGATCCCCGTCGCGCGCACTCGAGCGGCGCCGGATGGCCGCCTCGCTCGAGCGCGCGATCGCCGCGCTGCCGCCCGGCCAGCGCGAAGTGCTGATCCTGCGCGACGCCGAGGGGCGCAGCGCGGCCGAGGTGGCGGGCGCGCTCGGGCTCGGCGAGCGCGCCGTGAAGTCGCGGCTCCACCGGGCGCGCCTGGCCCTGCGCCGCGCGCTCGGGCCCGAGCGGGGAGCGGCCCGCGCCCCCGAGGCGCGTGCGCCGGGCTGCCCCGACGTGGCCCGCGCGATGAGCCGGTTCCTCGAGGGCGAGGTGGATCCGGCCGCGTGCGCCCGGCTCGAGTCGCACGTCGCCGCCTGCCCGGGGTGCGGCGCGACGTGCCGCTCGATGCGCCGGGTGCTGGGACGCTGCCGCGACTGGGGAAGCGCTCCCATTCCGCCCCGGTTTCGCGAGCGCGTGCGCGCCGCGATCCGCCGCGCGGTGGCCGCGCGCGGCCGGACCGCGCCGCGCGCCCCCCGGGCGGCCGAGGGCCGCGCGGCGGGTTGAGCGGAAGGAGCCCAGCGCGTAGCCTGCGCCGGTCCGGCGCGCCGCCGGCCGCCGCGAACCTCCGGAGGTGACCGCATGCTCCACGAGGCCGAACCGTCTCACGAGACCGGCGCCGCCGGTCCCGGACCCGATCCCCGCGAGCCGCTCGGTCGCCGGCGTTTCCTGCAGGTGCTGGGGTTCGGGCTCTCGGGCGTGATCGGCGCGGGTGGGACCGCGCTCGCGCAGGCGGCCGGGAAGCGCCCCGGCCGGCCGGGAGCGCCGCCCGCCGCGGCTCCCACGGCCGCGCCGCCCGCGCCGCCCGCGCCGCCCGCCGCTCCCGACGGCCCCCCGCCGCTCTCCGAGGACGCCCGCTCGCTCGCGGAGATCGTGCGGCGCCGCTACGGCAAGCACCTGACGCCCGACCAGCTCGAGGCGGTGACGCGCGAGCTGGACCAGCGCGTGCAGGCCGGGCGCCGGCTGCGCGACGCGAAGCTCGCGAACGCCGACGAGCCCGACTTCACGTTCCGGGTCGAGCCATGAGCGGCGAGGACCTCCACTTCCTCACCCTCCGCGAGCTGGGGACGCGCATCGCCTCGCGGCAGCTTTCGCCGGTGGCGCTCGCCGAGGCGTGCCTCGAGCGGCTCGAGCGGCTGGGGCCCCGGTTGAACGCGGTGGTCACGGTGATGCGCGAGAGCGGGCTGCGCGAAGCGCGCGCCGCCGAGGCCGAGATCGCGGGCGGCCGGTGGCGCGGGCCGCTCCACGGAGTCCCCTACGGCGTGAAGGACCTGATCGCCACGAAGGACGCCCCCACGACCTGGGGCGCCGCCCCCTATCGCGACCAGCGCTTCGACCACGACGCGGCCGTGGTCGAGCGGCTGCGCGCCGCCGGCGCGGTGCTGGTCGCCAAGCTCGCCATGGTCGAGCTCGCCGGGGGCATGGGCTACAACCACGCCGACGCCTCGTTCACCGGGCCCGGCCTCACGCCGTGGAACACCAAGTTCTGGAGCGGCGGCTCCTCGAGCGGCCCAGGCGCCGCGATGGCCGCCGGGCTCGTGCCGTTCACGATCGGCTCCGAGACCTCGGGCTCGATCCTCACGCCGTGCGCGTACAGCGGCGTGACCGGGCTCCGTCCCACCTACGGGCTGGTGCCGCGCCACGGCGCGATGGCGCTGAGCTGGACGCTCGACAAGCTCGGGCCCATGACCCGCAGCGCCGACTGCGCGGGGCTGGTGCTGGCGGCGATCGCCGGCCACGACCCGCGCGACGAATCGTCGCTGCGGCGATCCTTCGCCTACGAGACGCCGCCCGACCCGCCGCGGCGGCTGCGCGTGGCGGTGCCGAAGGGCGTGAGCGACAAGGAGCAGCCGGCCGTGAAGGAAAACTTCGAGGACTCGCTGCGCCTGCTCGGCGACGCCGTCGTGGTGACGCGCGACGTCGAGTGGCCCGACTTCCCGTGGGGCCCGGCGGTGGGGGCGATCGTGGGCGCGGAGGGCGCGACCGCGTTCCTCGAGCTGATCGAGTCGGGCCGCGTGAAGGAACTGTCGTGCCCCAAGGACCGGCACGGCGGCTACGCCTCCACCCTGATTCCGGCCGTGGACTACCTGCAGGCGATGCGGCTGCGCCGGCCGATGCGCGCCGCGGTCCGCAAGTTCTTCGAGCGCTTCGACGTGGTGGCCGCGCCCACGCGGGCCACCGTGGCCTACCCGGCCGACCGGAACTTCGAGGACGCCTACCCCGGCGTGAGCGGCGGCCCGCCGCTGATTCCGGCCGGGAACTTGTGCGGCCTGCCCGCGATCGCGCTGCCCAACGGCTTCGGCGAGAACGGGCTGCCCACCTCGCTCAGCTTCATGGGCCCGGCGTTCTCGGAGCGCACGCTCGTCGCGCTCGGGCACGCGTGGCAGTCACGGACGGATTTCCACCGGCGCCGTCCGCCGGAAGCCTGACCGCGCCGTCCGCCCTGACCGGCGGTCGCGGCGCCGGCACGGGCCGGCGGCACGATTCCATCACGAAGTTCCCAATCCCTCGGGAGGAAGCACCCGCCATGAAACCCACGGCTCGCACCCTGGCCTGCATCGGATTCGCCGCCGTCCTCGCCGCCGGCTGCGCCGGCGACATCTCCAAGCAGCTCGTCTCCGACCCCAACCTGCAGGAGAAGATCCTCGGGACCATCTCGGCCAACGAGGGGCTCGCCGGCCAGATGGCCGACCGCCTGCTCGCGGGGGACGGCACGCGCGCGATGCTGGTCGAGAAGTTGATGGGGAACGGGGACGCGGCCCAGGGCGTGATGCTGGCGGTCGCGAAGAACTCCAGCATGCTCGACGGCGTGATCGGGCTCGCGGTGCAGGACTCCTCGACCCGGGACCGGCTCATGACCCTCTTCAAGGGCATGCAGATGGCGGGCGCGAAGTAGCTCCGGAGCGCGGTCCGCGCGGCCGGGGTCCGGGATCGGGCCCCGGCCTTCGCGCGCCCGCAGCGAAGTAGGGGGGGAGCGCGGCGCCGCCGCAGGCCGCCTCGCGGCCCGTGGGCTCGGGCCGCCTACGCCACCTGCTTCAGGGCCTCTCGCAGCGCGCCGCCCTTCGCCACCCGGTGCTTCGCGAGCGAAGCCTCGACCAGCCGTTTCAGCGTGTCGCGGTCCAGCTCGAGGCCGCGCTCGCGCGCCTCGCGGGCGGCCTCGTCGAGCGCGATCCCGAGCACGCCCGGGAGCGACATCGGGTCCCCGCTCCAGTGGGCGCGCACGATCTCGCCGAGGCGCGGGTGGATCGCCTCGGTGAACCCGGCGATGCGGCGCAGGTCCGGCAGCGCGCCGCGCGCGTTTCCCTCCCGGGCCGCGTCGCCCGCGGCCGCCCTCCGCGCCAGCACGTGGCGGATCACCAGCACGGTGACGACCATGTCGAAGACGACGAACACGACGATCCAGGGCATCAGCGACGGCATCGGCGACCTCCGCGGCGGGGGGGAATCCGCCCCGGTTATCGGCCCGGCTGCCGCACCGGTTCAGCCGTTCGCGGGCGACTCGTCGGGCACCACCTCGACGGTCTCGAGCCGGCCTCCGCGCAGCAGGCGCAGCTCGGACCGCACGCCCGCCCCGGCCTCGGTGAGCTGCCGGTGCAGGTCGTCCACCGAGGACACGGGCCGCCCGCCGAACGCCACGACCACGTCGCCCTCGCGGAGCCCGGCACGCGCGGCCGGACCTCCGGACTCGACGTGCAGCACCAGCACGCCGGTCTCGCGCGGGAGGCCGTGCGCGAGCACCAGCCGCCGCTGGAGGCGGGCGAGCTGGCCGCCGAGGCCGAGCCAGCCGCGGCGGATGCGTCCGTCGCGGATCAGCCGCGAGGCGACGAACTCCGCGGTGTGCGCGGGAATCGCGAAGCACAGGCCCTGCGCCGGCAGGATGACCGCGGTGTTGACGCCGATCACCGCGCCGCGGGAGTCCACCAGCGGGCCGCCCGAGTTGCCGGGGTTGAGGGCGGCGTCGGTCTGGATGATGTCGTCCATCAGGCGGCCCGAGCGCGAGCGGAGCGACCGCCCGAGCGCGCTCACCACGCCCGCCGTGACGCTGGCCTCGAAGCCGAGCGGATTGCCGATCGCGATCACCAGCTGCCCCGGGCGCAGGCCCCGGGAGTCCCCGAGCCGGGCCACCGGCACGTCGGCGGCGTTGACGCGGATCACCGCGAGGTCGGTGTCGGGATCGTCGCCGACCCGTTCGGCGGGAAGCGCGCGGCCGTCGGCGAGCGTCACCTCCAGCCCGGCCGCGCCGTGCACCACGTGGCTGTTGGTGAGGATCATGCCGTCCGGCGTGAACAGGAAGCCGGAGCCGCTGCCGCGGCGCGCCGTGGCGCCCGCGGCGCCGGCGCGGGCGCGCGCCTCGATGTTGACGACCGCCGGGCCCACGGTCTCGACGGCCCGCACCACCGAGTTCGAGTAGGCGTCGAGCAGCGCGCCGTCGTCGGGAGGCGCGGGGGTCGCGGGAGCGGGACGGTCCTGGGGCGAGGGCGAGGCGACCAGCTTCAAGATCGGGCGCATGGCGGAAACCCTGGAGGGAGGGGCGGAGCGCCGGGAGGGGTTCCCCCCGGAACGCGGGACGGCCCTTCGATGCGGGGCGGCCCCGATCGGTCGCCGGGCGGGTCCCGGGGATCCCGGGCTAGGCGGCCCGCGGGGCCGTGCCGGGTGTCCCGGACGGGGCGCGCTCGGCGCCGGCGCGCGCGGCTCCGGCCGGGGACTCGAGCTTCCAGACGCCGTAGCCGAGCGCCCCCTCGGACGCGGCGGGCTGGGCCATCACGAGGAGCGCGGGCCAGCGCGCGACGTGCGCTTCGAGCAGCTCGCGGTCGGCCGGGGCCAGCGCCGACTTCCAGCGTCCGCGCACCTCGGCGGCGTCGCGGCCGGTCACGCCGATCAGCACGCGCGACAGCGTGGTCACGGAGTGGAGCGAGTGCTCGGGCAGCTGTCGCTCGAGGTCGAGCGCCAGCGTCTTGGGCAGGGCCGCGGCCAGCGCGGTGGGGAGGTCGCGCGGGTGGCACTCGGTGAGCACGCCATCCTGCTCGGCGTGCCGGTAGACCGGAAGCTCCGAAGCCAGCAGCACGGACTCGAGCGGACGGCGCAGCAGCGCCGAGATCAGGGCGTGCATCAGCTCGCTCACGGCGTCGGGGTCGGGACCGCCCACGAGGAGCAGCGCCGGGAACGCCGACAGGGCCTTCTCGAGGCGCTCGCCGGGGCCCTCGAGCCGGCCGGGATCCGGGGCGGGCAGGTCCACGGGGCGGAGCCACAGCGACTCGCGCGGGCCGGGCGAGACCAGCGTCACCGCCACGCTGCGCCGGCCGTTGAGCGTGGCGAAGCGCGTGGTCCGCTCGGCGGCGGGCGCGTCCTTCGCTCCCGCCGGGCCCATCAGCCGGTTCTTGAACTCCTCGTACTCCGCCGCGCCGAGCGCGGCCTCCTGCGACACGCGCCACTCGCCGCGCACCCGCAGCCGCGGCGGGCGTCCGGGCCGCAGCACCAGCCGCTCGTTGGCGTGGGCGAGCGCGTCCATCGCCTGGCCCGGGACGTTCGGCACCGGCACGCCGAAGCGGCGGGTCTCGGCGGTCACGTCGCGGAACACGTCGCGGAGCGCCTCGAGCGAGCCGCGGTGCTCGCGCACGCGCGCCTCGGCGCCGCCCTCGCCCGGCGTGCTCGCCGCCTCGTCCTGCCGGCGCGCGGCCTCCAGCATCAGGGCCTCGGTGCCGGCCTCGATCGAGCCGGTCGGCCCCACCGGCTCGGCGTGGAAGGCGAAGCGGCCGGTCCTCCACTCGAAGATCCGGTAGGCGACGGCCTCGCCCTCCCGGTGCTGTTCGTCGGTGGCGTTGACGATCCGGCCGTCGCGGAAGATCAGCGTGCCGCGCGCCTCGCCCGACTCGATCTCGAGCCGCCCGGTGGCGCGGTTGAGGAGCAGGAGCTGCCCGACGTCGAACAGGCTCACGAGCCCGAGCTCGCCCGCGAAGGATTCCCCGGAGCCGGCCATCAGGCCGCCGCGCGCATTCCGCCGTCGCCGGGACGGAGCAGGTCGCGGCTGGTGAGGTGGGGCGCGGCGTCCTCGGCGGAGACCGCGCCCGCGCGCAGCAGCGCGAGCACCGATTCGTCCATCGAGATCATGCCGTCCTTCTTGCCGGTCTGGATCACCGAGGTGAGCTGGAAGGTCTTCTTCTCGCGGATCAGGGACGAGACCGCCCCGTTGGCGGTGAGGATCTCGAGGGCCAGCACGCGCCCCTGCCCGTCCTTGCGGCGCAGCAGCCGCTGGGCGAGCACCCCCTTCAGCGACTCCGAGAGCATCAGGCGGACCTGCGCCTGCTTCTCGCCCTCGAACGAGTCGATGATCCGGTCCACGGTCTGGTTGGCGCTCATGGTGTGGAGCGTGCCGAACACGAGCTGGCCGGTGGCGGCGGCGGTGATCGCGAGCTGCATGGTCTCGGGATCGCGCATCTCGCCCACCAGGATCACGTCCGGGTCCTCGCGCAGGGCCCCGCGCAGGGCCTGCGCGAAGCTCGGCGTGTTGCGGCCCACCTCGCGCTGCGTCACCAGCGAGCCGTGGTTCACGTGGCGGTACTCGATCGGGTCCTCGATGGTGAGGATGTGCTTCCGCTGGGTGCGGTTGATGTGGTCGATCATCGCGGCCAGCGTCGAGGACTTGCCGGTCCCCGGCGGGCCCGTCACCAGCACCAGGCCGCGGGACTGCTCGGCGAGCCGGGTGACGTGCGCCGGGAGCCCGAGGTCCTCGAGCGAGCGGATCGCGTTGGGAAGGATGCGGAACGCGCCCGCCACCCCGCGGGTCTGCTCGTAGACGTTGCAGCGCACCCGCACCACGCCCGGCACCTCGTAGGAGAAGTCCACGTCCTTGAGGCGGTCGTAACGGGCGCGCACCTCCTCGTCCATGATCTCGAAGAGGAGCATCTCGTTGAACTCGCGGGTCAGCTCGTCGTGGGGGATGGGCGTGATCTCCCCGTGGATCCGGATGATCGGCGGTGCCCCCGTGGTCATGTGGAGGTCCGAAGCGCCCTGTTCCTTGACGAGCTTCAAGATCGCGTCGATGCGTGCCATGCGGTTGCTCCACCGGCCGGAGGGGGGACGCGCGGACCGCGGTCCCGGGAGGTCCCCATGGGTTTTCGGCCGTCCGCGGCCCCGGCTCCAGCCCCCCGTGGCCGCCGGGCCGGACCCGGGAATCCGCTCAGGCCGGGCCACCCGGCGGCCGATACCCCGGGGGTCGCGAGGAGTCGGCCCAGGTCGAGGAGCGGAGATGACCTCCTACGTCGAGAAGATCCGGGTGCCGGTGCGGGTGTCCCAGCCGGGGCTCGCCCCGATGGACGGCTACCTGTCGCTCGGGCCGCAGGCCCAGTTCCACGCCGGACCCGAAACCCTGCTCGAGCGCCTCAACGCCCCGAGCCGGGTGATCCCGTTCCAGCGCGGCGAGGACGGCCGCACCCTGCTGCTGAGCCGGCTCGACGTGGAATGGGTCGCCGCCGACCCGGCGGTCTCGCCGCTGCTGATCCGCCCGCCCAACTTCCAGATCACGAGCGAGGAGATGGCCTCGATCCGGCTCGCGGGCGGCGCCACGCTCGAAGGCCGGGTGCAGATGGAGCTGCCCGAGCACCTGAACCGCGCCTCGGACTACGTGAACGGGGAGGAGGACTTCTTCCCGCTCATGACGCCGTTCGGCGTGCTGCTCGTGAACAAGCTGCGCGTGACCTGCTACGAGCTGCACTCCGAGTCGCCGAGCCCGCCCTTCACGGGAACCTCGGCCTCCGAGGCGGGCGCCCGGCGCTGACGGCCGCGGGCCGCGCGCCGCGCCGCCCGAAGCTCCGCCGCTCCCGCGCCGCCGCGCCGCCGCCGCGCTTGCGAGGCCCGCGAAACGGGGGGTAGCATCGCGCCATCCCGGCGCACGCACGCGCACCCCTCTCGCTTCGGAGCTCCGCTTCCATGCACACGCTGCAGCCCGCCCGCCTCAGGCCCGGCGTCTCGCTCGACTCGCCCGCGCCTTCCGAGACCGCCACCGCCACGGCCGAGCGCCCCGCGCAGGGCGGTCCCGCGCTGCGCGGCCGCGCGCTCATCTTCTGGGATCCGAAGCGGCCGGGCATGAAGCTCGACGCGATCGACACCGACCAGATCACGCCCGCGGCCGACTGCGTGAGCGAGAGCCTCGAGACCCTCGACGAGCGCTGGAAGGCGGGCTCGTTCCGCTACCTGATGCCGGACTTCCGCGCGCGCGTGCACCGCGGCGAGACGTTCCTGATCGCCGGCGACCGCTTCGCGATCGGCTCCTCGCGCGAGATGAGCCCGGCGGGCCTGAAGGGCGTGGCCGAGGAGGTCGGGCTCGAGATGGTGGTGGTGTGCGGCCACAACATGGGCGACATCTTCCGGCGCAACGCCTTCAACCTGGGACTGCACGTGGTGCAGAGCCCCGAGGCCGTCGCCGACGCGCAGGACGGCGACGAGTTCTCGTTCGATCCGGAGACGCGCGCGCTCACGAACCTCACGCGCGGGAAGACCTACGCGCCGGTGCCGCTCACTCCCAAGGAGGACGAGATCCGCCGCACCGGCGGGATCTTCGCCCTGGGCCGGCGCGAATTCGCCGCCAGCGTGCTGCGCAAGCCCGAGATCGCGTGGCCGGACGCGGCCACCGCCCGCACCCTCACCACCACCGAGCAGATCCTGTGGGCGCACCGCGTGGACAAGCACGCCGAGGTGCGCGCCGGCGCCACGCTCCGGGTCTACGCCGACCTGCTGCCGGCGAGCGACGGCACCGCGCCCTTTTCGATCCACACCTTCAACCAGATCACGGGCGGCGACACGATCTGGCCGCGCCAGATCGCGATCGCCAACGATCATTTCGTCTTCACCGGCGTGGACGCCGACGACAAGCAGACCTCGATCGGGCGCGAATTCGCGAAGGCGTTCGGCATCGAGAAGCCCTACTACGCCACGCCCGGCGACGGCATCTTCCACTTCTACTTCCCCGAGCAGGGGCTCGTGTACCCGGGCATGATGATCCCCGGCGCCGACTCGCACAGCCGCGCCTACGGCGCCTACGGCGCGATCGGCATCGGCGTGGGCTCGACCACCCTCGGCTTCGGCTGGAGCACGGGCTATATCTACACCACGGTCGCGAAGCCGCGGCGCGTGACCTTCCGCGGCGCGCTGCAGCCGTGGGTCACGGGCAAGGACCTGGTGCTCGAGCTGCTGCGCCGCTGGGGGGCGAAGCAGTCGCAGGGGATGAGCGTCGAGTTCGTGGACGCCGACCGCCAGCTGCCCATCGCGTTCCGGAACACCATCTGCAACATGATGGCCGAGGCCGAGAGCTGGAACGGCATCTTCGCGCCCGACGACATCACCGCGGCCTGGTTCGCGGCCAAGGGCATGAAGGACCTCCCGTACCCGCGCATCGCCCCGGGCGCCGACGTGCGGTGGGAGCTGGACGAGACCCTCGACATCCGCGGCGTGGTGCCGATGATCGCCAAGCCCTTCAGCCCCGGGAACGCGTTCCCCGCGGCCGAGGTGGCGAAGGAGCGGATCACGTTCGACAAGGCCATGATCGGCTCCTGCACCAACGGCGGCTACGACGACCTGCTCTCGGCGGCGCTGGTGATCCGCGCGGCCCGCGCGGGCGGCGTGACGAGGGCGGCGAAGGAGTTCGTGATCTTCCCGGGCTCGGGCGGCGTGAAGCGCGGGATCGAGAATCCCGACCCGCGCCTCGGCGGCGAGTCCATCGCGGACGTGTTCCGCTCGGTGGGCGGCCAGATCCGCGAGAGCTGGTGCGGGCCGTGTTTCGGCCAGGGCCCGGACGCCCTCCGGCCCGGCCAGCGCGCGATCACCAGCTTCAACCGGAACTGGACCAACCGCATGGGCCTCGGCGGCGAGGGGTTCCTCGCCTCGCCGAGCGTGGTGGCGTCGAGCGCTCTGCTCGGCTACATGGCGCCGCCGGACGAGCTGGGGCTCCGCTGGGAGGCGGAGGCGTTCGGGGTCTAGCGGGCTCGCCTAATCCCGGCGGCGCGCCGCCGCCGCGCACGCCCGCACGATGTCGCCGGCCGGCTCGATCGAGCGGATCGCGGCCACGCTCTTGCCCGCCTGCCAGTACTCGGGCGACCCCGACGCCCGCGAGTCGCGCCGCAGCCGGAACGCCGAACGCACCGCGTACCACGAGCGCATCCAGTGCTTGCGCCGCCGCCCGCGCAGCATCCATTTCTCGAACCGGCCGGCCTGCGTGCCCACGCGTTTCACGTGGGGCGTGTTCAGCACCGCGACCGGGATCCCGGTGAGGCGTTCGGTGAGCACGACGTCGGCCTCCCCGGCGTCCACGATGGCCCGCTTGTAGGCGTCGCTCGCGCGGCACTCGGGGGTGGCGATGAAGCGCGTGCCCATCTGCACGCCCGCGTAGCCGAGCCGCAGCATCGCCGCGAAACCCGCGGCGTCGCCGACCCCGCCCGCGCACACCACGGGCAGGCCGAAGGGACGCAGCTCCTCGAGCAGGGCCTCCACGCCGCGCGGGCCGGCGTGCCCGCCGGCCCGGTCGTTCACCGCGATCAGGCCGTCCACGCCGGCTTCCGCCGCGCGCGCCGCCCACTTGGCCTCGGTGACGTCGTGGTACACGTAGCCCCCCGCGGCGTGGGCCGCCTCCGTCACCCAGCGCGGGTCGCCGAGCGAGGTGACGAAGAAGCGCACGCCCTCCTCGATCGCCACGTCCACCCAGCGGCGCATCCGGTCGAGGTACACGCGCGACGACCGCTCGATCAGCGCGTTCATCCCGATCGGGCGCGCGGTGAGCGAGCGGATCAGGCGCAGCCCGGCGCGGAACTCGTGCCCGTGCACGAAGGTCAGCGACAGCGGCTGCACGATGCCGAGGCCGCCGGCCTCGGAGGCGGCCGCGACCAGCTCGGGATTGCTGCACGGGTACATGGCGCCGCACACCAGCGGCACCTCGATCCCGGCGTGGCGGGTGAGGGGCGTGTCGAGCGCCGGGGCGCCGGGGCCGGGCGAGGCGGCCTCGCCGCTCACGCGCGGACCGGCACCGGGCCGAGCCGCCAGCGCACGGTGACGCGCGCCACCGGGTCGTTCGCGGCGTCCCGGATCTCGGCATGCACCTCGAAATCGGTGTTCGCGCGCACCTCGGGCACGCTCACGCGGCAGTCCACCGAGAGCGTGCCGCGCGCCTTCTTGAGGTACGTGGCGTCGAGGCCGAGCACGATGCCGCGCACGCCGTCGGGCAGCGCGGTGGCCATCGCCAGCCCGCTCGCGAGCTCGCCCAGGTTGACCAGCGCCACCGCGTGGACCGAGTCGAGGTGGTTGCGCACGCGGCGCCGGTCGGCGAGCTCGAGCCGGGCCCGGCCGGGCTCGAGCTCCCGCACCCGCGCCCCCAGCGCTCCGCTGTAGGGGACGCTGCGCCCGAAGGCGGCCATGAAGAGCGCGGCCCCGAAAGGGAGCGGCGAAAGGGTGCGCCACAGCGCGAGCACGCGCCGGCCGGGCGAGGGGGAGGGCATGGCGCGCAGGTTGGCAGCGGGCGCGGGGCGCCGCAAGCGGGAGCGCCGCCGGCGCGCGCGCCGCGCTGGCGCGGAGGCCGATCCGGGGTAGACTGCGCGCCCATTCCGATGTCCACGCCCGGCACCCCACCTTCGAACCCGGAGCCCCCATGTCCGTTCGGCTGCCGTCCGCGCCGGCCGCGGCGCTCGCGTTCCTCGTGCTGTCCGCCGCGCCGGTGACCGCCGCGCCCGCCGCGACCCCCTCCGACACCGGCCTGTTCGCCCCGGTGGCGCGGCGCCACGCCGCCCGCCTCGAGCGCCTCCGCGCGATCGCGAAGGAGGCCCCCGGCCCCGAGCGCGCGCGGTTGCTGCTGGCGACCGGCCAGCCGGACGAGGCGGCGCGCCTGGTCCCGCGCCTCGCCGGGGACTCGCGCGAGCTGGCCGTGACGCGCGGGCGGGTGGCGCTCGCGCGCTTCGACTTCGCGGGCGTGGCCGCGGAGATGGCGCGCATCGAGGCGGAGCGGGCCGCGACCCCCGAGGAGCGCGCGCTCCGCTTCGCGTGGGCCTTCGCCCGCGATCACGCCGCCGCGGTGGACTCCCTCAGCCGCGACGCGGTCCGGGGCCGGAACGACGGGGCGCAGGTGCCCGAGCTGCTCGCGGCGGGCCGCCTCGCCTACGACCGGCTCGACTTCCCGCTCGCGGACTCGCTCTTCGCGCGGGCCCTCGCCGCGTCCCCCGCGCCCGCCGCGTCCCCGCCGTGGGGCCACGAGGCGCTCGGCCGCCGGGCGCTCGCGCTCGTGGGCCGGGGGCTCGTCCAGCAGAAGCGCCGCGAGTGGGACGCCTCGCTCGCGACCCTGCGCCAGGCGCTCGAGGCCGACGCGTCGGCCGAGGTGCTCGCGCCGCTCACCGAGACGCTGGTGCGGCTCGGCCGCACCGACGAGGCGATCACCGCCGCCGAGTGGGCGGTGACGCTGTCGCCCTACCACGAGGGGGCCCACTACACGCTCGGGAACGGCTACGCGCGGAAGAACTACACGCAGCTCGCGGCCGCCTACCCGGACCGCTTTGCGGACCCCTCGGGAAGGGCCGCACTGGCCGCGGCCGACGCCCACCTCGCGGCCGGGCGCCGGAGCGAGGCGCGCCGCGCCTACGAGTCGGTGGTCCGCACCCGGCCCGCGTGGGCCGACGCGCGCGTGCGGCTCGCCTCGCTCGATTTCGAGGAGGGACGCTTCGCCGAGGCCCGCGACGCGTGCTTCGCGGCGCTGGGCTCGTGCCCGGAATACGGCCGCGCCCACGCGGTGCTGGCCAAGGCGCTCGAGTCGCAGCGTTTCGCGGTGGACGTCCACCGCCCCGCCTACGAGGCGCGCTTCGCGGCCGCCCCGACCCCCGAGGTGCCCGGGATCGAGCGCTTCGTCGCCAACTGGAACTCGCTCTCGCCGCGCCACCGCAAGCGCGTGGCGCTTTCGATCGCCCCGTGGAAGCGCTTCATCCCGGTGCTGGTGGAGGGCGGGGCGACCTACTTCATCAAGCCGCTTTACATGCTGCTGTCCGAGTGCCCCAACCTCGAGACCCTGCGCGACACGCGCATCAACTACGACTCGCGGCTGTGGGACGACGTGCGCGGCGCGGGCGGCTACCACACCGTCACCGGGATCGAGGACGTGGAGCGCACGATCTTCGACCGCTACAACACGGTGCTGCACGAGCTGACCCACCAGGTGCACGGCGTGCTGCCCCCCGACGACGCGCGCGAGATCCAGGAGCTGTACCGCGCCGCCAAGCAGCGCGACGACGCCACCAAGGACGCGTACCTCTCGCGCTACGCGGGGGGCAGCGTCTGGGAGTACTTCGCCGAGGGCGCGAACGCGCTGGAGTCCCCGATGCGCGACGCCTACGACCCGCGCGAGGTGGTGCGCGAGCGGCTCGAGCGGATGGATCCCGCCCTGCACGACCTGGTCGCGCGGCTGTTCGCGCGCGAGGACGTGAGCGCGTCGTACCCGATCGCCTACGCCTCCGGGGGCGACGACCGCGTGGGCCGGGGCAAGGTGGACGAGTCGGTGCCGCTCTACCGCAAGGCGCTGGAGTTCGATCCCTCGAACGAGACGGCGCTGGTGTCGCTCGCCAACGCGCTGGTGCTCGGCAACCGCGCGGCCGAGGCCGAGACCGTGGCGGCGCGCGCGGTCGCGGCCCACCCGGCGAGCGGGCCGGCGCGGATCGCGGCCGCCGACGCCGCGTGGCACGCGGGCCGGGGACTCGAGGCCGCGCGCGCCGCGCTCGAGGCGGCGCGGCCCGCGGTGCGCGCCGAGGACCGCTACCAGCTGGACGTGGCGATCGGGCAGGCGGCGTGGCGCGCGGGGGACGCCGCGCGGTCGCTGGCCGCGTTCGACTCGGTGCTGGCCTACCAGTCCGACAATCCGGAGGGCCTGCAGGGCCGGGCCGCCGCGCTCGCGCTCGCCGGGCGAACCGAGGAGGCGTTCCGCCAGTTCGAGGCCGCGGTGCGCATGCGCACCGGGATCGCGGACCTGCGCTGCGACGCCGCGCGCGAGCTGCTGCGCGCGGGCCGGGTGGCCGAGGCGCGCGCCCAGCTCGACGCGGCCCGGCTGCTCGACGAGGAGCACCCGACCGCCGAGGCGCTGCGCGCGTGGGTGGAACTCGCCGAGGGGCGCCCGCGCGAGGCCCGCGCCCGCGCGCGGCAGGCGCTGGCGTGGGGGCCGTGGTCGGACCTGGCGGCGATCGTGCTCGGGGCGGCCGAGCGGCGCGCGGGAGACGCCGCAGCCGCGCGTGCGGCGTGGGCCCCGGTCGAAGCGCGCCTCGCGGCGGGTGCGCCCCCGGGCTTCGTGTTCCGGCCGAAGCTCGCGGTCTGGGAGCGCGTCCACGCGCTCCCGGCGGTCGAGCGGCTCATCTTCGAGTCGCTGCGCGCGAAGTAGGCCGGGTCCGGGAAGGCCGCGCCGGCGCGTGGGCGGCGCGGCTCACGAGGCGCCCGGGAGTTCCAGCTCCATCTCCCACTGGCGATGGGTCACGGTCGCCCCGGCCCGCCCGAGCGCGCCGCCGGCGGGGTGCCCCTCGGGAAAATTGAGGAGGCGCACGGGACGCCCCGGACGCGCGGCCAGGAATCCCGCGAGCAGGGCGTCGAGCGCGGCGTCGCGCGCCTCGGGCGGGCCGGGCGTGGCGCCGAGCTCGAGGATCGTGACGCGGTCGGCGAGCGTGCGGTGGATCACGGCCGCGCGGGCGCCGTCGCGCTCCTCGGCGGCGGCCTCGAGGTCGGGCAGCAGGCGCAACGCGGCGCCCAGCTCGCGCTGCCACGGGGCCGCGTCGAGCGTGCCTTCGCCGAGGATCGCGGCCGCCTCCTCGGGCGGGAGCGCGCGCGGGCCCGATCCGATCGCCCGCGGGGGCGCGAGGCCGGCGGCGCGCTCCCAGACCTCGACCTTTCGCAGGGTCCGGAAGCCGAGGCGGTCGTAGAGAGGAATCGCCTGGACGTTCTGGACCAGCACCTCGAGACGGAGCGTCGCGAGCCCCAGGGAGCGGGCGGCGTCCATCACCGCGAGCATCGCGCGCTCCCCGTGCCCGCGCCGGCGCGCCGCGGGGATCACGCCCATGCCGCCCACCCAGCCGCGGCCGCCGGCGCTCCCGGGCGTGAAGGGGGCGCGCCCGGCGCGGTCGGGGCCGCGCAGCCCCAGCATCGCGAACGCCACCGGCCGGTCCGCCTCCAGCACCAGCCGCGAGGCGCCGGGGTCGAGGTCGAAGAGGCGTTCGAAGGCGGCCAGGGACTCGGCCGTGAAGACGCCGGGGGCGTAGTAGTCCGAGAACGCCTCGGTCCACAGCGCCGCCCGGTCGGCGTGGGAAAACTCGGCGGCGGGGGCGATCCGGACCGTCACCGGCGGCCCCCGGTCTTGACGAGTTCCTGTGGATGCCGGGGCCCGGGTGCGGCAGACTCCGGCGGGAGCGACCCCGCGACCCACCCACGGAAAGGATGCCCCGCGATGCGCACCACCCTCCGCTGTTCCCTCGCCGCGCTGGCGCTGGCCCTGGCCACCCCCGCGCTCGCCTCGTTCGGCAGCGGCCCCGCGACGCCCACGACGCCCGCGCCCACCACCGCTCAGCCCGCCCGTGAGGACGGCACGGCCGGGCCGTCGGCCCGGCAGGAGGCCGAGCGCTGGTACCACGACGCGTTCGAGGACATCCGGAAGGCCAAGGCCGACCTCGAGGGCGGAAAGGACAAGAGCGCCGAGAAGCGCTTCCGGCGCGCGCAGGAGCGCGGCGAGAAGGCCGTCGCGCTCGACTCCACCTACCACGAGGCATGGAACCTCGTCGGGTACGCCGCGCGCAAGCTGAAGGATTACGACCGCGCGGTGGCGTCGTACCGGCGCTGCCTCGCCCTCAAGCCCGGCTACGCGCCCGCGCGCGAGTACCTGGGCGAGGCCTACGTCGAGATGGGGAAGCTGGAGTTGGCGCGCGAGCAGCTCGCCTCGCTCGAGCGCCTCGAGGCCTCCGACGAGGCGCGCACGTTGCGCGCGGCGATCGAGGCGTGGGAGAAGGCGCATCCGGGCGGCGCCGCGGGCGCCGAAGGCGCCACGGCCCGCTAGGGGACGAATCCCGGCGCGGGATGTCCCGAACGCGCGCCGGCGGGCGAAGCCCGGCGGAGTGCCATGCGAAAGAGCCGCGGGCCCCTCACGGGACCCGCGGCTCTTCGCGTTTCCGGTTCGCGCCGCGCTACTTCTTGTCGCCGGCCGGGGCCGCGGGCGCGGCCGGCCGGGCCGGCGGCGGGGTCTTGGCCTCGACCTGCAGGTTGATCCAGACCTCGTCGCCGAGCATCACGCCGCCCTGGTCGAGGTTGCGGTTCCAGACGATGCCGAAGTCCTTCCGGTCCACCACCGTCGAAGCCTCGAAGCCCGCGATGGTGCCCATCGAGTTGCCGCCGATGCCGACGGTTCCCGCGCCCATGAAGGTCGCGTCGAGCGTGACCGGCTTGGTGATGCCGCGAATCGTCAGGTCGCCTTCGATCTTGAACTTGTCGCCCGGCGCGAGCGCGGTCTTGCCGGCCTCGAGCGACACCTTCTTGCTCTTGAAGGTGAGGGTCGGGAACTTCTCGACGTCGAAGAAGTCGGCGCTGCGCAGGTGCCCGTCGCGGCGCTCGTTCTCGGTGTCGATGCTGGTGGCCTGGATCGTCACCTCGACCGACGAGGCCGCGGGGTTCTTGGCGTCGAACTGGATCACGCCGTCCACGTCCTTGAAGCGGCCCGGGGTCTTCGAGAAGAAGTGACGTACCTGGAAGCCGACGATCGAGTGGGTGGGATCGAGCTTCAGGGTTTCGGGCGCGGCGAACGCGGCGGCCGCCGCGAGAGCGGAAACCAGCACGGCGGCGAGCGTCGCGCGAATCGGGTGCTTCATGACCGAACCTCCTCGAATGGATGCTGCCGGACCACGTGGACAGCGAAGGGGTGCTGCGACCGCGCGGCGACCGGAACCGGGGAAGCTAGCAGGCCTCGAACCGCCGGGGAACAGGGTCGCACGTCTGGATGCGGCGCCGGTGAGAATGTGCGTTCCAACACACATTTCTTTTCCGGGGCTTTACGAATGCCGGGTTCGGCGACGCGAAACCTCCCGGGGAGGCCGGCCGGCGTCGTTCGCCCGCGGTGGCGGGGGCGGGGCGCGCGGGGCGCCGCTTGTCGCCGGGCCGGGGCGCCTCTAGCATCGCCGTCCGTGTCCGACTTCGAGAAGGCGGCTCCCGACGTTCGCGAGATCCTTGGCAAGCCCATCAGCCAGCTGGGGCTCCGGCTCGAAGGTTCGTCGGTCGAGCGCTACGTCCAGCAGCTCTATCGCGAGCTCGAGCGCAAGGGGCTCCATCGCTTCCGCCCGGTCTGCTACCTCACCGACGAGTGGGGATGTCCCGACGGCCACCCGGTGATCGGCATCCCGTTCTACCTCGCCGATCCCAAGCTCGCCCGTCTCGAACGCGAGATGAACGACCTCGAGGACGAGCGCGAGATCATGATGTACCTCCGGCACGAGGCCGGCCACGCCTTCAACTACGCCTACGCGCTGTTCGGCACCCCGGAGTGGCGGCGCCTGTTCGGGCCCTTCAACCGCCGCTACCGCGACCACTACCGACCGGTGCCCTTCAGCCGGAAGTTCGTGCGGCACATCGCCGGCTGGTACGCGCAGAAGCACCCGGACGAGGACTTCGCCGAGACCTTCGCCGTGTGGCTCACGCCGCGCTCCAACTGGCGGGCCAAATACAAGGGATGGCCCGCGCTTCACAAGCTGCGGTATGTTGAGCGCGTGGCGAGGCTGGTCGGCGACCGCGATCCGCTGGTGCCGAAGGGCGATTTCGACCTCACCGTCGAGGACATGAAGCTCACGGTGGAGCAGTTCTACCGCCGGCTCGCGAAGCAGAACGGCAGCGCGGTCAACGTCGCGCTGGAGAGCGACCTGGCCGACATGTTCATTTCCCGGGGCCGCAGGCGAAAGGGGATCCGGCCCGCCTGGGAACTGGTCGAGGAGAACCGGCTGGCGCTCACCGACAAGGTCACCTACTGGACCGGGGTGCGCCGCCCGGTGGTGCGGGCGCTGATCGAGCGGATCGCCCGCACCTGCCGCGACAAGGAACTTCACGCCGAGATCGGGCGCGAGCCGCAGCTCCTCGTGGAGCTGACCGCCTACGCCACGACCCTGGCCATGAACTACCTGACCCGCGGCCGTTTCACGATGGGCTGAGAGCTTTCGAGCGGAGTCGCAACGAGCGAGGGGAACGGAGTCCTTCGATTCGCACCGGCGAGGAACGCCATGGCCAAGCTTCGCGTGGGAGTGCTCTACGACTTCTGGTGGGAGGAGGGCGAGGACCGCGTCTCCGACACCCGCCCCAGACGGAAATCCCCGGACGAGGACGTGCAGGAGGTCTACGACGCCCTCAAGAAGCTCGGGCACAACCCGGTCTTCCTGCGCCTCGACGGCACCGCCCAGAGCCTGGTCGAGGTCGCGCAGTCCGAGACCGACCTGATCTTCAACCTGGTCGAGTCGTTCGGGGGCGACGACACCCACGACAGCCGGGTGGCGGGTTTCCTCGAGCTGCTCGGCCGCCGCTTCACCGGGGCCGGCGCGCACGGCCTCTACCTCGCGCAGGACAAGGCGCTCGCCAAGAAGATCTTCGCCTTCCACGGCATCCACACGCCGTACTTCGCCACCGTCTACCGCGGCCGCCTCGACCACGCGCACGACATCGCGTTCCCGGTGATCGTGAAGCCGGCGCGCGAGGACGGCTCGATCGGCATCCAGTTCGGCGCGGTGTGCGGCTCGATCAAGGAGCTGATGGAGCGGATCCACTACATCCACGCCGAGTTCGACTCGCCCGCGCTGATCGAGGAGTACATCGAGGGCCGCGAGCTGTACGTGGCGGTGCTCGGCAACGAGAAGCCGATCGCGCTCCCGATCGTGGAGATGGACCTGTCGCGGCTCCCCGAGGGGACGCCCAAGATCGCGGGCAGCGAGGTGAAGTGGGAGGAGGAGACCGAGGCCTACAAGATCACCAAGGCCTTCTTCCCGGACGACCTCGACGCCGGGCTGGTGGCGCGCATCCAGGACGTGGCGATCCAGGCGTTCCACGCGCTCGACCTGCACGACTACGGCCGCATCGACTTCCGGCTCGCGCCCGACGAGACGCTGCACGTGCTCGAGGTGAACCCGAATCCCTACCTGCTGTCCTCGGCCGAATTCGCCATGGCGGGCAAGAAGTCGGGGCGCAGCTTCTCGAACCTCATCGGCGAGATCGCCGACCTGGCGATGGCGCGCGGGCCGAACGGGGGCGTATCCTGACGGCGTGAAGGTCCCGTTCCCGCGGCGCCGGACGGCCCCGCTGATCGCCGCCTCGCTCCTCGCGGTCGCCGCGGCGCTGCCCTACGGCCCAGGCGTGCCCGCGCTGGTGTTCGTCTCCCGCCAGCCGCTCCCGGCGGGCGGCCCGCCCGTTCCGGGGCTCGGTCCCTACGCGCGCGCCGCCGCCCCGGGGGGGCGGCTGATGGTGCGCGAGGCCACCGGCCGCCTGCGCGAACTCGTGCGCGGGCGCTTCCACGACGTGAGCGATCCGGCCGTGTCCTTCGACGGCCGCACGGTCGCCTTCGCCGCC
>CAZIVR010000027.1:0-12312 GCA_964542745.1 uncultured bacterium
GCGGGTTCATCTCGATCACCACCAGCCGGCCGTTGGCGGGGTTGACCGCGAACTGCACGTTCGAGCCGCCGGTCTCGACGCTCACGCGACGCATGATCGCGGCGGCCGCGTCGCGCATGCGCTGGTACTCGCGGTCGGTGAGGGTCTGGGCGGGCGCCACCGTGAGCGAGTCGCCGGTGTGCACGCCCATCGGGTCGAAGTTCTCGATCGAGCAGATCACGACCACGTTGTCGCGCAGGTCGCGCATCACCTCGAGCTCGTACTCCTTCCAGCCGAGCAGCGACTCCTCGACCAGCACCTCGCCGGTCGGCGACATCTCGAGGCCGCGGCGCAGGATCACGTCGGCCTCTTCGGCGTTCCACGCGATGCCGCCGCCCGTGCCGCCGAGCGTGAAGGAGGGCCGCAGCACCACGGGAAAGCCCTGCGCCTCGGCGAAGGCCATGCCCGCCTCGGCGGTCTTCACCAGCACGCTCTTCGGCACGTCGAGACCGATCTCGAGCATCGCCTGCTTGAACTCGTCGCGCGCCTCGGCGATGCGGATCGCCTCCACGCTCGCGCCGATCACCTCGACGCCGTACTTCTTGAAGACGCCGCGCTTCTCGAGCGCCAGCGCGAGGTTGAGCGCCGTCTGGCCGCCCACGGTGGGCAGCACCGCGTCGGGGCGCTCGCGCGCGATCACCGCCTCCAGCACCTCGGGCACCAGCGGCTCGATGTAGGTGCGGTCGGCCAGCTCGGGGTCGGTCATGATCGTGGCCGGGTTCGAGTTGACCAGGATCACCTCGTAGCCGTCGGCGCGCAGCGACTTGGTGGCCTGGGTGCCCGAGTAGTCGAACTCGCAGGCCTGCCCGATCACGATCGGGCCCGAGCCGATGATGAGGATGCGCTTGAGATCGTCGCGGCGGGGCATCAGGCGTGGTCCTTCTTCCAGTCGCGCATCATCCCGGTGAACCGCCCGAACAGGTAGTGGGCGTCGTGGGGGCCCGGCGCGGCCTCCGGGTGGTACTGGACGCTGAAGGCGGGCGCGTTCTTCAGGCGCAGGCCCTCGAGCGTCTGGTCGTTCAGGTTGAGGTGCGTGAGCTCCACGTCGCGGTCCTTCAGCGAGTCGGGATCCACCGAGAAACCGTGGTTGTGCGCGGTGATCTCGACCTTGCGCGTCGAGAGGTCCATGACGGGATGGTTGCCGCCGCGGTGCCCGAACTTGAGCTTGTAGGTGCGGCCGCCCGCGGCGAGCCCGAGCAGCTGGTGCCCGAGGCAGATGCCGAAGATCGGCACGCGGCCGATCAGCTCGCGGATCGTGCGCACGCCGTACTCGACCGGCTCGGGGTCGCCGGGCCCGTTCGAGAGCACCACGCCGTCCGGATTCAGCGCGAGGATGTCCGCGGAAGAGGTCATGGCCGGCACCACGGTCACGTCGCAGCCCACGTCCACCAGCCGGCGCAGGATGCTGTACTTGATGCCGAAGTCGATCGCGACCACCCGCTGGCCCTTGGGGGCCGCGCCGTCGCCGTTCGCGGGCCCGGTCCACGGGGCGCCGGTGGCGGTGCGGGCCCGGCCCGAAACGATGAGCGGCGGCGAGGGCTGGCTCCAGGCGTAGCTGCGGGTCTCGCTCACCACCTGCGCGAGGTCGCACCCCGCCATCGAGGGAATCTTCCGCGCCCGCTCGGCGAGCGCCTCGGCGGTGGCCCCGCTGGCGATCACGCCCCGCTTCGAGCCGTGGGTGCGCAGGTGCCGCACCAGCGAGCGGGTGTCGAGGCCGAAGAAGCCCGGCACGCCGTGGCGCGCGAGGTAGTCGCCGAGCGAGCGGTCCTTGCGCCAGTTGCTGGCGATGCGGCTCGGCTCCTTGACCACGAGCCCGGCGAGGAAGGGCTTGCGGGACTCGAAGTCCTCGGGGGCGATGCCGTAGTTCCCGATCATCGGGTAGGTCATCACCACGATCTGGCCGGCGTAGGAGGGGTCCCCGAGGATCTCCTGGTAGCCCGCCATGGAGGTGTTGAAAACCACCTCGCCTTCGGCGTCCGAGAGGGCGCCGAACCGCTGGCCGGGGAACGCGCGGCCGTCTTCGAGGACGAGCAGGGCTGAGGGCATGAAGGCGGAGTGGGCGGCGAGTCTACGGGCAAACCGCCTCCCGGGCAATCGCGCCGCCGCCGGATCGAGGGGCCCGCCCGGGGCTCGCGAGCCCGCTGGATGCCAAGCGGTTGACCGATCCGGGGCCGCACCCGAGGCCTCCACCGGAAAGCGCCGCCCGGGCTCTCCCGCGCGACCCACCCCCGCCCGGGACCCGAAAACACGGGCCGAAGCGCCCAGATTTCCGTGGCGTTTCCCCCGTGGCCGCGACTATCCTTCCCCCTCACGGGCCGCACCCGTCGGGACTCCGCGACGACGCTCACGAGACTTCATCCGGGAAACTCGGGGCTCGTCCGATTCCTGCCGAACCCCGGCTCGCTTCGGCTCGGAGCGCCCCGGATCTCCCGCGCGCGTCTCCCGGCCGTCCCCCACGGAGCCGCGATGAAACTCGTTACCGCTTCCCGTCTGGCCCTGCTCGCCCTGTTCGCGCTGGCTTCCACCGGGCGCCCCGCCGCCGCGGTGGACTCGTTCTTCGACGTGTTCACCGAGCTTCCCGTCCACGCACCGCCCTATCCGTCGCCGCCGGCCGTCACGCTCGCCGGCACGCTCTCGGGCGGGAGCTTCGATCCCACGCAGCAGATCGAGATCGAGCTGGTGGCGCTCTCGCTCAACGGCCTGCCCCCCGGCACGCCGTGGGTCTGGCGCGGGCAGGCCGGCGGTGGCGGCGCGGGCGGATCGCCTCCGTCGGTGGACTCCTTCTTCGACATCTTCTACGAGATCGACTTCCAGGCCCCCGCCACCGGGCGCCAGGTCACCGGCGCCCGCATGGTGCATCCTCCCGGCCGCCCGCCCGGCACCCGGTACCTCGTGCCGATCAATCCCGGCGCGCCGCAGTACAGCGTGGATTCCTTCTTCGACGTCTTCGTGACGTCGAGCTTCTTCGACATCACCTACCGCGTCGCCGACGACACCGGCGAGCACACGTACCACACCCACGGCACGTCGCCGAGCGGCCGGGCGTCCTTCTTCGACGTCTTCATCGAGCTGCGCAACCCCGCTCCCGATCCGCAGGGCCACATCGACAGCTTCTTCGACGTCTTCGTGGATCTCCAGCTCTCAGGGCCGCCGAGCTCGTCGCCCGACGTCCGCGAGCACACCACCGGCACCTACGCCGGCGGCGCGACCTCGGCCGCGGGCCGCACCTGGGGCGCGATCAAGTCCCTCTACCGGAGGTAGTCGAACCTCCGCGAGGACGCCCCGCCGCGCGCGGCCGCTCCCGAACCCGGGGGCGGCCGCGTCGCGTTTCGGGGAAACGGTTCCGGCGGCGCGGCCGAGGCGTCAGGGGACGAGCGCGAAGCGGGCCCGCGCGACCCGCCCGCCGCCCGCGATCCGCGCCCAGTAGATCCCGGCGGGAACGGCGCGGCCCGAGGCGTCGCGTCCGTCCCAGCTCCAGCGGTGGGTGCCCGCCGGCAGCGCGCCGCGCTGCAGCACGCGCACCTCGGCGCCGCGCACGTCGAACACGGCGATCTCGGCCTCCGGCAGCGCGCCCGCGAGCGCGAGGCGCACCGCGGCGGTCCCGCGCGAGGGATTCGGGTGGACGTGAATCGCGAGCCCCCCGCCGCGTTCGTCGCGCGCGGCGACCGACACCGTCCCCGGGTCGAGGCTCAGCACCAGCCACGGGCCTTCGCCCGATTCGCGGCTCAGCGCCTCCTGCACGGTCGAGGGTCCCGGGAAGGCGCGGAGCCCGAAGGCGATCCGCCGCGAGCCCGGCGGCTGCGCCAGCGCCGCGATCACCTCGGCGGTGACGTCCACGCCGAGGGCCGTGCCGCGGCTCGCGCTCGGGATCGTGTCGAGCACGGCGCCGAGGGCGGGCGCGTTGGAAGCGGTGATCGTCGCCTCGCCCCACGTGGTGCCCGGGACGTCGAGCACCTCGATCGGCCGCGTGGCGGTGTTGGCCGGGGTCTTGAGGGCGAGCTTGGCGCGCAGCACCGTGCCGGCGACCGACTCGAGGTCGAACTTCACGAAGGCGCGCATCCCGGGATGGGCCCACTGGAGCACGCCCGCCGAGCCGAAGTTGACCCCGGGCTGGGCGTCGTCCACGTGCGCGTCGGCCACGGTCCCGAGCGTGTCGAGGTCGGCGCCCGGATCGTCCTGGTACCAGGGCGTCGCGGCCGCGTCCGAGTTGAAGAAGCCGTCGAGGAGCGCAGCGACCTTGGCTTCGCCGCCCGGCGAGGGGTGCACGTTGTCGGCCTCGAGATCCCCCGGCTGCCACGTGAGGCCGTCGCTCGCGCGCGGCGTCGTGCCGTTGGCCCACAGGTAGGGCCCCCACAGCAGCACCGGCGCGAGCACCGGCCCGGCGCCGGGGTCGGCGTTCAGCCCCGGATCCCCGGTGGCCTGGTCCTCGATCAGCCAGCGCATCGCGAAGCCGCCCTCGTAGCTGGTGGGCTCGCCCAGCCCGAGCCCCGGGCTGTAGCCGCCGTAGATGCGGCTCGCGAGGAAGCACAGCCGGAGCTGCGGGAAGAGCGTCTTCAGGTGGAGCACGATCGCCCGCACGTGCGCCTGCAGGGTCTCCGCGTGGGCCGGGAACACCGGCGCGGGCTGGCTGCTCTCGGCCTCCTTAAGCCACACGGCCTGCACCTGGTCCGCGTCGAGACCGGCCGCGCGCACGCGCTGCAGCACGGTGGTCCAATAGGCGGCGGACGGGTTCCAGATCACGTCGGCGCTCTGGCCGCCGACCGCGCCGTCCACCAGCACCAGCCGGGCGTTGCGCGCGGGGTCGGCGTCGGCGAGCCGTTCGAACACCGCGAATTCCTGGTTGGCGTTGGACATGCCGATCGCGAGCAGGCCGATCCAGCCGTTGGCCGCGGGCGCGCCCGCCGCGTCGCGGGGCACCACCTCGCCGGCGGCGGTGAGCGCCAGCGCGAGATGACCCGCCGGCGGCACGTTGCTCGCCCCCGGATAGAGGCCGAGCGGGTGGGCTCCGAGGTAGGCGGGCCCCGAGGCGTCGTCGAGCGGCACGCACCCGGAGCAGGCCAGCGCCCGTGCGGCGGGAACGAGCGAGCCGAGGAGCAGTGCCAGCGCCGCGACCGCCACCGGCGGGAAGCAGCGGCCGCGGAGCACGCGAGGCGAAGGAACCCGGCACATCGCCGGGAGGGGGCGGCATCGTGGAGGGAAGCGCATGGGTCCTCGGGGGCGAGGGGGCGGGCCGGTACAGGGCGCAGGGTGCGGCAACGATAGCGCCCCGCCGGCCCGCGGCGTGAGCCCTATTTCCGGCGGCAGGCTCGACGCGCCGCCGCAGCCGCCTCGCGCCCGCGGAGAAACGCGAACGGGGCGCCGCTCGGGCGCCCCGTCGTGTCCGCGTTCCCGGCGCCCAGGCCGGGGGCGATCAGTTGCGCGTCGAGTCCGCCGGGGCCGGCGTGACGGGAGGCGTCACGGGCGCGGCGGCCGGCCGGTTGCCCCGCAGCAGCGCGCGACGCTTCTCGCGCTCGGCCCGCAGGTCCTCGGTGTTGAGCACCCGGAACTCCACGCGCCGGTTCTTGGCCCGGCCCAGCTCGGTGCGGTTCGGCGCCACCGGCATCTCGCCGCCGTAGCCGCGCGCGCTGTAGCGGGACGCGTCGAGCCCGGGGTAGCGGCCGCGGATCGTGGCCAGCACCGAGTCGGCGCGCTGCTGCGACAGGGCGTCGTTGGCCGCCGCGTCGCCGGCGTTGTCGGTGTGCGCGCCGATCTCGACCCGCAGCGTCGGGTACTGGGACAGGATCCTCACCACCGTGTCGAGCACCGCGGTCCCGGAGGGCCGGAGGCTCGCCTGGCCGGACTCGAAGAGGACTTCGGAGATGCGGATCATGCCGGTGTTGAGCAGCTGGATCTCGCGCGGTCCGGCCTCGAGCGGGCAGCCGGTCGAATCCACCGGCACCCCGGAGGGCGTGTTGGCGCAGGCGTCGAGGCCGTCGAAGACCCCGTCGCCGTCGGCGTCGTTCGGGCAGCCCGACGCGTCCACGATCGCGCCCTTCGGCGTGCCCGGGCAGCGGTCGAGGCCGTCGAGGATGCCGTCGCCGTCGCTGTCGGAGGGGCAGCCCTGCGGGCTGACCGAGGCGCCCTTCGGCGTGTCCGGGCAGGTGTCCACGCCGTCGCAGATGCCGTCGCCGTCGGCGTCCTTCGAGCAGCCGCCGGCGTCGATCTCGCAGCCCTTCGGCGTGTCGTTGCACTTGTCGAGGCCGTCGAGCACGCCGTCGCCGTCGGCGTCCGACGGGCAGCCGTGCACGTCCACCGTGGCGCCGATCGGCGTCTCCGCGCAGCGGTCGAGGCGGTCGCGCACGCCGTCCTTGTCCGCGTCCATGGCGCGCCCGCCCCAGACGAAGTGCACGCCGGCGGTGGCCACCAGGTGGTTGCTGAACTCCTGCTGGCCGCGCTCGCGGAACATCACGTCGCGCACCTGGAAGCGCAGGTAGCAGCGCTGGTCCACGACGTTGGCGAGCAGGCCGGCCCCGATCGTGCCCGCGCCGCGCTCGAGCAGGTCCGGGGCCCGCCCGGTGGTGTGGCTGCTCGCGTAGCCCCCGCCCACCAGCAGGTAGGGCACCAGTTCCTGGAAGGCGGGACGCAGGTTCCAGCGCAGGTCGGCGCTGCCGAGGAAGAAGTTGTGGTCCTGCCCGGGAGCGGAGTCGGCCTGCGACGCCACCCACGTGCCGTTCAGCTCGAGCGACAGGGACGGGTTCGCCCGCCAGGCGAGGCCGCCGACGTAGCCCGGGGCGGACTCGAGGCGCGCCCGCATGTCCGGCGAGAAGTAGCCCGCGCCGCCGGAGATCTCGAAAGGATGGCCGCCGATCTGGGCCGCCGCCGGAACCGGCAACGACGACACGATGAGGACGGCGAGGAGCGCACCCTTGAAGCGGGCCATTCGATGGCCTCCATGGAAATCCCGGTCGCGAACGGAAAAGTCCGGGTGCGCGGGCGGGAAGTGCACCGGGCGCACCCGGAATCAGGCGGCAAAGCGGGTAAGTGCTACCATCCGACCCCGCGCAGGTCAACGCGCTGCAAACCACGGTTTCCCGACCCGGGGAGGAGCCCCCCAGCGATGAATTCCGAGAAGCGCGAACAGCTGATCCGGCAGTACGCGGCCGGTTACGACGAGGTGGCCCAGGCCCTGAAGGGATTTCCCGAGGAGTCGCTGGCCGCCCACCCGATTCCGGGCAAGTGGAGCGCCCGCGAAATCGTGCACCACCTGGCCGACAGCGAGACCATCAGCGGGCAGCGGCTGCGCAAGCTGCTCGCCGAGGAGTTCCCGGTCATCCACGGCTACGACCAGGACCGCTTCGCGATCCTGCTCCGCTACAACACCCGCGACATGGCCCCGGCGCTCGAGGCGTTCCGCGCCGCGCGCGCCACGTCGCTCCAGCTCATCGAGACCATGGGCGACGAGGACTGGAAGCTGCGGGGCTGGCACACCGAGCACGGCGTCTACTCGGCGGAGCTGTGGCTCGAGATCTACGCGGTGCACGCGCACAACCACGCCGCCCAGATCCGGCGGCTGCGCGAGGCGCTGAAGTAGCGGTGCGCCGGGACGCCGGGGCGCCCGCGTGATCTGGCGCTGTCGGGACCGCGCCTTCGACCTGGGGACGCGCACGCTCCTCATGGGGATCGTGAACGTGACCCCGGACTCCTTCTCGGATGGCGGGAAGTACCTGGAGCCCGGGGCGGCGATCGCTCGCGGGCTCGAGCTGCTGGGCGAAGGCGCCGACCTGCTCGACCTCGGCGGCGAGAGCACCCGGCCGGGCTCGCAGCCGGTGCCCGCCTCGGAGCAGTGGCGCCGCCTCGCGCCGGTGGTCGAGGGCCTGCGGCGCCGGGCGCCCGGGGCGTGCCTCTCGGTGGACACTGCGAGCGCGGAAGTGGCGGAGCGGGCGCTCGCGGCCGGCTGCCACGTCGTGAACGACGTCACCGCGCTGGGCGACCCGGCCATGCCGGCGGTGGTCGCGGCGAGCGGCGCGGGCGTGGTGCTGATGCACATGCGCGGCAATCCCGCGACCATGCAGGACGCGCCGCGCTACGACGACGTGGTGCGCGAGGTCGGCGAGTTCCTCGAGGCGCGGCGGGCCGCCGCCCGGGCCGCGGGGATCGCCGACGAGGCGATCGCGTTCGACCCCGGCGTCGGCTTCGGGAAGAGCGTGGCCCACAGCCTCTCGCTGCTCGCCAACCTCGACCGCCTCGCCGCGCTCGGCCGCCCGCTGCTCCTCGGGATCTCGCGGAAGAGCTTTCTCGGGCGCGTGCTGGCCCGCCCCGGCGCGCCGCCGGGCACGCCCGACCGCGAGATCGAGCCGGTTCCGGTGGGCGAGCGGCTCGAGGGCGGCCTCGCGGCCACCGCGGTCGCGGTGCTGCGCGGCGCCCGCATCCTGCGCACCCACGACCTGGCCGCCACCCGGCGCGCCGCGCGGGTCGCCGAGGCGCTGGCCGGCGCGCGCCGCGAGGCGTGACCCGGCCGGTCCGCGCGCGGCCGCCGCGCGCGCGCGGCGGCGGCTCCGCGGCTCCGGCCTTCTGGTAGAGTCGTCCCCGCGCATGCGCGCCCCGAACCCATGACGCCCGTCCACGGCATCTGGCTCCTCGACCTGCTCGACATCCTGCTGGTCGCGGCGCTCTTCTACCGGCTGCTGATCCTGGTGAAGGGCACGCGCTCGGCTCAGATGTACGTCGGGCTGCTCGTCATCGCCGTGATCGGGCTCGCCGCGCGCCAGCTCGACCTGATCGCGATCAAGTGGATCACCGACAGCCTGAAGACGGTGTGGCTGATCGCGTTCGTGATCCTGTTCCAGCCCGAGCTGCGCCACGCGCTCTCCCAGTTCGGCCGCACCCGCTACTTCCGCTCGTTCCTGCGCGGGGACAGCTACGGCGTGCTGGGCGAGGTGGTGCGCGGGGTCGAGACGCTCTCCGAGCGCCGCCAGGGCGCGCTGGTCGTGATCGAGCGCAACGTGGGCCTGAGGAACTTCGTCGAGACCGGCACGCGGCTCGATGCCAAGGTCTCGGCCGAACTGCTGGTCACGCTGTTCAGCCCCAATTCGCCGCTCCACGACGGCGCCATCATCCTGCGCGAGGACACCGTGGTCTCGGCCGGGTGCATCCTGCCGCTGTCCTCGAACCCGCGCACGCCGGGGGCGCTCGGCACCCGCCACCGCGCCGCGCTCGGCCTCTCCGAGGAGTCGGACGCCGCGGTGATCGTGGTGAGCGAGCAGACCGGCGACATCTCGGTGGCCTATCGCGGCCAGCTCCGGCAGCGGCTCGACGAGGGGGCGCTGCGCAGCGAGCTTTCGCGCATCTTCCGCATCCGGCCCGAGGACGAGGAGCCCGAGGGCCGCGAGCCGGGCGCCGAATCGGGCACCGAGAAGGCGGCGGGGTAGGCCCGGCGCGGGGCTCCGCGCGCGGCTCCGAGCGGCGCTGCGCGGGCCCGCTGCCGCGGGAGCGCGGTCTTGACTCCCCCGCGGGCGCCCCCTAATTTCCCCGGTTCGCCGCCCCTCCGGGAGGTCGGGCGGCTCCCTTTTCGGCGGTGTAGCTCAGCTGGTAGAGCAGGGGAATCATAATCCCTGTGTCGGGGGTTCGAATCCCTCCGCCGCCACCAACCTCGTGTCCAAGACCCGACCGATTCCGCGCCTTCGCCGCGTCGAGCCCGTGTTGCGCCGCGCGCTCCGGGGGCCCTGCCGCGTGCCCGCGGGGAGCGCGGTCCTCGTGGCGGTGAGCGGCGGGGCGGATTCGACCGCCCTGCTCGCGGCGCTCCACTCGATCGCCCCGGAGTTCGGCCTGAGCCTCCGGGCCGCCCACCTGCACCACGGCCTGCGCGGCGCCGAGGCCGACGCCGACCTCGAGGCGGTGCGCGCCCTGTGCGCCCGGCTCGGCGTGCCGCTCGCGACCGCGCGCCGCGACGCGAGGCGCGTGCTCGCCGAGCGCGGCTGGAGCGGCGAAGACGGCCTGCGGCGGCTGCGCCGGGCGTTCCTCGCGGCCGCCGCGCGGCGCGCCGGGGCCGCGGCGATCGCCACCGGCCACACCGCCGACGACCAGCTCGAGACGCTCCTGCTGCGCCTCGCCCGGGGCGCGGGCCTGCGCGGGCTCGGCGCGATGCGCGAGCGCACCGGGCGCTGGATCAAGCCGCTCCTCGAGGCGACCCGCGCCGACCTCGAGGCCGACCTCACCCGGGCCGGGCTCGCGTGGCGCGAGGACGCGAGCAACGCCTCGCGCGCCCACGCCCGCAACCGGGTGCGCCACGACGTGGTGCCGGCCCTGCTCGCGGCCGCGGGCGGCACCCGCCCGGGGCTCGCGCGGCGGGCCGCGCGGAGCGCCGCCGAGGTGCGCGCCGCGGAGCGGGCGATCGCCTCGCAATGGGGCCGCAGCCTCGGGAGGGTGTCGCGCATCGAAGGCGGCGTGCTGCGGCTTGATTCGAGGGGGGTGGCCCCCTACCCTTCCGCGGCGCGGCACCTCGCCCTGCGCCTGCTCTGGAGGCGCCTGGCCGGGAACGGAGAGGCGCTCACCCGGCGGCACCTCGACGGGCTGTGCCGCCTGCTCGACGCGGGGCGCGCCTCGTCGAGCGTCGGCCTTCCGGGTGGCTATCGCGCGGTTCGGGAGTCCCACGACATCGTCATTCTCCCCGGTCCGGCGCCGCGGTCGCGGCGCCCCGGGGCGCCGTCCACGGAACGCCTGGCGCCACACCCGCCCCACGGAGGAGCGAGCGAGACATGAGCGACAGCCACCCCGCCGTTCAGGCCGATCCCACGATCCGCGTGCTGTTCTCGGCCGAGCAGATCCAGGCCCGTGTCCGCGAGATGGGCCTCGAGCTGGCCCGCGAGTACGGCGACAAGAAGCCCCTGTTCGTCGGGGTCCTCAAGGGCGCCTGCATGTTCCAGTGCGACCTCGCGCGCGCCACTCCCGTGGACCTCGAGATGGACTTCCTCGCGGTGGCGTCGTACGGCGCCGGGACCGTGTCGAGCGGCACGGTCCGGCTGGTGATGGACCTGCGCACCGACATCGCCGGGCGCCACGTGGTGCTGTGCGAGGGCGTGGTGGACTCGGGCCAGAGCGTCCAGTTCATCCTCGACCTGCTGCGCTCGCGCGGCGCGGCCAGCCTCAAGGTGGCCACGCTTCTCGACAAGGTTCCGTGCCGCCGCATCCCCGTGCCCGTAGACTACGCGGGCTGGAAGATCGGCTCGGAGTTCGTGATCGGCTACGGCATGGACGCGGCCGAGCGCTACCGCAACCTTCCCTACGTTGGAGTTCTCCAGGAGGCTTGATCCGTGAGCATCTTCCGCCGGGACGACATGTCCGGCTCCGATTCGGGCCGTAACCGGGATTCCCGCCGCGGCGGCGGGCCCCCGCGCCGGCCTTCGCTGCCCTCGCCGGGCGGCCGGCCCATGCGCACGCTCGCCTTCTGGGCCTTCGTGGTGCTGCTGTCGCTGGTCGCCTTCCGCATGTACCAGGGCAGCTTCATGACGCCCCCGCGCGTCGAGGTTTCCTACACGCGCTTCATCGCCGAGGTCGAGAAGGGCAATCTCGCCAACCTGCAGATCGTCGAGAACGCCGTGACCGGCGAGCTGAAGAACGAGGCGACGGTGCGCGCCAACGGCCGCGAAGTGCCGTTCAAGTCGTTCAAGACCAACATCGTCGGCACCGGCGAGGACCTGCCCGACCGGGTCTGGAAGAACAACCCCGGCATCGAGATCGAGGTGCGGACCGGCGGGGTCAACTGGATCTCCGCGCTGTTCGCGTGGCTGCCGCTGGTCCTGTTTCTCGGCGTCTGGCTGTTCATGATGCGCCAGATGCAGGCGGGCGGGAGCGCCGCGCTCAAGTTCGGGAAGACCAAGGCGCGGGTGGTGATGGAGAGCGCGCCCAAGGTCACCTTCAAGGACGTGGCCGGCTGCGACGAGGCCAAGCAGGAACTCCAGGAGATCATCGAGTTCCTGAAGGAGCCCCAGAAGTTCCAGCGCCTCGGCGGGCGGATCCCGAAGGGGGCGCTGCTGCTCGGGCCCCCGGGCTCGGGCAAGACCCTGCTCGCGCGCGCCGTGGCCGGCGAGGCGGGCGTTCCGTTCTTCTCGATGAGCGGCTCGGACTTCGTGGAGATGTTCGTCGGGGTCGGGGCTTCGCGCGTCCGCGACCTCTTCGAGCAGGGCAAGCGCAACGCCCCCTGCATCCTGTTCGTGGACGAGATCGACGCCGTCGGCCGTCACCGCGGCGCGGGCCTCGGCGGCGGGCACGACGAGCGCGAGCAGACGCTCAACCAGC